>CAZFBN010000220.1:0-6221 GCA_964517145.1 uncultured Saprospiraceae bacterium
CAGTGCTAAAATAAGCACAGGCACTTTCGTGTCCAACTTTTTGGGGTCACTACAGAACCACATGAAAATGACCGACCCTGATATCACCAGACGTTTCTTCAGCGGACACAGCGCCGCGCTAAACTGCATCAGCACCACCCTCGCTCCAGGTCACATGATACGAATTGCGACGGCGTACTTTGAGCCTTCCGGGTTTCAATGCCTGCAAGACGTTCTTGCAGGTAAGCAGGTGCGCTTACTGGTGGGGCGTGAAGAAGGCGGACGAGATCGCGCTGAAGATGTCATCAATGAGTTCGTCGATAAGCTGGCGGCTCATCCTCTTGAACGACGAATGCGAGCGATGCGCCTCATGCTTGACGCGCTGGAAAATAACCTGCTGCTGGTTTCGGTCGGTGATGCTATTGATGGTGGGGCATTACTCGATGCACGATATTTGTACCACCATGCCAAACTCTATATCGCAGACGAGGATGCGGCAGTTGTCACCTCGGCGAATATGTCGTATCACGGTCTGGTGAAAAGCCGAGAAGCTGGCTATGTTGTCGTTGATCCTGATGATGTTTGTTACTTCGTTCAGCAGTTTGATTATTATTTCGCGCAGGCGGAATCCATCACGCAAGCACTGATTGATAAGCTGCGGGCGTATGTCGCTGCTTATCCCCCCTTTGATGTGTATGTACGGGCGCTCATTGAATTGTACGGTTTACCAGAGGATGAAGTCCCGCTGCAGTTGCCGCAGCTCGCCCGTTATCAGCGTCCAGTTGTATCCCGTGCTTTGCAATCGCTCATGGACTATCGCGGCGCGATGTTGATTGCCTCAACTGGCTTAGGCAAGACAGTCATGGCGGCACACATTGTCGCTTATCTGCGGATGCAGAATGCTATTGATGGTGTCATCATCGTTTGCCCTGCCGGATTACGCGAGACATGGCGGCGTTTTATGCGTGCGGCGGTGACCTCCAGCGCAGAGTTTTCGTACAACACACTTTCGGCTGACGATCCGGCACGTAATTACAGCGTTCGAAACCTTGAGCATGACCTGCGGCACATCACATCCAAAACCCTCATCATTCTGGATGAATCGCATCACATGCGAAATGCTGACAGCACAGGCGGCGAGAGGAAGCTCCGTTACCAGAGAATTGAAGCTGCTATCCATAAAAGTGGCGCACATCTTTTGATGTTGACGGCGACACCGTTCAGCCGAGGCATTGACGATGTAAATGCCCAGCTTCATTTACTGCCCCAGTCTCTGTTTGCCAGCCGACATCAGCTATTTAATGACCCGACCTATTGGAAAGTTGATTCATCGGTTGAACTCCCTGAACTGCCACCTTGCGCTGTGTTGACAACACCCAGCGTCGTCTATCATTTTAGTGAGCGTGATGCGTCCGGGGAACGGTACGTCATCTTCGCTGAAGGCGACAGACGGTATTTCCCGCGCAGGCTTAAATTTCGTACAGAGATTTACGAGAACCCACTCGATGACATATTAGTCGAACTATTAAACAGTCGTTTGCTCGACCGGAAGCAGAAGCCCACACCACAACAACAGCTTTTCGATGAGTTTGAGATGACCAATGGGCAAACAGCCGGCTTCTTCAATGCGGAAGTGATGCGACAGTTCTGTTCCTCACCGATACAGGTAGAAGATTTATTCAGTAAATTACGCAAGTCCGGCGGCTTCGACAAAATGCGATTTGCTCACCAAAGAGATTTGACACATTTCGTAGATCGTTATCTGCATCAAGTCAAACAGCATCAACACCCTCAGCATGACACGAAACTTCATCGAGTGCTGGGAATCATCCGTCAATCCGGTAATGAGAAAGTCGTCATCTTCTGTCACTATCGGGAGACGGCTAAAGCCCTGGCTGAAGCCATTACCAACTATCTGCCGGAAATTCGTGCTGAAACGACGGCTGATCGTGACATCGATACAGTTGATAATCTACTGCGTCGATTTGCACCTGTCGCCAATGATGTGCCGGAAGAAGAACGCATCGAGGATGATATTCATGTCCTGGTGGCAACTGGCGCTCTGGCAGAAGGCTTTAACCTGCAAGATGCATCAATCCTCATCAATTATGATTTACCCTGGACGGTTCTCATTCTGGCACAGCGCATGGGACGGGTGCTTCGCCCTTGGAAAGAACCCCGTGAGATCACCATTTACAATTTTGTGCCTTCTACGATGAGCAACCCGCAGGTTCATATGGCGATGAACTGGCAACGCAGGTTGATCGAACGCAACCGTCAGCATCAATCCTTTGCCGATATTCCGGTAATGTTGGAAAGTAACCAGCAGACGGGCGAAGATGGCTTAGAGATGACCGCCCTTGCAAGGCAACTTCAAACGTTTGACCAAAATGTTACCCTTGATCTTGATGAAACAATGAAATTCATTGAGAACGCTGAGAAACTACAAACAAGCTCGTTTCTTGATGACCTGGCTGTGCTATCCATTGAAGATCGTTTACGTGTTGAGCAACTGCCGCCAGGATTCCGTAGTGCAAGACTTGGTAGTGGCAAAACACAGCTATTCGTTCTTTTCCGGCATCGGCGGCGGCACTTTGCAGTATTATTCGACCAACATGCTCGCATCGTGATGGATAACATACAACGTGATGCCATCATGAACGCGATTCGATGCAAACGTGATGAACCCATAGCACCCCCTTCCAAATATCCCGATGATGATATGTTTGACCAATGGTTGGATCGTTCCAGGGAAACATGGGCTAAAAAACACACCCTTGCCCTCAATGAAATTGGCATTGTCTGTTCGTTGGTGCTGGTAAGTGCATAGCGCTGTTTTACTCGCAAAAAATATATGGCTGATGAACGTGTGAGAACACGCGCTCACCAGCCACAGAAACAAAAACGGCTGACCTCATGCGGTACAGCCGTAGACCTGTGCAAGCTCTTTGTTCGCCCGCCGGCGATGGAATTGGAGCGTGTTGACGTTATACCCGAACGCCTGCGCCGCCTGCCGCGAACTCTTGCCTTCGATCAGTCCACGAATCGCGGCGTATTTGATGTCCTGCTCTGGATGCCGTTCCAGCAGCTTCATGGCTGGTTCAACCTCGCCAGCGTCGAACTTCTCACGCCATGTCGGTTGTTCGCGCTGGAGCGTGCCTAGCATCCCGCGCAGCTGGTTGCGAATGGCCGCCGCCCGCCAGCGGATGGCATCTTCCCCTTTGCCCGGCACGACATATGCCAGGTCTTTGCTGGTGGCTGATGTCGTTGCGGCGTAGAGTGCCAGCAGCCCGGCTGGATCGTCCTTCACCTGCTCGTAAACGGTCAATACGGCACGTTCGATGTCGATGCGGATGTCGGTGAGCGTTGCCCACGTCGCCCAGCGCTCACCGGCGATCTTGAAGCGTTCCAGACCGCCGATCCGCATCTCTTCGGGATGCTTGAAGTCGTGCTGCGCCCAGAAGTCTTCCATGTATTCGTAGCGGAGATTCTGCTTACGAATGCTGGTAGACTTTGACCGATAGCAGATAATGAGAGCCGCTTCAAACCGACTTTTCTTAGCGAGGAAATCACGGTCAGCGGCGAGCTGCTCCCAGACATACATCAGTCCGTTTTGCAGGCAGTCATCGAGGTCTTGCGCCCAGACGCGATACTGGCGTAGCAGCATCTTCGCGGCGCGTGGACGGATGTCCCCCGAGATTTGCTCGAAAGTCATTTCACCGTTCCAACTGGTGGGATAGGTCGCAACACGGGGAAACGGGCGAATACCAAAACGGTTGTTGTCTGAAACTGTTGAATCGTGCATGAGGATACTCCCCTCTGAACTGCTGGATGCGCCAGCACGCTGAGCGCTACCGCTCGGCCAAGCCGGGGCAGCGCAGAGGAGGGCACCAGTCAAACATGAGCGCAGCGAGAGGCGGTGGTTCGGCAGTCCCGCCGGAACGGTGGTACTGGCGTACCGCTGCCGGTGTTTGACGGGGAGGAAGCCCGCGCTGCACACTCGCCGCGTCGGCGGTAGTGCGAGGAGAGGAGGATAGGGAATGTCACGCCGTCACAACTGAAACAATTCTGATTTTGCGAATCTGCGGGATACAAAAACGCACGCGTTTTTCAACTTCTACAGGCGCAAAACCGCCGCTGTGACAGGTACGGCTGTTTCACCTGTGACGTTGACGAATAACATTCAGAGCAGTATTTTGCCCTTTCCTCACGTCTTATATAGTGTGAGGTAAGGAGCAGCCATGCATGATACTGTAGACGAACAAGCGCTCATCCAACGCGCGATAGACGATCCCGACGCATTCCAGGTGCTTTACTATCGGTACTCGCGGCGCATCTACGGCTACGTGGTGTCTCGCGTCACCCATAGGCAGGATGCCGAAGATGTTGTTTCCGATATTTTCCTGCGTGTCATCAAGAATCTGGATCAACTACGCCATCGACAGCAGACCAGCTTTGCGGCCTGGTTGTTTGTCATCGCCCGCCATGCCATCGCCGATCACTACCGCCGAAATGGGCATTTTGAAAATCACATTCCACTTGAAGATGCTGAACCATCCGCCCCAGTAGAGAAACAGCCCGATTACATCGTTGGCGAGAACGAGGAGGCCGCCCATCTGTATCGGATGATTCTCACCCTTCCGGAGCGCAAACGGGAGATCATTACGCTGCGTTATTACGGTGGTCTGCGCAATCAGGAGATCGCTGAAGTACTGGGGATTGGCGAAAAGACGGTTTCCGCATACCTCAGCCGTGCGCTGAACGACCTTCAGGAAAAGTACCAGACGGCACAATCTGCCAAAGGACAGACCAGTGATGAGTGAACAGTCGAACCACGATAAGGAGGAAAACATGCAGACAATGACGGATTTTGAAATGAAACTTAGCGCATCCGCGCCGAAGCCACGTGAAAACTTTGAGGCAGAACTCGCGCAGCACTTACGGCGCGAGTTCATTCAACGCAGGCAAGCCCGGAGGGTATTGACGGCGGTACAACCACGTCAATATGGCAGACTGTCTGTGAGGGCTACGGTTGCATTGATTGCTGTGTTGACCATTGGAATCGGAGTGGTGATTGCCATGAACACCGTCCTTCAACAGTTCATCGATTATGATGCAGGGCTGAAAGCGATCTATGAACAGGGTCTGGGGCACGAGATCGGCATCAGTCAAACCCATGATGGTTACACCGTCACTCTGGAATGGGCGTATGCCGACGGCAACCGCCTGACAGTCGCCTACATCATAGAGGATATTTCCGGTAGGCAGTACACTGAGCTATCCAATGATGTGTATCGACTGCGTGTGCGCGATACAGGTGCAGAAATCCCGTTTCTTCAAGGAATGTCTGCTCTGATTGACGAAAATGGTGAAGGGGTTGGATGGGGGGAAACTGACGTTGTTCCAACTTCTAGCCGTGTCTTTAAGACACGCACGCATGATTTAAGCGCTATTGAGGTGGGCAACAGATCAACCTTAGATTTGCACCTCGAAGTTGGAATTTACGGGCTTACCTCACCCCTTCCTTCACAGGTAACCATCGAACAGTTCGAAGCGATGAAAGAAAAACCGGAAGGGATTTTCACTTTCGATTTCAGTATCGCGCTCGTGGATGAACAGCGAGTGCTGGAGACACAGATGAGAGTGACAGACCAAAACATCGCTGTCACTTTAGAGCGCGTGACCGTTTCCCCCTCACAAACGCGTGTCATCGTGTGTTTCTTGACGCCTGACCCAGCTCGACAGTGGACAGCTATCCCGCAGTTGACTACGGCAGAGGGTGAAGTTCCTGGTGGCGGTGGTGTACGTCCGTTCTTGGATGGAGATGAGTCCTGCCAGGATTACACCTACTTTGCAGGCATGTTTAATTATGTCGGCGAGTGGCGGCTGGAAATCACCGAGTTGATCGGCTTCGGCAGCGGTGGTGGTAACGATCAGCAGCGCATCTCTGGCTCGTGGGTGTTTGAGTTTGTTGTGCCCTGAATTATTTCCAACTGATGGATAAACCAATCAGGCTGCTCATCATCCGTGAAACCTCACCCCCGCCGGGTTTCACGCGACTCCCCCTCTCCGTATGACTGAGGCGGTTGGGGGGTGAGGTTTGTGAAGAAAGATGGTTAGCAATCGCTTTGGTTTATCCATGAGAAGTGGATGCTCTCTGTTCCATCAGCAAAGAGCATCCCTTGATTGAAACACTGTCACAAGTGAAACAAGTGCTTTCCTTCTCTATGCGATGAAACAAA
>CAZFBN010000221.1:0-6183 GCA_964517145.1 uncultured Saprospiraceae bacterium
GATAACAAATCATTTGCTATGCTTTTTATTTTTCAATCCCCGAACTCACGTTAAAGTACTATTATTCTTAATACCCTTGTCTACTTTCCCGCCACCTCCACAATCTTCTTCTCCAACTCATACTCATCCCCCGGCACGTACCCGCTATGTTCGTACACCATATTGCCATTGGCATCGAGCAGGAAAGTCTGCGGAATGGTTTGAAAATTCAGCGCATTTTTCAATTGCTGATTGGCGTCGGAGAGGATGGTGTATTGCCAGCCTTTGGTTTCGACCATCGGACCGACTTTGGCGAGGGCACGCTGCGTATCAATGGTGACGGCGACGATCTCGACGTTGTATTTTTCTTTCCAATCTTCGTACAGGTCAATCATGGCGTCGAGTTCGAGTTGGCAGGGCTTGCACCAGGTTGCCCAAAAGCTGAGGATGACAATTTTGCCATTTTTTGTAAAGTCTTGAATATTAACGGTTTTTCCATCCAAAGTTTTGATTTCTACGGAAGGAACGGCTTTTTGAGCGGACAATGGCGAGATCAATGCAAGCATCGCAACAACGACAAAAAATGAGAGCAGCGTTTTTTTCATAAGGAGAATGTTGAAAAGTTTCTTTTTTTTGTACTTGAATTGCAAAATTAAGGCATTCAAGTGGACGAAACCGTTCTTTAGGAAACATTTAACGATTTTTGCGATGCCAGATTGGGAGATGCCAGATACCAGACTTTACA
This sequence comes from uncultured Saprospiraceae bacterium, assembly GCA_964517145.1. Classification (GTDB taxonomy): domain Bacteria; phylum Bacteroidota; class Bacteroidia; order Chitinophagales; family Saprospiraceae; genus JADJNW01. The sequence goes on from CAZFBN010000221.1 coordinate 725, forward strand.
AGATTTTGTCTTCTGCAAAAGCAACCAATGCCAAACCTGCACGTACAATCCACATGAACACATGAACACACAAACACTTTAACACAATCCAATGAAGCTGATTTTTATCATAATCCCATTTCTGATTCTAAGTGCTTCGCTGTTAGCACAAAGCGCTAAGAACAATCCTCAGATTTCCGGTAGTTTGGAATCGAACGCCAATTTTTTCCTACGCGATTCGCTCATCGGTGCTGTGAATACGCCGCAGTACGACCGCCAGCTCTATGGTGGCGAGGCCTGGCTCAATCTGGCGTATAGCAACTGGGGCTTCGATTTTATTCTGCGGTTTGATTTGTTCAACAATTCTAACCTGCTGAATCCCACCGGTTCTTACACGGACGAAGGCATCGGGCGTTGGTATATTTCAAAGAAAATCAACCAATTAGGCATATCAGCTGGCTATATTTATGACCAGATTGGCAGTGGCATTATTTTTCGGGCATTTGAAGAGCGACCCTTGTTGATTGACAATGCGCTGTTAGGTTTGAAATTGACCTACGATCTGGCACCCGATTGGCAAATAAAAGCATTCACCGGTCGGCAAAAGCAGCAATTCGATGTTTATAATTCGGTAATCAAGGGTTTAAATATAGAAGGTTTTTTAACAGTGGGCGATTCTATCAATGGCGTGGCACTGGCGCCAGGCTTGGGCGTGGTGAATCGAACCTTGGATGATGCCTCAATGAATTCGCTCGTGGCGACGTTGAATACTTATCCCGCCGAGGATATTTTTGTACCAAAATACAACACCTACGCGTTCACCGCTTATAATACCCTGACGGCGGGCGCTGTGTCGTGGTACGTGGAGGGCGCGTACAAGACCAAAGACGCGATGAACGATCCATTTGGCAGGATTGTGCGCGATAGTCAAACGATCATCGGCGATAAATTCATACAGCGCTCAGGATCAGTGCTTTATTCAAGTTTGAGTTATGCAGATAGCGGTTTGGGCATCACTTTGGAAGGCAAGCGCACTGATAATTTTAGCTTTCGCACGCGCCCGCAGGAGCAGTTGAATCGCGGTTTGATTAATTTTTTGCCGCCGCTCACGCGCGTGAACACCTATCGTTTGAATGCTCGATACAATCCAGCCACGCAGGAACTCGGAGAGCTTGGTTTTCAAGCAGATATCCGCTATTCGCTCAATCGAAGCTGGAGTTTTAATGTCAATCTGGCGCACACGACTACGTTGGATAACCAATTGTTATACAAAGAATTATACGCTGAAATCGCTTACAAATACCAGCGCACCTGGAGCCTTTTGGGCGGGGTACAATTGCAAACGTACAATCAGGAGGTGTATGAATTCAAACCCAACGTGCCACGCGTGCAGACGATCATTCCCTTTGCCGAATTTTTGTACAAATTTGACCGCACTAAAGCCATGCGAATCGAAACCCAAGCGATGATAACCGGCGAAGATAAAGCCGTGGAACTCCGCCAGGATTATGGCAATTGGCTCTTTGCGCTCGCCGAATTCAGCATTGCACCGCACTGGACCTTCACCGCGTCGGATATGTTTAACGTCACGCCCGGTCGCAATTCTCCGCAAGATAGCAATGGTGAAAAGTTGCAAATTCATTACCCACGCTTCGATGTTTATTACACCATGCGCTCTAATCGACTCTCGCTCAGCTACATCAAACAGGTGGAGGGCGTCGTGTGCGCGGGTGGCATTTGCCGTTTGGAGCCGGCGTTCAGCGGGGTACGTTTGACGGTGAATTCGACTTTTTAGAATGGTCTGTTTTACTATCTTTGCTTCGCTAATTTTAACAAAATGACCATTGTAGAAGTCAAAAGCCGTGCGGATTGGAAGCTGTTTCATCAGGTGCCGCGCCGCATTTACAGCCACATTCCGCATTGGATTTGCCCGATTGAATCGGATATTGAAAATATTTTTAATCCTGCAAAGAACAAGGCTTTTGCGCACGGCGAAGCGCAGGTTTTTGTCCTATTGGATGATAAGAAAGCACCTGTGGGTCGCATCGCTGTTTTTGTTGATTTTGAGCGGAATGAGCAGCAGCCGTACCCGGTTGGTAATATCGGCTTTTTTGAGTGTGTTGAAAATCAGGAGTATGCGTTTGCATTGTTTGAACATGCGGAGAAAATTTTAACAACCAAAGGCGTCAAAGCCATTGACGGACCAGTTAATTTTGGCGAGCGTGACAAATTCTGGGGCTTGCTGGTGAAAGGATATGAGCAGGAGCCATTGTACCAGGAATATTACCACATGCCCTATTATCAGGCATTTTTTGAAAACTGGGGCTTCCGACCGTATGAGCAGGTTTTGACTTTACATGGTAAAATTGCGGCGGTGCCGATTGATCGTTTTCGGGATTTAGCGGCGCGGGTTCGTGCTCGCTATGATTTGAAAACCGAGCATATAGATTTAAATGACTTGCAAAAATTCTCACAAGACCTGACAGATTTTTATAATAACACTTTCCATTTTCAACCTTATTTCAAACCGCTTGAATTTCAGCAGGTTTATGCTTTGCTGAAGCAAATTAAGCCGATTGTGGACCCCAAAATTGCCTGTTTTGTGTACGATGGCGAGCGCCCGGTGGGTTTTTGTGGTTTGTATCCGGAGGTAAATCCTTTTTTCCGACGTGCCAATGGTAAGTTGCAATGGTGGAAGTTGCTGCGTTTTTTATGGGAATTAAAACGAACGCCGAGAAAAGGACTTAAAGGCATGCTTTTTGGCATTCATCCTGAATTTCAGCGTAAAGGAGTGTTTCCACTTATGGTAGATTTTTTATATACGCCTTATCTTGTGGAACATTACGAAGATTTTTATCTGGCAACCATTCGCGGTCATAACAAAATGATGGTGGAAACCTGCTCTAATTTGAACGTGACACCACAACGTGTGCACGTCGCTTACCGCAAAATGCTGGATGAGACGATTGAGTTTAAGCCGTTGGATTTCATCGAGGTCGGAAGTTAGAAGTCAGAGGTCGGAAGTCAGATCGTGATCCTATTCAAAATCTGATTTCTCGCTTCTGACTTCCGGCTTCTCAAACATTATCCCTTCAAATTCTCTTTTTTCTTCAAGTGTTTGTCCAGGAATTGCATTACTTTTTGTGCCGCTTCTATTTGATTTTCCTTTTTCACAAAGCCATGTCCCTCATCTTCAAAAATAACGTATTCCGTGGGTACGCCATTTTTCTTAGCTGCCGCCACGATTTCATCCGATTCTACCTGCAACACGCGCGGGTCTTGTGAGCCTTGCAACACCATCACTGGCTTTACAATTTTTTCAGGGTGAAATAAAGGTGAAATGCCGTACAAACGCACCGAATCCTCCACGGTGTTGGGGTCGCCCATCTCCGTGTAAAGCGCATCTTTAAAGGATTCCCACCAGGGTGGAATACTCTTGAGGGTACGCAGCCAGTTGGTCACACCAAAATAATTTACACCGACATCAAACACCTCAGGGTGATGCACCAGCGCCGCCATCGTCATAAAACCGCCATATGAACCGCCCATAATACCAATTTTGGTAGAATCAATGTAGCCCTGCTGCGCGAGCCAGGTTTTACCAGCTACACAATCGAGCAAATCTTCTTCGCCATGCTGACGGTCATCCATTTTATAAAACGTTTTACCGTAGCCGCTGCTGCCGCGATTATTGACGCCCAAAATAGCATAGCCATGGTTCACAAAATACTGAATTTCAGCATCATAGTTCTGGCGCGTTTGCCCACCAGGACCGCCGTGTACATACACCAATGCCGGTACCTTGTTGCCAGCGGAAGCCTGTTTCGGTTTGTAATAAATAGCAGGAATTTCCACGCCATCAAAAGATTTGTAGCGCACGACTTCGGCAGTCACCAAGTCATTTGGATTTATTTCAGGATTCAAAGATTTTGTTAACTGTTTGGACTCGCCCGTTTCGATGTTGTAAACATATAAGTCACTCGGCTGACTCGAACTGCCCAAATAAAAGGTCATTAGTTTTTCACGATCAGAAATATTGACAGATTTGATGTCCACATCACCAAAGTCAGGAAAATCAACAGCTTCTCCGCTTTCGGTATTTACAATGCGCACCGAAGTTTTACCATCTTCATTCACACCAATCACCTGATATTTACCACTTTTTGAAAAATAAGCATACCAGATGTCCCACTTTTCTTCTAATACTTTCTCTCGCTGCCCGTTGGCAATATCATATTTTACTAAATATTTAAATTCGCTGCCATCATCCGTTAAATAATATAAAGATTTGCTATCAGTACTAAAATCAGCAACACCGTGTCCTGCTTGATTTTGAGAGATTTTTTTCAGATTTTTAGTTTGAAAATCATATAAAAACAAATCATTATCGTTCGTATTAATTTCCTTGGTCAGCGCCATATAACGCTTATCTTTAGAAATACCATTGAAGCTGTAAGCGCCATCATTTTGATAAATCAGTTTGGGCTGCAACGTAGCAATATCCACCTCATACACATCCGCCAAGCGTGGGTCGCGCTTGGTGTAGCCAATAAAAAAGCTCTTCCGGTCGTCTGCCCAGCCATAAAAATCGGCACGCGCATTGGAATCTGGCGTCACCTCCTTGACAGAGCCGTCGGTATTGCGTACAAACAAATGCGAAATTTCATTGCCATTGTTATCCTGTTGGTACAAAATGCGATCATCGTTGGGAAAGTAGGAAATCGCAAAAACGGAAGAACCCGTCGAATTGGTCAGCGCTTTTGGCTCGCCGCCGGAAACAGGAATTTCATAAGCGTTGAAAATACCGGATTTGTTGCTGGTCACTAGAATTTTGTTATCGTCATGCGAAAAGGAAGCACCAAAATACTCGGTATTATTCATAAATTGCTCAATGGTGTATTGCTTCACGTCGCGCGCTTCGTCGGTAGGTGCTGCTTTTTTACAACTATACAAGATGGTAAAAAGCATAAAAAGGAAAAAGAATGATTTTTTCATAAATGTGGGTTTTATTTTGGTGGAAATTAGATGTTACTGTGCTTAATTGGATACACTTAATTTTCTGATTCTAACAACTCCAGGTTGTATAACAATAAAAGCCCCCTCAAGCTCTGAAAAATGCTTGACTACTGCTTCAATGACTATTTCAGCTTTCAACTTCGGTTTTAAATTTTCTAACCTTATCAGAATTATTCCAGTATGTATCTTTTGTAATCTAAATATGAGTTCGCCGAAATCTTTATCTTTTGTAACTAAAATTCTACTTTCTTGATTGGCAATATCAAGCACCTGTTCATCGGCAATGCCGCTATGTGTTTCTGCAACATGAATAACATCGTAATTTGCCTCGCGGAGCATTACAACGATTGGAACATCTACACCTTCATCAGCAATAAATTTAATACGCTGGCGAAATAAATTTTTTCTCCTTTAAGAAGCTGTTAAAAATTAAGTTTTTCCACATCTAATAGCAAGTAAACGCA
>CAZFBN010000222.1:0-6168 GCA_964517145.1 uncultured Saprospiraceae bacterium
CTTTTTGAAAAAAAACAACTCCTGATTTTCAATTGTTTATATGGACGCAAGTCTAATATTTGTATTTATACCTAAATCAGAATAAGAAATTATTTTAATATTATCTCTAAATTCCGCTGCTTCTGGAAGCGTCAGAAGAAATTTTAATATCTTTTCAAAATTTCTAAGCTCCTTTTGACCTAAAAATTCACGATTCGAGCTACCCATTCCTGGTGGATAAATTAAGTTGATTGTTTCGCTAGAAGCTCTTAAAGTTGTTGGAAAATCGTAAAATTTAACTCTACCATTTACACTTTCTTGTTTAACATAAAATGGGAAAGGTCTAGATTTCCTTGGAATTTCAAAATCAATTAAATTGTTTTCTCTTTTAAATTTATTTACTCCAGGATGACCCATTGTAGAAATATCATCTGGAAGCACAATTGTGAAATCAAAAATATCTTTTGATAAGTCAAAATTCTTTCCCCCTATTTCAACTTTGTCCACTTTTATTAGCTCAGCACAAATTTCGAGAACAAAATTTTTGAAGTACCCTTGAGCTAAAGAAGTTGAAGGAAGCATCGACAAAGTTAATTCTTTACTTCTTTCGATGATAGATTTTCTTAATATGTTACATGCTGCCCCTAAAGAATAATTTAAACTACTTGTTTTCCCATCCCAATCAAAATTTATATAAGTAATTCCAGCTAAGTCGGAGGGAATTTTAATTTTAATTTCCTCCTTTTTTGAATTGTTGTTAGGAACCACAATAAAACTTCTTCTGATTCCCAAAATTCCCATACTAAGTCCTAATTCAAATATAACGTTATCTCTTGTAGAAATGTACTTGTTTTCCCTACTTTCAGTAATGTCATCAGGGTTAAATATGAATATTGCAAAATCAAACTTGGGTAAAGCTTTATGTAATGAATAGAGAGCAGCTTCTCCCGGTTCAAAAAGAGCTTCATCCCATAGCTGACAAGTACAGGTATCAAGTAATTTTTCTTGTATTTCCCTTGCAATGGGTTTAGCTTCTAATGAAGAGCCTATAAACACAAATGGTTTTTCCATAGTAATATTTTTTTGTTTTTACTTGTTCAAATATAGAGCAAAGCTGCCAAATTTACATAATAATATTTAGTATTATAGATATATAATTTCCCTCACCACCGCCCCACTCACATCCGTCAACCTAAACGGTCTTCCCTGAAAATGATACGTCAGTTTTTCATGATCAAAGCCGAGTTGATTGAGAATAGTGGCTTGAATATCATAAGTAGAGACTTTGCCGCTGACGGTGGTGTAGCCGATTTCGTCGGTTTCGCCGTGGGTGTAGCCTTTTTTGATGCCGCCGCCCGCCATCCAGATGGTAAAGGCTTCGGTGTGGTGGTCGCGCCCTTTAAAGGGGTTGGGCTTGTTCTCGCGGTTTTCCATCATGGGCGTTCTGCCAAATTCGCCGCCCCAAATCACCAGCGTTTCGTCGAGCAAGCCGCGTTGTTTTAAGTCTAATAATAAGGCGGTCACGGCTTTATCCGTCTGGCGACATTTATTTACTAAGCCTACATCAATCGAGAGATTTTCATCGGTGCCGTGCGAATCCCAGCCCCAATCAAAGAGTTGCACAAAGCGCACGCCCTTCTCCACGAGCTTGCGCGCGAGCAGGCAGTTGTTGGCAAAACTCGCTTCGCCGACTTTGGTGCCGTACATTTGGTGAATGTATTCGGGTTCATTTTTGATGTCCATGACTTCCGGCACGGACATTTGCATTTTGAATGCCATTTCGTACTGCGCAATGCGGCTCACGGTTTCCGGGTCTTGCACTTGCTCGTATTGCAGGCGGTTGATTTCGTTAATGGCATCAATGGAGGCACGGCGCAGGTCGCGGCTCATCCCTATGGGATCACTCAGGAATAAAATCGGATCGCCTTCGGAACGACATTGTACCCCCTGAAAAACGGAAGGCAGGAAGCCGCTGCCCCACACGGATTTCCCGGCATCTGGGTCTTTTCCGCCAGATGTAAGTACCACAAAACCAGGCAGATTGGCATTTTCCGAACCCAAGCCATACGTAACCCAGGCACCCAGCGAGGGTCGCCCCAGGCGCGGCGTGCCCGTGTGCATCAGCAATTGCGCGGGCGCGTGATTGAACTGGTCGGTCGTTACACTTTTTATAAAGGTAATATCATCTACAACGGTTTGTAAATGAGGTAAATAATTGGAAACCCAGGCACCGCTTTCCCCATGTTGATTAAAAATAGCTTGTGGTCCCAACATCTTCGGTACGCCGCGAATAAACGCAAATTTCTTCCCTTCCAAAAACGATTGCGGACAATCCTGCCCGTTCATTTTGGTCAATTCGGGTTTATAATCAAATAATTCCAACTGCGAGGGCGCGCCTGCCATGTGGAGGTAAATGACGGACTTGGCTTTGGGCGCGAAATGAGGGGTGCGCGGTGAAAAAGGATTCGCCGGATCAATATTTACATTATAATTATTTAATTCACTAAATGAATTTTTATCATCATTATAGCAACCGCCTAATAAACTACTCAGCATCATGCCGCCCATGGATAGTCCACATTGTTGCATGAAATGGCGGCGGGTCAGGTAGCGTAGAGCTTCGGCTTGGGCTTCTTGATGTATATTTTGATTATTCATTTTTGTAATTAAATCTTAAATTTTCGTAAAATGCTTTAGTTAGGTACTTTATGTTTGGCGTTTGTTACTTTTTGGCATCGCCCCAAAAAGTAACCAAAAAACGCTAGGCAAATCAAACTCCTCCGTCGAACAGTGATTTGCCAGGCAGCCGCCACGCAGAGTATTTCATATTAAAATATTACATTATTAAAAAATGCGTTTTCAAAAACATTACGTTGACGCACGTGCATTAGCAAATTGGCACATTAGCATATAAGCAAATTAACTCTTATTCACAAATTCATCCAGATTTAAAATTGCACTGGCGACGACCGCTAACGCCGCGACATTTGGCGGCTGATCTAGTAAAGCGGATTGGGATTTATTTACTTTGTTTTTAATTAATTTTTTAGAAAAGTCAGTTACTGCGGCTTGATATAATTGTTCCAATATTTTTCTTTTTTCAATTGTAATAGGCTGACCAATAGCGGTTTCAAAACCGTAAGCAATTTGGTTTTCCAATCTTTTATCATAATCTACCATTTTTTTAGCTAATGCGACGGCAGCTACTAAATAAGTAGAGTCATTTAATGTAACAAGCGCTTGTAACGGCGTATTCGTGCGAATGCGACGCGATACGCACACTTCCCGGTTTACCCCATCAAATGTCATCATCGCGGGATAAGGACTGGAGCGTTTCCAATAGGTGTAAATGGCGCGCCGATATTGGTTTCCGGCGGTATCTTGCACCCAGGTTGCCCCATTCCAGGGCGAACTCCAGATGCCATCGGGCTGGTAGGGAAAGACGCTTTTACCATACATTTTGGGATTTAACAAACCACTTACGGCGAGCGCCTGGTCGCGCACCTGCTCAGCGGAGAGGCGCACTCTTGATGCCCGTGCATAATATTTATTAAATGGATCGCGCTCTTGTAATTGCACTGTGATTTTAGAATCCTGGCGGTAAGTAGCGGATAAAACGATTTTCTTGATTAATGTTTTAGTGGACCATTTATCTTTTGTAATAAAATTATATGCCAAATAATCCAATAATTCCTGATGAGTTGGCGGAATACCTTGCGTGCCCATATCTTCCAGCGTTTCCACTAAACCTTGTCCGAAGAGCTGTTCCCAGATTCGATTCACGTACGTCCTGGCAGTCAAGGGGTTACGTTGGTCGATGAGCCACATGGCTAAGCCCATTCGATTCCGGGGCGCATTTTCCGGCAGGGGATGTAAAGAATTGGGGACATCGGCTTGCACTTTATTGCCGGGCACGAGCCAGTTGCCACGCTCAAAAACGAAGGTTGGGCGGTGCATATCGGCAGGATTTTCCAACATTACAGGTGTCGCATCATAATTATTGGATTTTATTAATCCCCAATATTTATTATACATATCAGGATTATTTACTTGCCATTTTTTAGTAAAATAAAACCAATCAAATTGAATACCCGTTTGGGTAAATAGATTCATATTAGGATTGGCATAATGTAAATAAACATCATGAATGCCAGCAACGACCGGCATTTCAAGGTCTGCAAATTGTCCTCCAGGATTATTATTTAATTTAAGCTGATGTACTATTTTGCCTTTCAGCGAATCAATGGTAATGGTTAAAATCCCGCCCGCCATCCAGGTATTATAAGGAAAAATGAGTTTATTTTTACCGGTTAAATCAACGCTTGCCAATTTTGCAGAGCCATTTTTACGCAATACCAACCATTTTTCGTCCGCAAGCGCACTATTAATAAAATTTGTTGCAGTTAAAGAGTTAATACTCGGTTGTAATGTTTTTAAAAAATGCGTAATTTCCTTTTCTTGATTTGGTAAATTGTTTTTCAGCCACTTTTGTAAAGCAATAAATTTCAAACTATCCGTTCCTCCATGATATTCTCGCAGTAAAGGATAATCCGCATACGTATCTTCATCGCGGGTATTATTAAAAAACGCTAAAAATTTGTAATATTCTTCGTGTCGAAATGGGTCGTAGGGATGACTATGACATTGCACACAAGCAAAAGTCGTACCCATCAACGTTTCCCAAGTGGTATTCACGCGATCCATCACCGCCGCCGTTCTAAATTCTTCATTATCGGTGCCGCCTTCGTCGTTGGTCATCGTATTGCGATGGAAAGCCGTGGCAATCAACTGATTATCGGTTGCATTGGGTAATAAATCTCCGGCAATTTGTTCGGTCAGAAAATCATTATACGGCATATCATGATTGAAAGCCGTTATTAACCAATCGCGATACCGCCAGATATTTCTGGAATCATCCCGTTCGTAACCTTTTGTATCCGCATAACGCGCCAAATCCATCCACATGGCTGCCCAGCGCTCACCGAAATGAGGGCTTGCTAACAGCGAATCCACCAGGTTTTCGTAGGCTTTTGGTGAAGGATCATTTAAAAACTGATTTTTCAAATCTTCCGAAGGCGGCAATCCAATTAAGTCCAAGCTTACCCGTCGCAACAGAGTTCGTTTATCGGCTTCGGGCGAAGGCTTTAATTTTTCCTGATTTAATTTATCAAGAATGTAATAATCAATATCATTATTTACCCAAGCAGATTTTGTTGCAGGAAGCAGTCCCCAGAATTTTCCTTTAGGCTTAGGCACTTCTACTTCAACGATTGGCGTGTAGGCCCAATGGTCGCCCCATTTAGCTCCTTGTTTGATCCAGCGGCGCAGGAGATTGATTTCTTCTTTCGATAGCGGTTTTTCTTTATAAGGCATCCGTTCTTCGAGATCGGCATGGGTAAGGCGTTTAATCATTTCGCTGGCATCGGGACTGCCGGGAATGATGGCGGGTTTGTCCGACTCGGTGGGCGCTAATGCATCTGTACGAAAGAGCAGGCTAAATCCGCCTTGTCGCTTCACGCCGCCATGACAGGCGATACATTTTTTATTTAGTAAAGGCTTAATCTGGCTGTTAAAATCCACTTTGGGGGTGCCGAGACCAGACCAGGCGACAGCCGCAATCCCTAGCAATAAAAGCAGGTAAACCGCAGTAAATTTGGGTAATGGACGTCTCATAAATTCAACATTATGTGGGAATGCTGAAAGATATGCAAATTTCAACACTATTTGATAGTGCTTTGAACAGAAATAAATTTACTTTTTGGGTGCGTTTTTAAAATAAAATATAAAATTATCCAATCACGGCGATACGTTATAAGCAAATTCGATTTAACTTACCACGAAAATCCTCGCTTAAAAATTTTAAAAATCTCATTAACCATTCATGAATCGTCGTCAATTCATTAAAAATACTGTTACTATGACTGCTGCCCTTGCTACACTCGATAGCTACGCTACGCCACTTTTTCAAGCCAATGCTGCGCCTAAATTAAAAATAATGGCTACCAATTGGGGGTTTGACGGTAGTGTAGATGTCTTTTGTGCCAAAGCGAAATCCGAAGGTTACGATGGCATTGAAGTTTGGTGGTCCACTGATCCTGGGCTCTTTGCGGCACTCAAAAAACATGGTTTGGAAGTCGGATTTTTGGTTGGAGATGGCAATTCAGATTATAACAAACATTTAAATAATTT
>CAZFBN010000223.1:0-6091 GCA_964517145.1 uncultured Saprospiraceae bacterium
CAATGTAATAAATTCGTGAGATTCATCCAAAAAATCATCAATAATTTTGTGTAAGGTTCAGTCTAGGTGAGCAGTCATACCAATATCCAAACAAAGATAACGTAATTTACAGCGTTTTAAATCATCCAAATGGAAGGGAAAATACTCCAAATGGAAGTCTTTACATTGTTAACGAGCCTCTTTATTTCAAAGAACATACTGCAATACAATTCATATTTTTTCAACCTGATAGTCAATTACTTACAAACAGCATCCCATACTTGCGGAACGTTCAAATATGATCGAGATTTTAATAATTTATTATAAGATTTAAAGTATTACCGATCATTATATCATATTTTTTTCATGCGATGCTGAATGGTTTTTAAATAATCCTTCGGCAGCACACCATATTTTTCTTTGAACAATCGAGCAAAATGGCTTTGATTCACATACCCGACCGCCGCAGAAACATCGCCTGCGCCCTTCCCGCTCAGCAGCATGGTTGCCGCCATTTCCAGCCGATGCTCTCGCAAATAAGTATTAATGGTTTTATCAAAAACTAATTTAAACCCGGATTTTAATTTTTGACGATTGATACCCGTTTGGCGAGCCAGCTCCTCAATAGTTGGTGGCGATTTTAAATTGGCAATCAAAATATCCCTCGCAGCTTCAATATTCGCTACATCATATTCCCGCAGAACAATCTGTTTTTCAGGCAATTGCAAATCATCATTAAATTGCTTTAGTTGTTTTGATAATAATTCCAAAGTTTTACTTTCAATCAACGCGCTTTTTACCAAACCTTCATTTTTATCATTAATAATTCTTTTAATGATTTCTGCAATAGCCAGGCTGTAATTACTTTGATATAAAAATGCGCGCTTGCCATTTACATCTTTGAAAATAGTTGATAATTCTTCCGACATTTCGTCCACCAGGCAGTCAATACGTTGTAAATAAGCTTCCCGTTCGACAATTAAATGCGTGAAAATCAACTCTGTATGCGCCGGGAAAAAAAATGATTCCTGGCATTCCGCCTTATTAGCAGTAATGGAACCCTGCAACGGCAGCAGTTGATACTGAATTTCTTTATTCTGTAAAAAATGCCGGACTTTTCCAGCCACACAAAAATTGAATTGCAACGCAGGCGATGCTTGCTCAATGAGCAGTTCCCAGTCTTCTTTCAACGTAGCATAGATGACCAAAAGCCCCAATCCTGCGCCAAAATCAAATCCTGTGATCCGCCCTTCGCCATGCGATGAGCCGAGTACCAGCGTTTCTTCTACACAGTTGCCTTGCACGGTTACTTCCAGTTGTTCTGCTAATGCCTTTACCAAAGCTAGTGGCTGGGTGTTTTCAAATTTTAATAGCATAAGGGCTTCAAATTTTATAATACAGAATTACTTTCTTCAATAACATGAACCATTGAAGGAGAGAACAGTAAACAACAAGAACATTATGTAAAGGTCTTTAAGGTATGGAAAGAAATTAATCAGAATATGTTCATTTATAATATAGTGAATTTCTTAAATTTCATAAAAGTCATACTTTTCAACGGCTTCCTACGGGCAAAGCAGCTGCCGATTCTGAAGGGTACAATTGTGCGTCTTCTACATACCGATGTGAGTAAGAATACTGCTGCGATTGACGATTTGCCATATACCGCTGTACCAATTGTACGGCAATGGGAATCAAGCGAATGTACCATTTGGAGCTAGCCGCCAGATTTTGTTGAACAGTATTTAAAATTCCAAGGGGCGAATTCTCCTCCCGATGGCTGTATGCAGCATCATAATCGGCGTCATCTTCATGGTCGTGTCGCAGCGATTGCGCTACTTTCACGCCAGCTACTGCCAGTCCGGCAATGCCCGCTGGCAGCGCCACTCTTTTTACAAATACATTTTGAACGCTGGTTCGCGTTCCATCCAATGATTGTAAAAGTTGATCACGGCTAAACCGAATTTCCGCTTTCAATTTATTTTTTTGTTCCTGCAATTCAGCAAAAGTGTTTATTTTTTTAAGTGCCTGATCCATTGGGTTCTAATTTTAACTAATTCTTGTATGTAAAAATATCAATTCAGCATCGTTTTTATTATTAAAGATAAAATTGGGTTTGTAATAATGGCTTGTCGAAAAATATAAATCAATAACGCTATTACAAAATAAATGCCTGTAACAGCTAGAAAACCCAACGCATACGAACCAAAAAGACTTCCTAAATAAAAACCTAGCGTAAGTGATAACATGATAATAACCAGCAAAACAAAAAAAGTAACTGCGATGACCGTCACCAACGTAGAAGTAACTTTTGCGGTACGTTCGGCTACTTCCAGGCGCACATAGTCAAATTGTTTTTCCACATAATGACGGGCGTACTCCGTTGTTTCACCCAGGTTTTCCAGTAACTCTTCTGTTGGTCTCATTTTGTGCGTTTTTAAATTAAGTGGAGCTGGCTCCTCTAAATTATATCAATTTATTAAAAATATAATGTCAGAGCAGCCAGCAGTGCAGGTGCATATTTTACTCTTGTACCTGCTTGGTTTTGTTTTCGAGGTTCGACTTAGCACGGTTCACCCCTTTTTTGAAGCTATCTTCCGCTTCATCTACGGTGTTAGCCGCGCTGTCAGATGCGTAAGAAAGGTTTTCTTTCGCCTTGTCAGCAGCACCCGATACCCAGTTTTTAGCATTTTCAGCAGCATGGCTTATTTTATCGCCAATATTGCCAGCTTGTTGTGCTACGGTATCACGTACTTGTTGCTGAAGGGAATTGATTTGCTCTCCCACTTTTCTACGAAATTCACGTCCATTCTCTGTTGCCAAGTAATAACCTGCAGCGCCGCCAGCCAGTATGCCGATACCCAGCGCCCACATCGTGCGATTTGAACTGTTTTCACTGTGTTGTTTCATTGTTTTTGGTTTTTATTTGTATAAAGAATTAGCATGTAATATGTTCAACCAACACGAGCCTTCCGTGATAGAAAGGCTCGTGAAATGTTACCCGTTTTGACAAAACAGATCAGCGATTGCCCGAATCATTTCCTTTGCCTCTACCACCACCGTGGCTGCGCTCGCCGCCTTTTTTGCCAATTTCAGCCATGTGCTCTCGGTCCTGACTCACTTTCTCACCGCCTTTCCGTCCTGCTTCTTCTCGGCTCATCCCTTCACGATCTTGACCACGCTTTCCTTCTTCCCGATTCCCACCTCGATTACCGCCTTTGTTGCCTTTTTCAGCAAACAAATAATCTTGACTGGCATCTCTCGATTTTACATTTGCCTGTGTCATGGTTGTGGAATTTTTGGTTGATAAATAAAAATTATTTAAATTTTATCATAAATTCATAAGAATATGGGTTTTAAGCCAAAAGAAATTAATCGAGCGTATTCAATTTTACAATATTTTCAATAAAAACCTCTGCGCAGAATATTCGAACGCATCTGCGAGAAACCTTATTCTGTATAAACTCTAATGAAAATTAGAATTTCTTTTTTAAAAAACAACGTAAATTAAATGTTGTGGTTACTACAAAACAAGCTTGTAAAGCAGATGTTCAGGTAAGATAACAATATGATTTTGGAAAAATTATTTGTCAATGGATTGAATAAACTGTTCAATTTTGCTGCGCATTTTACTTTTAGCAATCAACCCTACTTGCTGATCCCTGATTTCTCCACGGCAAAAAAAGAAGACTGTAGCGGTGGTAAGAATGCCAAATTCATTGGTTAATGCGTTCTTTTCCAAGTTGATATAAAAAAAATGAAGCTTATCTCGAAATTCTGTCCAAAGGTCTTCCATAAGCAAAAAGAGCATGGTAGAACTGCCCATCCAATCACCCGTGAAAGTGACGATCGCCGGCTGACCTTCCTCTTGGACAATTCTTCTGAAATCCGACTCTGAAATTTCCTGGTATCCAGCGGGTTCTTCTAGTACATAGACTTGATTGCTGACGTATTTCATTATATTGCAACTAAACAACGAATAATAACTGATGGCAATTATTGTGCGAAGATCGTGCCAAATTTATAATAAGCCTGAATTTCAAGCAACTACGCATTTATTAATGGTACTTCTTTGATGCTATTTCAGGATTTTTCCTAAATATCAGGAGGTTTTTTGGGAATAGTTAATAGTTTAACAGTCAACAGTCGGTAGTTGGTAATTAGATAGAATGAATGTGTCTAGGATGTATATTCTTCGCGTTGGATGCCGAGCTTTTTGATTTTTGAGTAAAGCGTTTTATCATTCATTTGCAATAAATTTGCGGCATCTTCCGAACCGCTGATTTGCCCGCTAGTGTGCCGAAGCGCCCGAATGATGTAGTCGCGCTGCAATTCTTCTAAACTTTTGAAGCCATCCGCCGGGTAAACCGATGCTGCATCGGGCATGCTTTGGGAGAGCGTTGAAGGCGTGAACGCCGCTTCTACATTGAGGGTATCGCCGGTAGAAAGAATCACCGCGCGCTCAATGATGTTTTCCAGTTCGCGCACGTTGCCCGGAAAGTGATAGCGTTGTAATTTTTCCAGCTGATCTTGAGGAATATGTTTGATGGTTCGATTGACTTTAGGAGCAAACTTTTCCATAAAATACCGAATCAACAGAGGCACATCTTCGCGTCGCTCGCGGAGCGGAATGTTGTAAATAGGAAAAACATTGAGCCGATAGAATAAATCTTGCCGAAATTTTCCTTCTTCTGCCAGTTTTGCCAGGTCACGGTTGGTCGCAGCAATCACCCGCACATCCACTTTCAACGTTTTGGTGCCGCCAATGCGTTCGAATTCGCCCTCTTGCAGCACGCGCAGAAGTTTCACTTGCAAGTCCAGGGGCAACTCTCCAATTTCATCCAAAAAAATGGTGCCTTTGTCCGCCAGCTCAAAACGTCCTTTTTTTTGCTGATAAGCACCGGTAAAAGCGCCTTTTTCGTGCCCAAAAAGTTCACTTTCAATTAAATTTTCCGGCAAAGCACCGCAATTGATTTTCACCATCGGGCTATCGGAGCGGCGGCTCAGCTGATGCAGCGCACGTGCCAGCAACTCTTTACCTGTGCCTGTTTCGCCCAGAATCAGCACCGTTGCTTCGGTGTCAGCCACTTGTTCTACTTGTTTCAACACCTTTTTGTATGCCTCACTGGTACTGATGATTTCATTAAAATTTTTCTCCAGCTTGATGTTTTCCTTGAGTAGCAAATTTTCTGATTCTAATTTTGTTTTCAAATGGTTGATTTCGTCAAATGCGCGTTTCAGCTCTGCTTCCTTGGCTTTTCGTTCAGAAAGATCTGTCAAGCGACCACAAACACAGGATTCTCCGTCCAACTCCACAGGCACAACCGAATATTCAATCGGAAAAGTTGTATTATTTTTTCTAAAAATAATGCCCTCTCCTTGAATAGGCTTGCCGTTTAGCAACGTTGCCCAAGATTTTGCATACGTCTCCTCCGAATCATTCTTAAATAAATCTTTCAATCGAATTTTTTTCAATTCAGCAGCCGTGTAGCCCAGCTTTTGTAGCATGGTTTCATTGAAACTCAAAAAATTTCCTTTAGAATCGAGCCAGTAAATCATTTCGTTAGTGCGGTCGGGTGAAAAGCTGGTAATATCAAGCAGGCGCTGGCGCTCTTGTTCCTTGCGTTTTTCTTCGGTTATTTCGTGCAGCACAATGCTGAAATATTCTTCTTCATGTAAATTGACAAGGGAAGCCGATTGTTCTACCAAAATTTTTTGGTTATTCCGGGTGCTTATTAAAGTCTCCGTTGTAATATTTTGTGCTTTGCGAATAGCATCCAAGCCCATTTCTGCCTGCTCCGGTGTCACATTTGGATGAAATTTCAGCACGTGACTACCAACAACCTCTTCTTTTTTGTAACCAATGGTTTGACAATATTTGTCATTTGCATAAACAATATAACCCTGGTTATCAATCCAATAAATCAAATCATCTTTGCGAACCGGCATGAATGCAATCAGTTCTTTGATGCGTGCCTGCACTTGTTGCTGATCCCGCAGGTGATTTTTTTCACGAATGATGTAACAAGCACATACTTCATTTTCAAATTTTACAATGAAGTTGTTTAAAATTAAAGATTTTATATAATATGAAAACGAACCAGTATAGTTG
>CAZFBN010000224.1:0-5974 GCA_964517145.1 uncultured Saprospiraceae bacterium
CATTATCTCCGTGCAATCGTTCATTACCTCCGTGCGGTCGCTCATTATCTCCGTGCAATCGCTCATTTCCTCCGTGCGGTCACTCATTACCTCCGTGCGGTCGCTCATTATCTCCGTGCAGTCACTCATTTCCTCCGTGCGGTCAGTTGTAAACTTTCATTAATCAAACATTCTAAAATTGATTCGGTGTATATGCTTATATTCTTCGCTGGAAGCGCCCAATATTGCTTTTGCATACGCCTTGGCTTGCAGTGCCCGCGCTACCAAACCATTTTCAGGATGATAAAACACCCGCGTCCGCTCGCGCCGAGCCGCTTCTAACGCTGCGTCAGCATACGTTTTATTGGAACTAACCGTGCGCAACTGCTGCAAAAAGTCTTGCAAGCTACCAATTTGCAATTCCGTTTCATGCGGTTGAAACGTTGGTTCGTTCTGTGCCAAAGATAAAAGCTTTGAAAAATGATCAATCTTCAAATCATATGATAAGCGGGCAACCGAACGGATTTTATCCGCTGTAGTTTCGTCATTTTCAATACCATTTGTAGCCATTTCATTTCCATTTGATTCATTCGACGCTGTGTCAGCTTCTACTTCCTTTTGAGAAATCCGTTTCCCATTGATCTTTCGCTGAAAACCCCGCGCATCCTCAATCGTTTTGGCACTCGCACCGCCAGCTATCAGGTAGTTGACAATACTCGTCGTCAAAGGAGCGAGCTTTTCAAACAAATCAGCGCGGGCATTGGTCGCCGTGTCATTTAAGGTAAGCGCTGCGGTAAGCTGATCCATCACCATTTGCGCCTCCTGAAACAACTGTTGCAAATTACCCAACTGCAACTCTGTGCGAGCAGGATTAAAACGCCCACCCAAGGCACCGAACCGCGCCAGTAAATCCTCAAAATTCATTAAATTCTTAAAGTGTCCGGTTTCGGACTTGGAACGTTTCTTTACATTTTCCATACCATTACACTTTATAAGGTTCAATAATTTAAAAATAACTTCCTTTGCCCACATACGTGCGATGCGATCAGCCTTACGCGTTTTGTGTTATGGTTTGGGTAAAAAATAAATGTGAAAAACGAAATGTGAAATGTGAAAAACAAAAGGTAAAATAGGAAAAACACGCACCATTGATGCTTTTTTCATTGCTACGCTATACATCATGGATGCGTATCCAGCTTGGGTTTGTGTAATGGAAGTTTGATGGAAAATAATTGAATCGGAAAAGGAAAAATTTAAAGTGTTTGCTTGCCCGTAGGCTGGGTATTGTCTAAAGTTTAAGGTCTTAAAAAGTGTTTGGGTTGAAATGATGGGCAAATATAAAGAAATAAAGGGGATAAATGCAAGAGGAAAAAAAGAAAAATATATGGTGAAAAAATATTTTAGTTTTGTTAGGCATTAAAATAAGTAATGTATATTTGTGATACTTCAAGCGGATTTACGACTTGTAATACATCGAAAAAACGTACACTAGTAACGAAAAAACGCACCCCGGTAATATTTGATATTTCCTACCTGTAATAAATAGCAAACTTTCTAAAACAGCCACTGATACAGGCTATATCAAGCAACTAAAATACCGACTAAGTAAATATACCCGCACCTCCGACTGACTAAGTAAAAGACGAAGTGCGGTAGTACAATAGTTAGGTGCAACCCTAGCCAACCGACACAGCGACCATCAACCGACAGAGAACGGACGACAGAAAGCCGACCCTTCTCAAAATTAAAAGAGCTGCAAGCCGACACAAAAAGCTAACACTTTTGCTGCACATTTAATTTTGCCAGACCGCACCCAAAGCCCAACCAACACCCTGACATTCAGAAGACTGACAAATATTTTCAAAAATTCCGACCGTTTTCTTTTGCTCAACAGTCAAAACTGTATTAACAAAAAAAGCAAAATAAAATGACAATTCTAAAAGACAAAGTGGCTGTCGTATTTGCAGCATCAGGAGCAATTGCAGGTGCGGTTGCCCAATCATTTGCCCGACACGGAGCAAAAGTGTATGTATCCGCTCGAAACATTGAAGCCGCAAAAAAATTGGCAGACACTATTAAACAAGATGGTGGCTGGGCAGAAGCTGAGCAAGTAGATGCGATGAATGAAAACGAAATTGAAAACTATATTCAAAAAATTGTAGCGGACAATGGCAAGTTAGAAATTGTATTCAACGGAATTGGGGCAAGACCAAGCGAAAGCGATTACGGCACTTACACCACCCAAATTTCACTTGAGCAGTTTATGAAGCCCATCAATTTGCACGTAGGCTCACAATTTCTAACTTCGCGAGTCGCTGCAAAATATATGATTCAAAGCCAATCACAAGGAACAATACTAACACTTACCGCAAGTCTATCAAGACTAAAATTGCCTTTTATGGCTGGTGTTACCGCTTCTTGCACTGCTATTGAAGGCTTGACAAGGGTTATGGCTGCCGAGTTCGGACAAGCGGGCATTAAAGTGATATGCATCAACCCAACGGCTATGCCCGAAACACGAACCATTCAAGAAACCTCTGTGGCTAATGCCAAGGCAATGGGCATTTCAATAGAGGAATTTGGAAGAATGCAAAGTCCTTCTTTATTGGGCAAACCACTATCATTAAAAAGTATGGCAGACACCGCAGCTTTTTTAGTAAGTGATGCAGGTGCTGTATTCAATAGCCACATTATGGATGTTGATTTTGGAAATATGTCCGTTATTTAATTGCTAACCTTAAAACAGAAAAAAATGAATCATATCATCAAATTAGGAAAATGGTTTTTCATCCTTCCTTTCACAATTTTTGGTTTCTTACATTTCGGACCATTAGAATTTAGTTTGCCTTATGTTCCCAGGTGGCTTCCGTTTCCCGCATTCTGGGTTTACTTTGTGGGTGTTTGTTTTTTTGCTTTCACCATTAGTGCCATTATCAAAAAATACGACAAGTTAGCGGCTGTGCTTTTAGCCTTGTGCTTATTTCTATTTGTCATTCTTGTTCACGTTCCGGGTGCTGCGAGTGGCGATTTCAAGTCTGTCATTGGGGCAGTAAGAGATATAACCATGTGCGGAGCAGCTTTAATGTACGCAGGTGCATTTGCAAAAGACAATCGCATAATCGGATAAAATGGAGAATAGAAAAGCAACTATAAAACAATTTGGTTCGGCAAATGAAATTCAGATTTATCCTGAAAATCATTTGCCGGAACTAAAGCCCAACGAAGTTTTGATAAAAATAGAAGCATCTACCGTTTCGGCAACAGACATTATCATTCGTAAGGGCATTTACCCATTGCTTAAAGAAAAACCACCTTTTACATTAGGTTACGATTTTGTTGGTTGCATTGAAGCCATTGGAAGCAATGTAACCAAATGGAAGATTGGCGACCGTGTAGCAGATGTATGTATGACGGGTGGCAATGCCGATTACATTGTTCGCAAGGAAAATAGCTTGTTAAAAGTGAACGAAGAAATAAAAGCAGAACAAGCAGCTTGTTTGATAATGACTGGTATGACTGCTTTTCAAATTTTCAAATCGCTAAACTTAAAAAGTGGCGACAGTTTCCTTATTCACGGTGGGGCGGGTGCTATCGGCACTACCTTAATACAACTATGCAAACTTAAAAATATTAAAGTTGTAGCTACTTCTTCTACCTCAAAAATTGATTTTCTTAACTCACAAAATGTGATTGCAGTAGATTATACCAATCCAAATTATTTTCAATCGCTTAAATTAAACGCAGGTGATGGTTTTGATGCCGCTATTGATTTCACTAATCAAAGAAGTTTCAATCATTCATTTCGTTTGCTTAAAAAAGGTGGAAAACTCATTACCTGTGCAGTGTTTACATCTGGTAAAAAAATTCAAAAGAAAACCTTTGCCAATTTTTTGGGCTTTGGACTTGACTTTGGGTTGATGATGATGAAATTGGCTATTTGGAATTTATTGCCAAATGGCAAGTCTGCCTCTTTCTTTGGCATATTGGACAGCAAAAAGAACAATCCAAATCAGTTTCAAAATGATTTTGATGAATTGCAACAATTAGTGTCCACTAACCTGATAAATCCACATATACACCAAATATTTTCTCTTGATGAAATTACATTGGCACACCAAACTTTAGAAAGTGGAAAAGCGATCGGATTTGTCGTAATCAAAAATTAAATCACGAATTTTAAACTATGAATAAAGCGGAGCAACTTTATATCGAGATTGGCGAAGGCATAATGGATGCAAAAGCAGGAAATATGTTTGGCTGGAAATGCTTTAAAGTAGGCAAAAAGCCTTTCCTGTTTTTTGACAAAAATTCAGAAAATGCTATGGTTTTTAAATTGGGTAAAAAAGAAATAAACGATGCTTTGAGTTTAAGCGGTTGTGAGGTTTTTAATCCGGGCGATAAAGGCAAACCGATGAATAATTGGGCGACTGTGCCTTATGAACACAAAGAATACTGGAAAACTTTTGCTTTGAAATCATATGAACTCATTCTAAAAGAACTAAAAAATGCAAAACGATAATACACTCAAAGAAGCGTTGAATGGAGATATTAATGCTTTTCAAAAACTCTTTTCGGAGTTTCAAAACCAATTGAAATCGTATCTGTATCGGCTACTTACAGATAGAAACGATGCAGATGATTTAACACACGATACTTTTGTAAAAGCATTTGACAAAATTGCTACGTTTAAAGGTACATCTTCCTTAAAAACTTGGGTATTTACCATTGCTACACATTTGGCATACGACCACTTAAAGAAATACAAACGCTGGACACCCGATGCACAAGACCAATCCAAAGCATTGGCATTAAGCAATAAAGATGTTTATGATGCTATTAACTTTGTTAGCCGAACAAGTGGAGAAGGTGCTTATGAGATGAAAGAGCATATTGACTTTTGCTTTACGTGTATCTCAAAAACTTTGCCCATAGAAAACCAAGTGGCTTTAATCTTAAAAGATATTTATGATTTTTCGGTGCAAGACATTTGTCTGATACTTGAAAAGACAGAAGGCGTTGTAAAACACGTACTCATCGACGCAAGAAAAACAATGGCAGAGATTTTTGACCATCGTTGTGCATTGGTAAATAAAAATGGAGTGTGCAATCAATGTTCAGAATTAAACGGAGTGCATAATCCCAAACAAAATCAACAAGAGGAATTGATGAAATTGGAATTGGTGAAAGCCTCAAAAAAATTCAACAGAGAAGAACTGTATAAATTGAGAACACAGTTGGTGAAGGTAATCGACCCTATTCGTGGCAAGGGTGCAGACTTACAAGACATCATTATGAAATGCACCCGAAAAGCAATAGGAGAAATTGATAACCTTAATTGACAGAAAATTTCTACCCTTTTGCTGGCACATTTGCTTTTTTGCTAACGCACAAATCCAATCTTAAAAAAGTAAAAGAGCCACCAAGTCAATGCACCATGACACGACAAATAAGTTACAGAACAACACGACCTTAAGAAGGGCAGCACCTAACAGCGGTTTGGCGTAATGGCGGGTGACGTGCTTCTTAGAAACATTTGTGCTATATTTGAAGTGTGTGCTTCTCATCAACATTTGTGGTGAAAATCCGCCACTACGCCAAGCCGAAAAACGTTCTCGGTAATTTTAAAAACCTCGCCAGTGCCGGATTGCATCTGGTGCTTTCTGTCTCTGTCGATTCTCCGAAGCCATTCACTGGAAAGGAACTAAAATTGAACGGATACAATTTAATAATTATGCGAAAAGAAAAAGAGATTGCAATAACGGAGGAAGAATTGCAATATATTGTGGCGGATGAATTTGAGCAAATTGTAGATTTGGCGCGGCATAATTCCTTCTGTTCCAGGTGCTTTGGGAAGCATCCTGTGGAGATGGTGGATTATCATTTATTCCTGAATCATTTAAATGATGTGATTTTTAAAGGAAAGTGTAAGTCCTGTGAAGGAAATATTGCGCGATACGTAGAAATAGGAGAACAGGAAAAATTTCGGATGCGAACA
>CAZFBN010000225.1:0-5969 GCA_964517145.1 uncultured Saprospiraceae bacterium
AAACTTCGGTACTTTGCTGCACAACGATACATTCACTTTTAGCAAACCAATTCACCGCTTCCCGCAAGGGCATTACCGCTTTGCGAAGTGCCAGCATCTGGAGTTTAAGATGATGAATTTTACTCTTACTCCAATTATTTGGATTGTATAATATTTCTTCTTCCAACGACTCAATAACTTCCTGAATTTGATCTAATATAATAAAATAATGATCTACCACGCTGTCTGCCAGTGCATACGCTAAATAATCCGTTTGACGCTGTCGAATTCTACCGCTGCTATTGCGCAGGCGCTCGCGCACGGGAGCAAACGTATCATCATCTTTTTCCTGAAAAGAGAGTACAAAACCTGATCCTGCATAAATCGCAATGTGCTCTGGTTCAATTGCTTGTGTTTCTTGATTGAAAGTGAGTGCCTGTAATGTAATAAAAATACCCTTGTCATATTCTTCAAACTTGGGGCGTTGTTGCGTATCCAAAATATCTTCCAACACCAATCCATGCACTTGAAATTGTTTGCCAAGCTGATCCACTAACATTACATCATGTAGTCCTTTTACATCATACCAGCTTAAATAATTTCCATTTTCAGCACGGGGAATGCCATCAATAGCCTGTTTTTCGAGGAATGCAGTATCATTATATTGTACTAATGTAATGATCGGTTGCCTGACCTTTTGCTCACCTATAAATACCCGCGCGCCCGGTGGCAAGCCTGGCTTTGGCGATTTATGCTTTTTAAAAGTTAGTTTATAACGTTTTTTTGCCATTGCATCCTGATATTATTAGGACAAATAATAAAGCATTTCTAATTTATAACGAACTTTAAATGAAAATTTGATTTTCAAACTACTTGACTATTTGATAAAAATGGGCATATTGACTATAACAATGCTTCGAGCTTATTTTTTACTAAATGAAACGCGTGGATCAAGCCAGGCATATAATATATCGGCGATTAAAATACCAATCATGGTAAGTACCGCAGACAGCATTAGAACCGTGTAAACAATGGGCCAATCGCGTGTAAAGATGGCGTCAATTGTTAATTTACCCATGCCTGGAATATTATAAATCACTTCAATCACAACCGAACCGGCTAATGCTGCCGGAAAAACGGATGCAAATAATGTAATAATTGGAAAAAGTGCATTGCGAAATGCGTGTTTCCAAATGACCCTGCGCTTGTTTAAGCCTTTGGCGTGAGCGGTTCGAATATAATCTTGTTGCAATACATCCAGCATGCCGCCCCGCATTTGCCGAGAGACGAAGGCTAATGAGCCGTAAGTGATGCAAAAAATAGGTAATATCAAGTGAGGCGTTCGTTTTAACAGCTGTGTCAAAAAAGCATCCGATTTAGCAACTTCGCCTAAACCATAAGAAGGAAAAAAATCCATATTGTACTCACCTGTTGTGAAAAACACTTGCAAAATAGTTGCAATCCAAAAAACGGGCAGGGAATATAATACAAACAAAGCGACTGTGATAAAACGATCCCAAAAAGTATTTTTGTGAATGGCAGAAAAAATGCCCAATGGAATGGACAGTAAATAGGCAATTGTTATGGCTATGCCATTGATTATCAGCGTCCAAAATAAAGCGTCATTGATTTTATCCGCCACCGGACGCCCATCTGTATAAGCCGTGCCAAAATCACCTTGTATAAAATTAAAGAACCAGTTATGATATTGATTATCAAAACCGTACCATTTAAAATCTGGAATGAATAACTGATTTGGGGAAGCGAAATTCTTTACATCTGCATAACTATCTCGCAGAGCGTCAAAAGCATTTTCAGCAAAAACAGCCAATTTTACATCATTTTTCAATGATTGTTCGAGTCGAATTAAAATGCTAATGATTTGATTGTCTTTGTGTTGCAGGTATAAATCGGGCAAAATATTGCGTACAGTGCTTAATTCTTGAAAAGTAATAGTGTCGGGCACCGAATGTAATAATAATTCCAGTCTTTTTATTTGATGATAATAAACTTCAATATATGCCCAATTGCCATATTGCGCAATGAGATTTTGCAACATTTCGCGTCGGTCTTTTTCGACAATTCGATACAAACTATCAGGATACGCCGCGGAAGTAAATGAAAAATAGAAAGGCGGTTTGTCCAAGCCTAGAAAATGCGCGGTTTCGGTATAGACCCGTTGGCGATTGAGCAAATTGCCACCGGCTTCATTGCGGAGTAAGAGATCAACCGGATCGCCAGGAGCTACTTTGCTCAATCCAAATGCCAGGAGTGAAATGACAAGCAGTGTTGGAATAAAAATCAGAATTCGTTTGAGCAAATAGCGCAGCATAGTTCAAGTGCTGATTTGCCGACGTGCCAATTTGCTGATGTCCATCAAATCGGCACGTCCGCTATGATTTAATTTTCTACATCCAAATTTATCATAAAATTGTTGGGTAGAAAACCAGGCGTCAATGAAGTAGTTGGCGCATCAAAACGTTTGTGTGTTGCAAGCCGCAAAGAAGGCGCAAAAATAAAAATGGCGGGCTGCTCTTCGTACATGATTTTTTCAATTTGTTTGTACAAATTATTCCGTTTATTTTTATCTAAAGTAACGCGAACCTCTTCGATGAGCTTGGTAAGCTGCGCATTTTGAAAATTATTATAATTATCCGCCAGCCAGTCCTGCGTTGGTTCCCAAACCGTTGGAGAAAGTGTGCGACCGCCACTTGCCAATTCAAAATTATCCTTGCGCACATCGTCCATTATCACCGTAAATTCTTTTGGTATAATGTCCAGATTGATACCGGCTTGTTTGAGCGTACCCTGCGCCAGGAGCAGCATGTTTTTTCCGGTTTCGCTTGCCGAAGAAACCGCACAACTCACGCTCAGTTCTACCATTTCACCATTGATCGATTTATCAACCGTGCCGTTATTATTAGAATCTTTCCAACCGGCTTCTGCTAATAAATCTTTGGATTTTTGAATATCAAACGCAATGGGTTTCAAGCTTTTATCATAATATTCAAAAGATGGAATCAACGGAACGGCAATTCTTTCCCCGTAGCCATTATAAATGGTTTTAATAATTTCATCCACATTGATCGCATGCGCGATGGCGCGACGTACGCGTTTGTCTGACAACTTTGGGTTTTGATTATTGACATACAAGCAGGCATAAGCCAGCTGCGTTTCGGTTTTAAAATTGTACAATTCTTTGGCAGTTGTATCCATGCGCAATTCATCAAAATCTTTGGCATCAATGTCTGGCACTGCGTCCAATTCTTCTGCACGAATAGCGGCTACGGCGGTCGTTGGTTCGGGCAAAATTTGATAATCAATGCGGCTTGGCAATGCCACCAGTGCCGGATAATTGTTTGCCAGTTGATCGCCCCACCAGTTTTCTTTTTTCACGAGCCGAACTTTTTGCCCTGTTTCCCAACCTTCAAACTGATAAGCCCCAGAGCCTACGATGTACTTTTGCTCGCGCGAAGCTTCCTGCGAATTAAATTCATCGGCAAATAGCTTCAGATTTTGATTGCTTTGCATCAATTGAGCAGCTTTGGTGGTGTCACTCAAATCGGCAATGCTAATGTTTTGCATCAAACCCTTTGCATCAAAAATATAGGCAGGCAGCACGGGCACGGTGTTGCCAATGGCTTCCATACCAAGGATGTATTTTTCATTGGTCAGAACCGTAAATTTCTTCGGATTTTGCGGATCAATTTGAATATCCTTGATGGATTGAAAATACGGGCGAATGCGTTGCGCCTGCACCAGCGGGTTGAGCACTGTTTTCACGGTGAAAGCAAAGTCATTGCCAGTCACAGGGCTGCCATTGTCCCACACTGCTTCCTCATGGATTTCAAACGCATACGCCACGCCGCCTTTGAGAGGACCTTCTGTAATGTCGGTCGTTACAGGCATCGATTTGGCTAGCATAGGAATGAATTCAAAAGTTTTTGGATCAACGGTCAGTAAATATTGAAAAATCTGATCAGAAATTTGCCGTGCATACACATTTGTCGTCAAGACAGGATTCAAGCGGTCGGGCTCTGCTCGAAGGCGTACCAGCACCTCGTTGCTTGTTCTTTTGTAAGTCACTTTATTCTTTGCGGGGTCGGTTTTGCAAGCCGTGAAAGTTAGTATTCCTAGTAAAGTCAACAACAAGAGCGATTGTAAGCGATTCATGGGTAGTTTTGAGTTTTGGTTTTGAAATTTCATGGACAAAGGTATCATTCAGAATTTGAGTTATAATTTACGGTGTATCGGTGTATTGGTTTATCGGTTTATGGGGTATCCGGTTAGCAGCTTGGTGAAAATTATTGAAAACCTGTCACTGTTACTGGATTAGAAACGCGCTCTAAATTAACGGATTTTGCGAAAGCAAAGAAAAATTTTGGCACGAATGTACAGTTTCCGCTTTAAAAATCTTGAACCAAGCACATTCCCTTTTGTTACGCTTGCTACGTATAATGAGCTGTCGCATGTAAAGTTACAGCTTAGCTTGCTAAATTTGGCTAATCAAGAAAATTTATGAAAACAATACTCATAGGCGGCGGTTCTGGCTTGATTGGGATGCGTTTGAGTGAATTGCTGCGCGATCGGGGATATCAAGTGGAGCATTTAAGTCGTAGTGCGAATCCAAAAGCGACGTTTCCGGCGTTTGGGTGGGATTTGAAAAATGGCACCATTGATGAAGCAGCGGTGGAACGTGCCGATTACATCATCAATCTTGCTGGCGCAGGCATTGCCGACGGTCGCTGGACGCGTCAGCGCAAGCAGTTGATTATTGATAGCCGAGTAGATAGTACGCGTTTGATTATCAATGCTTTACAAAAATTGAATAAAAAGCTGCTTGCTTATCTTTCGAGTGCAGCCGTCGGATATTATGGCAATCGCGGCGACCGTTTGATGCACGAGTCTGATTCGCCAGGCACCGGTTTTTTGACAGAAAGTTGTCTGGAGTGGGAGAAAGCAATTCAAGAAGTAGCGGCTACGGGCATTCGTACAGTAGGGTTGCGCATTGGCGTTGTCCTGTCCACGCAGGGTGGGGCGTTGGAAAAAATGCTGATTCCACTGCGTTTCTTTATGGCAACTTATTTTGGCAGTGGCGCGCAATGGTACTCTTGGATTCACTTGGATGACCTGTGCGAAATGTTTCTCTTTGCGATAGAACACGAACAAATAAATGGTTTTTATAATGCCGTATCGCCTCATCCTGAAACGAATAAAAATTTGACAAAGACTTTGGCGAAAGCCATCGGAAAACCTGCATGGCTCCTGCCCGTACCTGCATTTGTGTTGCGCCTGATTTTTGGAGAAATGGCGGATACTATTTTGTTTAGCACGAAAGTTGCTTCGGAAAAAATAGAACAGGCAGGATTTGAATTTCGCTATCCTACATTAAAACCGGCATTGCAGGATTTAATAAAAAACGGTAAGTAGAAAATTTGAAATGTGAAACACATGCATTTCACATTTCAAATCTCACCTTTCACCTTTATTTCTCACTCTTCAAACACTTCAATCTCGCGCGTTTCCACGATCAGGTCGGTAAATTTCCCTTTAAAACGAGTAGCTTTCACAATATGATTGTCAATCCAATGGTAATTGCCACCGCGTGGTTTGCCAAAGAGAATCGCATGGTATTTAAACCCGTGCTTGTTGAGCCATTCTTCGGTCACAATGCGGTGCGCCTCCGTGCGGGAAGTAAAAAAGGTGATGACATGCCCTTCTTCGTGCCATTTATTAAGGATACGAAGGGCATCCGGGTAAGGCAAACAGGTGGACATGCGTTCGGGTTCTTCATTCGGAATGTCATCGCAAATCGTCCCGTCAATATCAATCAGATAATTCTTTGTGCCAACAGGCAAAACTGGGCTGATTTTCTCTCCCTTCTCGTTGAAGGCTGTTTTCAACTCCGCATTCATACTTGCATTCATGGAAATAGTGATCTAAATGAATTTGAAAGCGCTAAGTTAGGGTAAAAAATACAAAAAGTCCAT
>CAZFBN010000226.1:0-5939 GCA_964517145.1 uncultured Saprospiraceae bacterium
CCAAATATCGCCTTTTCCTATTCTATGTGCTTACTTTTGGTGCGGAAACCCTATTGCCAATAGCCTTAATGCTGTCATGATCAACCCATTCATTAAATTCAAAGGATTGGAATTTTTTGGTACCTATGAAATGTTAAAAGGCAAAAACTACTCAGAAGAAGATGACCGCGAGTTTACACAACTAGCAGGCGAATTGCTCTATCGTATTGGCGCGAAGGAAAACCTGTATGTAGGGGGCAAATATGCACAAGTACAAGGTCGGCTTTCTGGATTCAGCAGTGACATTGAAATTACCCGTACGGCGATCGCAGCTGGCTGGTTCCCAAGCAAAAACTTGTTGCTGAAAGGTGAATATGTTGTACAAAACTACAATGATTTCCCAACTACGGACTACCGCTACGAAGGTAAATTCAACGGTTTCTTTGTACAAGCGGTAATCGGATTCTAAGTTTCAATTGATATTCATACTGACAAATGGTTTCAACAAAGGGTTTGGGAAATTGAAAAGTTTCCTAAACCCTTTCACCCAAAATTTTTGTGCCATGTTCCAACACACTTCCCTTTCCCTCCTCTTTCTTTTTGTACTGCTGGCGCTCTTTTTAAACCTAACGCCGCCAGACGCTACGGTCTTTTTTCAAATCGAACCGGGCAGCAAGCTCAACATCAAAGGCACCAGCAATGTCACCGATTTTACTTGCAAATGTGAAGAAATATTTCCTCGTCTGCAAATGACGCTTAACAGTTTCGGTACAAAAGCTGAATTTAAAAAAACGGCACTCTCCCTCCGTGCCAAAAAACTTGACTGTGGCAATAAAGCCATGAACAATGACATGTACGAAACCATGAAAGCCGAAGAGAATCCTATCATTCAAATCGAATTGCTGGAAAGCGAACTTGCCGCTCTAGCCGACAGTTGGGCAACTGTGCAGGCTTCCGCCAACCTCACCATCGCCGGCGTCACCCGCAAGGAAACCTTCTCCATTCAAGCCAAAAAAGCCGATGCCTTGCAGTTTCGCATTAAAGGTTCTAAATCCTTGAAAATGACCGACTACGGCATGACTCCGCCCCGCCCTATGATGGGACTTATCAAAGTGAAAGACTTAATCATACTGGATTTGGATTTAACCGTCAGCGTTTTAGAAAAGATGTGAAATATGAAATTTGAAATGTGAAACACTCGCTCAGCTTTTCAAATTTCAAATCTCACATCTCACATTTTAATTCACCTTCCTCCCACTCGCCGTACGCGACTTCTTCGCAATGCTATTCGAGCGCTTCAGGTCCACCATCAGGTTAGAATAAGCGCTATCCGTATCCACCTTAAACCGCCGACCCTCATACGTCACCGTCCCCTCGCGGCGCTCCCAGTCAGAAGCCAGCAGCACAAAGCGCCCGCCCGCTCTGGGGCTTGGACCAAACATCAAATACCGCTCATCGCCACCTTCCTCAAAACTGATGGCAAAGCGATCACTCTTTGGGCTAAACAAAAACACCCCCGGCGTACCACTCTTTATCACCACCTCCTCAATCTGCTTGCCCCCTTCGATGCGAATGGTGCCCCCCTCGATGCGCGAATCCGTGCTGGCAAAGTCGCGGCGCAGTACAATGTCATTCGATACATAAAACTGGATGCGTTTCAAGTCTTGCTCCGTCCAGCGATTTTGTTCGTAGAGGCGTTCGGTGAAGGGCGTCAGCGTCGGGCCACACGCCCCCAAAGTCAGCAAAATAACTGCAATCAATACGTTTTTAACTGTGCTCATTTTGTAGATTGTTTTGAAATTCTTCCTGTTGTTTCTCTGGATACTATTGATACTCAGCATCGCCAAAGCGAGCATCCATCTTATCATTGTTGAAGATGCAATTTAGTAGCTTAGACCCCCAATATCCCAGCACCTTAAATTAACTTTAACCGGTTTTAACAAAGTTTAACGTCGGAACCATGATGCGTATGATTGGGATGATTTTTTTGATGCTCTTCTGGTGCATGGGTAGCATCATCATCATCATAAAAATCACATCCATCATGGTTCAGACCCCCTCTACGATGCCGATTTCTTCCTCCGTCAAGCCGTAGAGTGCATAGACGAGCCCGTCAATCTCCGCTTCGAGCGCGCGGGTGTCGGCGGCGGGGTCGGCTTGCTTGGCAGCGAGGATGCGGGTGACCAGGGATTCGATTTTTGAATTGGTAAAATCTTTCGGAACAGGAATTGTATAAACATAAATTGCTCTTAATTCTAGCCTTCCTCCTTTATTTGGGTCCCCTAACACTGAACAAACGCTTTTTAAATAATACCAAACTAATTTTGAGTTTAGAAAACCTAGAAGTTCAAAATCTTCTTGAGGAATTATGAAGGTTTTATCGTTTGAAAAATATCCAATTTTATCTATGGTGAAGCGACTTTCTTTAGCAATTACAGGGTAAATTATTTTGGGTTTTAAAAATTCGTCATAATAATCGCAAGCCCTTAATTCCCACCAATGATTGCCTTTATCCCACCGTTTTTCTAATTCATCTTGATATTGTGAAAGGTGCTCAAAAATAGCTGGGTATTCATCAATCTTAACTCCAATTTTTGTTAATATAATGAACTTTCCTTTATCTCTAATTTCGTAATTCCGAACATCATCTCCTACTACAAAAGGTTTTATAAGGTCTATTGATTTCGGATCTTTTTTAATTAAAATAGCTCTTGTAGCTTCATCAATAATAAAAGCTTTATTGAAACCAGTTTTTATACCGTATTTAATTTGAATCTCCTTCAAATGTTTTTTTAAAGGGATTCCGACACTTTTCATCTTTTCAATAATCGCATTTTCTCCTTCATTAGAAAGCATCCAATTTTCATTACTGAAAGCAGATTTTGGCAATTGAAAACGATATTTCTGAGTTTCTTCAATTAAAGAATCAAATTTGAGTGTAGAAATTTGAGTAAAGTTTGTGTAGTGAACTTGATAATCTTTTTGTAAGAGAATAACAACAGGAAAAGTGGCAGCTTCTTGAAAAACAGGCAATTCACCGAAATCTATAATTTCAAGTAAATTTTGCTTTGTTAAATAGTTTCGCAGGTTTTTACCATAATTAGCTTTGATAAATTTGTTAGAGGTTATAAACGAAAGTAATCCAGTTTGTTTCAAAACATTAATACCTAGCTCGTAGAAATAAGCGTAAATATCGGCAGTTCCTGCATAGACTTCATACTTTGTAAGATAAGTTTTCTGCTCTCCCAATTCTTCCTGCCGGATATACGGCGGATTCCCCATCACCACATCAAAGCCCACAAAATTGCCCTGCTCGTCGAGTACTTCCGGAAATTCAAAGCGCCACTCAAAGGCGTTTTCGTAGAGGCGGTTGTTTTGGATGGTGGCAATCTGGGTTTCTACTTTGTTGAGGTCGCTCTCTACTTGGGCAATCTTTTTCTGGCGTTCTTTTTCTGCTTTGGCATCCAATCCGAAGAGGGCGGTTTGCTGGGTAAGGTTGTAGAGTTCCCCGGCGAGCTTGCTGCGCCGCTTGAGGAGGGGATCGTTTTTGTGGATCTCCGAGCGGAAGTCGCCTTTAATCTGATCGATGAGCAACAGCAGTCCGCGTTTTTCTTCTTTGTCGGTGGCGTGGTGGTAGTCGCGCACGAAGCCGCGGTACGCGTGGATGTCGTATTTGATGCTTTTGAGCGCCTTGCTCAGATCGGCATCGAGCGCAAAACGACTGATAAGACTGTTGCCCTGTTTGATGTTGATGTCAATATTGGGAAGGGTTTCGAGCCCCCTCCCAGCCTCCCCCGAAGGGAGAGGAGTATCTGTATAATACGCATTCTTCAGTAATTCTATCCACAGTCGTAGGCGGCAGATTTTTACCGAGTTAGGGTTGATGTCCACCCCAAAGAGGCAGTTCTCGATGATTGTTTGCTTTTCGCGGAAGAGGGCTTCCTGTATGCGTTGGCTCTCGCGGTTGCGTGGGTTGTACTCAAAAAAATTGCCGTCTTCATCCGTCACCACCAGTTCGTCGTTTACCACTTCCACGTGGTAGTCACGCAGCCGCTTGCCGTCGCGGTCACACAATATTTGCAGCTCACTTTTAATGGCAATCAACTCATTGAGTGCCGATACGAGGAAGTGACCCGACCCAACGGCGGGGTCGCATAGCCGCAGGCTGTTGATGAGTGTATTGGCTTGGGTTCGGTCTTCTATTTTGTTGTACAATTCATGCAGGTCGGCGCAGTTCCATTTATAGTGTTCGTTGAATTTTTGCAGCACGGCGCGGCGAATCGTCTCGCGGCACATATACATCGTGATAAAACCGGGCGTGAAGAAGGAGCCGTCTTTATAGCCGTTGATCTTCTCAAAAATCAGCCCCAGCACGGAGGCGTTGATAAGGGTTTTGTTGTCCTCCTGAATGTCTTCCGAACCCTCGGACGCAAAATCGTAGGCATCGAGGAATTCAAAAAAGTAGTGGAGCGGACGCGCCTCGCCGCTGCGCGCCTTGCCGAACTGATCTTTCAGCACGGTCTTGCCAAAAAGTGGTAATTGAAAGCGGTCTTTCAAATTGCTGATGAGAATGGTTTTGTCTTCCAGGTCGGTGATTTCAAATAAGGAACTGTTGAGGTACGGCACTTCTTGGAATTTGCTGCGCACATAGTCGGGGCGGTTGGTAGCTTGCTTGGCGAGCACCTCAAAAAACAATTCATTTAGCTCGTCAAAGTCGCCGATTTTAGTTGCATTCAGAAACCGGTAAGCTGCGTCGCCGCGATGGTATTGGAGCAATTACGCTTCTAAGAGTTTGAGAAACAAAATACGATTCACCCAGGTGATGACCAATTCGAGCGCCACGCCAAATAATTGTTCTTCGCGGGTGCTGCCGTATTGGTGTAGCTCGCGTACATGGCGCAGGCGGTCGGTGCTTTCCAGCGTTGTGATGGCATTTTCGAGGAGCGAACCAGGGTTGCGTTTGCCTGCTTCCTTGCGGCGTATCACTTTTTTACCACCTTCTTTTTCTTCTTCCAGCCCAATGAGGTGTAGCAATTCATGGTAAAAGCCTTTGTCGAGTGAGTTGCTGTCATTGGCAAAAGGCTGCTTGAGCAGGTGGGGCGGCGATAGCACTTTGAAGAGTGGAATGAGTTGGCGGTCGTCTTCGTCCTGGTTATTCAAAAGCGCCGTTTCATAGTCGCGCAGGTTAAAATAAGTGCAAGCGAGTTCGGCTTCGGTATTGGCTACAAAGGATTTGGCGATTTCGCGGTAAAAAAAATCGGTGGTGCTTTGGGCTTTGCCTTTGTCGCGCCAGGTTTCGTAGTCTTTTACAAGGGCTTTGTTTTGATAGACTATTTTATCGAAAGTTGGCACATCAAACAGATACCATTCATAAATATTGGTGATGACAAGGTGCTTAATTTCGTCGTTTTTGCGTTCGATGCGCTCTTGGAGATAATATAAGATCAGCTCATGGAGTGCCTTGGCATTGAGGTTGTCTTTCGTAATCATGTCGCCCGTATTCTTGGGGCGCTTCACTTCAAAGAGGACGGCGGTTTTGCTTTGCGTATTTTTGTCGGCGTGAATGACTAAATCGGTGCGCCCCTGGGTAGCCAGCAGGTGGTTTTCTTTATACCAGGTCTCGTTTAAAAAATCGCGCAGGTGCGTTTTAGCATTTTCTTCGCTTTCATCATGGTTAATTCGATCCAGTAAAATTTTAAAATTTGTTTTGAACCGTTCAATGTCGGTACGCTGGGGTTTGGCTTTGAGATAAGCTTTGTTTAAAGATTTACGTAAAGGAGTAATGACTATTTTCATGGGTTAAAGTTGCTTTGCATTTTCAAAAAGATACGATTGTGTAATAAAGAAGTTTCAAATATAGCGAAAAGCCATCAAAGATCGTGGGTATTAAAAAATCGTCCTGCTGCTTGGAGTCGTAAGACAATTTTTCTTATTTTACACTTGTAAATTATTTTAAAATT
>CAZFBN010000227.1:0-5827 GCA_964517145.1 uncultured Saprospiraceae bacterium
AATATCGCCTTTTCCTATTCTATGTGCTTACTTTTGGTGCGGAAACCCTATTCCCAGCTTACGACTTCCCCATTTTTCGGGGGCCATTCGGTATTAACTGGCACAGCTATTTGACGACCATCCAGAGGCGGACCCCAGCTCCGACCACCATCGCCGATGTTGTAAACACCCCCACGACCTTGTCCGTATTCATTTTGATAATCTGGCAGAAGCAGCGGATTTTCAAAAGAAGTCACCGAATTTACGCTGATGCCAACGCCCTTGGTGCCTTTACCGCTTTTCGTGGTAATCAGAATCACACCGTTGGCAGCACGTGAACCATACAAAGCTGCCGCGTTCGGACCTTTCAAAATCGAAATAGATTCAATATCATCCGGGTTGATTTCTGCGGCTGCATTGCCATAGTCAATGGTCTGCCCCGATTGGTTAACTGCACTTACCTGATTGTTGATGGGAATACCATCCACGACAAATAAGGGCTGGTTATTGCCCGCCAGGGAGGTCTCCCCGCGAATCACCACCCGCGAAGACCCGCCGATACTATTAGACCCGCCTGTGACATTCACGCCCGCCACGCGTCCGGCGAGGGCGCTTACCAGGTTGGTCTCTCTCGCTTGAGTCAGCTGATCGCCATCTACTTCCTGTACGGCATAGCCCAGCGCTTTTTTCTCGCGAGAAATACCCAGCGCCGTTACCACCAGTTCATCCAGTTGAAACGATTCACTTTGTAATTCAATGTTGTAAAAATTAGAAGCAGTCAGTTGTACTTCAAGCAACGTGTAACCTACATAAGAAACTTCTAACACTTGATCGAAAGCAGTAACATTCAGACTAAAATTGCCTTCGGCATCGGTCGTAGCGCCTTTGGACGTGCCTTGCACCAATACGGTAGCGCCGATCAGGGGTTCCTCATTTTCGCCCGTCACCGTTCCTGAGATTGTTCGAGTGTTTTGAGCAAAGCTAAAAAGGGGGAGCAGCAGCAAAATGCCGAACAGACTCACCCAATGCTTAAGTTGAAGACGTCGTTCCATGATTTTAATTTTGTAAGTAATGGATTGTAACAAAAAGCCTACTGCCCGAAGCCGGACGACTTCAGGTCAGTTAATGTTTAATTCTGTTTTTGCTTGTGAAGGTGAAATTAATGCAGCAACGTTAAATAAAAGCAGTGCAAAAGTTAATTTAAATTAAATAAAAAGGCTTATTGTTAAATATTAGGCAGCTTTAATATAAAAATAACTAAATAACAATAAAAAAACAACTCAAAACTAACAAAATATTACCATTCTAATTGTTTTCTAATATAATTAGCAACACCTCACAACAATCAGTTAACAAATATCCCTCCATCCACTATTACCCTATCCTCCTATCCCCCTATTACCCTAGTATCGCCACTCATCCAAATATTTTGTAAAAATCAGTGCGAGATTCTTCGCATCGTCGATGCCCCGATGGTGCGTACCAACAAAATCATAGCCTTCTGCTTCCACCACTGCCTTCAAGCCACGGGGCTGCTTCAGGCGCTTGATTTCCCGATATTGATCTTTTAAATTGATGTGCGGCGCCGTCCAGTCGTAGTCGATTTTATGCAATTTGCAATCGTTGATGAGCATTTTTTGGTCAAACTCGCCCCAGGAACAAAGCACATAATCCTCGTCCCACATCTCTGCCCAATCCTGAAAATCTTCCGCGACATTTGGAAAAAGCCGCGCCCGCTCTACATCTTCCTGCCGAATAGAGGTTAATTCCTGACAAAACGAGGACAAACGGGGATTGATAACCGGTCGAACAAAACTACTGAAAACGCCCTCTGCCTCTCCGTAGCCGTTCACGCGCACCGCCCCGATTTCAATAATTTCCTGCACCATCGAAGGCGGTCGCCCCATCCAGCAGGTCGCTTCCAAATCGTAAATGATGAAATTCATTATATTTAGATGTCGGATGCCAGAAGTCAGTTGCCAGACACACAACTCCTTTTGCCTCCAGTAATAAACGTCAAACAATCATTAAATGAAAAATGAAAAACGTCAAATCCTAAATAATAAATAATAAATAATAAATAATAAATATCAAACGTCAAATTCTAAAACCGTCTTTTCAATAATCTCACAACACTCCTCCAACTGTCCTTCCGTCATGACCAGCGGCGGCGCAAAGCGAATGATATTGCCGTGCGTCGGTTTCGCCAAAAGCCCATTTTCCGCCAGTTTTATACAAATATCCCACGCCAGATGACCATGCTCATCATCATTTACAACAATCGCATTCAGCAAGCCTTTGCCGCGCACCAACGTCACTATTTCGGTTTTTTCCACCAGATTTTGCTGCATGCGCTCGCGGAAAAGCTTACCCAATTCAAATGCATTCTCCGCCAGATTTTCATCCTTCACTACTTCCAACGCTTCCATTGCTACGGCAGCACCCAGCGGATTACCGCCAAAAGTTGAGCCATGCTCACCCGGCTTCAGGTTCAACATAATTTCATCCCGCGCCAATACCGCCGACACCGGATACACGCCACCTGACAACGCTTTGCCCAGAATCAAAATATCTGGCTTAAAATTATGATAATCACAGCATAACATTCGCCCTGTCCTCGCAATACCCGTTTGTATCTCATCTGCAATGAATAACACATTATGTTTTTGACACAATTCATACGCCTTTGGCAGATAATTTTCATCCGGCACCACCACCCCCGCTTCGCCTTGAATGGGTTCTACCATAAAACCCGCCACATTTGGGTCTTGCAAAGCTGCTTCCAGCGCCGCCAGATCATTGTACGGAATCACCTGATAACCAGGCATGTAGGGTCCAAAATGCCGCGTACTGGTCGGATCCGTCGAAGACGAAATCGCCGCCATCGTGCGCCCCCAGAAGTTATTGCTCACAAAAATAATTTTCGCCTGGTTGGTCGGAATGCCTTTATTCAAATAGCCCCACTTGCGCGTGAGCTTAATCGCCGTTTCGCCGCCCTCCACGCCCGTATTCATTGGCAGCATGCGGTCGTAGCCAAAATATTCGCAGATGTACTGCTCATAACGCCCCAAAATGTCATTGTGAAATGCACGCGATGTTAGGGTCAATTTACTAGCTTGTTCCACTAGTGCTTGGATAATTCTAGGGTGGCAATGTCCTTGATTAACAGCAGAATACGCTGACAAAAAATCATAATATTCCTTCCCTTCCACATCCCACACATGCACACCACGCCCTTTCGACAATACTACCGGTAGCGGATGGTAATTGTGCGCACCGTATTGATCTTCCAATTGTATCAGCTCTTGAGAGGAGTATAAAGTTTCTGTCAGCATAATGCGATTCTTTTTGTCAATATAAAAACCACTTGACACACAAAGCTCATTTTCAAGGCATTATTGAATAAAAATAAATGCGCTTTGTGGTTGAAGTGGTCTTCAAAAAATTTGTCTTGCCAAAATAACAACCTAAAGCGAATTGCGGCTGAATTTGCGTTAAAAAAATCTAGTTTTTTACCAACTTTTCACATTTTAGTCGGCTCTTGTATTTATACAAAAT
Source organism: uncultured Saprospiraceae bacterium (assembly GCA_964517145.1). GTDB lineage: Bacteria > Bacteroidota > Bacteroidia > Chitinophagales > Saprospiraceae > JADJNW01. The sequence continues at coordinate 3,538 of CAZFBN010000227.1, forward strand.
ATTTTCACAAATATAATAAAAGAGGATGTCCATATTACACGAACATCCTCTCTCAGCATTCTAAACGAAAAATATTTAGTGCTGCGCTTCCTTTTTTAAGCGATCTTTAAATACTTTACGAAATTTCTGCACCTTAGGTGTAATAACATAAGTGCAGTAAGGATTGCGATCGCCCGTATTGTTGTAATAATCCTGATGATAATCTTCAGCTTCATAAAAAGCTTCAAAAGGTACGATTTGTGTTACAATCGGCTTATCCCACACCTGGGTTGCCACTTCTTTTTTCGATTGTTCTGCAATGCGTTTTTGTTCCTCATCGTGATAAAAAATGACCGAACGATATTGTGGTCCCACATCATTGCCCTGGCGGTTGAGCGTGGTTGGATCGTGCGCAGTCCAAAACATTTCTAAAATATCTGCATATGTAACCAATTTAGGATCAAAGGTTACTTGTATAACTTCAGCATGGTCGGTCGCACCACTGCAAACCGCTTTATAATTGGCAGTTTCTTTTGTACCACCAGCGTACCCTGAAACAACAGATTGTACGCCTTCCACAGACTGATAGACCGCTTCGACGCACCAGAAACAACCTCCGCCAAGGGTTGCCACTTCAAAAGAAGAAGCAGGAATAGTGTCTTTTTCAAAAATATTATTGATGTCCATCATGGATTGGTTTTTTATTGGATGAAATGTGTTGACAAAAGTAAATAAAGTCATTAATAGGATCATAAAGCGGCGTTTTATTCAATTTGCAATATAACAAGTGAAAATACAGTCAGTTGGTTAGGAATAAGTTAAAAATAAGAATTGTTCACTATTTATTAATTTTTACAAAACCTCCCAAAGTAAGCATTTTAACTGGCTAAACTTGCCCGAACAGTGGGCTGCACACTTGGTGTTAATTGAGACAAAAATAAGGATAAGGCTTTGCGTTTGGCGTCGTCCAGCCGATAGCTGATGTATTTTGTATAATATTCTTGTAAATCAAAGCCCAGTTGGGGCGAGGGAATCAAATAAATCAACTCTGGAATAGCCGCTATGCCGAGCTCAAGGGCAGCATTCAACGCCGAAATAAATTGCGGTTCTAAAGGACGATTGCTCACCCAAGCAGCAAAAACAAAGGGCAACCCTGTGTACGCCATCCACGCAGCGCCAAGGTCATACACATAAGCAAATTTTTTATCCATCCCAATCGTGCGATCTCCAATGATCAAACCACCGGTCGTGCCGCCAATTTGAGCTTCATATCCTGGTTGTGCGGGGAGTAAGACTGGATTCAAATGCCAATAATCTTTTAATAATAACCGGCTGAGTTCCACAGAAGTACGAGACTGATAATCCAGGTAAACCGACTTCCACTCTTCGATGGGGCGCTCGCCGTACAGACACACCGTTTTCACCGCTCCAACCGTTCCGATACAAAAATTAGATACAATATGCGGCGTATCCAATTCTGGAATGATCGCCACCGGCACCAGCCCAACATCTGCGCGCCCATCTTTCAGTTTTTGTGCACATACAGAGGGTATATCCAACTGTAAATCAATCTGTTTTGCAACTTTACTTTTAAAAATACCATACAGCAAAGGCTTGGTATTTAAATAGCTAACCGCCGTTAATTTATATTTATTAATCATTATTATATAATATCTAATCCGTCAAATATCAAATTAAAAAATAACTACTGAATTTGCTCAATCGGCTCTAAATGTTTTGTATCATTTTCCAGTTCAAATTCAAACGCAAACCCATCAAAATGCACTTTCCACAAACCAGTATTATAATGAAAATACTGATTCATATCATGCAATGGCAAACTATGTAATAAGCACATCATAGCGCTCATGGCGCGCCCATGCGAACACAACAAAATTAATTTTTCCGATCGATGTTTTAAATGATCGATAAATCGACTGATTCTCGTTCCTAATTCTTCTGCACTTTCGCCGCCCGGCAGCCTCGCCTCCAATGCTCCCCTACTCCACGCCGCCTTTATTTCCTGGTATTCTGAGTGCATTGCAGGCGTACTTTCCTTCCCTTCGTGCTCGCCCCAATTCATTTCTTTGATGTCTTCAGACTGCTCCCAAGGCAAACCCAATTTTATAAAAGGCTGCACGGTTTGATGCGTGCGTATCAAGTTAGAAGTTAATATCACTTCAAAGGCAATGTTTTTATACACTTCAAAAAACGCCTGCGCCTGCTGCCGCCCCAGCTCATTCAAAGGTGCGTCCACGCCGCTGCCTTGCACAATGCCTTTGCGATTTAAGTCGGTTTCGCCGTGTCGTAT
>CAZFBN010000228.1:0-5749 GCA_964517145.1 uncultured Saprospiraceae bacterium
GGCTACGGCGGCGGCAATCGCGGTGGCGGCGGTGGCGATCGCGGTGGTTACGGCGGCGGTGTAGATCTCGGTGGGCGTGGTAGTGGTGGTTATGGTGGTGGCGGCAGTCGCTATACTCGGGACAATGACGACGACAACAGCGGCGGCTACGGTGGCGGCAGCCGTTACAATCGCAACAACGACGATGACAATGATGGCGGCTACGGCGGCGGCGGCGGTTACAAAAAGCGTTACTAATCAGCACTGAAGAAATTAAGGAAAAAAATATATTGTTAAAAGCCTCCTCCAATCGAGGGGGCTTTATTGTTTGTGGTGTTTTGTCGTTTTTTGGCGAACATTTCTGGTATTCCTGCTCTACTTTTGTTGCCGATATAAAAGGTGTCTTTGAGTTGAAATTGTCATTTGAATAATAAAATCAAGCCATGATAAAATTAATAAACTTCCATCTTTTTTTGTTTTTACTGCTGAGCCAGGCGCTTGTGGCGCAAGTGGTTTATACCGATCCGTACTTCCCAAAAGCTGAACAACCGGTTACGATTTATTTTGATGCTACAAAAGGAACAAGTGGATTGAAGGATTGCAATTGCGATGTGTACGTGCATACAGGAGTGCTCACCGACCAGGCGAGTGGCTGGAGGTATGTAAAAACGACCTGGGGGCAGGCAAATGCTGCCTGGAAAATGACGCCGGTGCCTGGCAAGCCGAATTTGTACAGCTATACAATCACGCCGTCTATTCGTAGTTATTATGGAGTGCCTGCCAATGAGCAAATTACGTCTATGGCATTTGTTTTTCGAGATGCCACTGGCGCCAGAGAAGGCAAGGAAACAGGTGGCGTGGATATTTTCTACCCAGTTTATGCCTCCAATTTGCCATTTACCACGCTCTTGTTAAGTCCTACGAGCAGCACATTGGTGAAAAATATGGGTGAAACCATACCGATAAACTTGGTAGCCTCGGAAAGTGCCACCATCACTTTGACGGACAATGGTACCTTGCTGACGCAAATGACCGGTACTGCTTTGAATTACACTTTGACTGCCACCACTGCTGGAATGCATGCCGTCGAAATCACTGCAACAAGCGGTGCCAATATAAAAAAAGTCGCTTTTTCTTATCTGGTAGTGGAAAGCATTCCCGCAGCGAATCCGCCAGCCGGCACGCAGTTGGGGGCTTCTTTTATAGAAAACGCTACAAAGGTCAGGCTGGCATTATATGCGCCGGGCAAGAGTAATGTGTTTGTAATTGGCAATTTTAATGATTGGAAACTGGAATCCAATTATCAAATGACGAAGAGTCTGGATGGTAGCACTTTTTGGATTGAAATAGGTGGGCTTATGCCAGGGCAAAATTATACCTATCAATATTTGGTGGATGGTGCCATTCGCATTGCCGATCCTTATAGCAAGTTGATTTTGGATCAGGGCGATGATCCTTACATTCCGGCAGAAACATATCCAAATTTACCAGTCTATCCGACGGACAAAACCGTGGGCAACGTCACTTTACTACAGCCCGGGGCTCCTGCGTACTCGTGGCAAATGGCTGATTTTCAAAGACCTGCGAAAGAAAAATTGGTAATTTATGAATTGTTAATCCGCGACTTCATTGAACGACACGATTATGCCACGCTGATTGATTCGCTGGATTATTTGGAAAGATTGGGTGTGAATGCCATCGAATTGATGCCGGTGAGCGAATTTGAAGGAAATATTAGTTGGGGTTATAATGTGTCGTTTCATCATGCTTTGGACAAATATTATGGCACCATGAATGAAATGAAACGATTTGTAGATGAATGTCACAAACGCGGCATTGCAGTGATTTTAGATGTGGTGTTCAATCATACGTTTGGCGAAAGCCCATTGGCGCAACTGTACTGGGATGGTCCGAACAATCGTCCGGCAGCGAATAATCCTTGGTTGAATCCAATTGCAAAACACCCCTTCAATGTTGGGTTTGATTTTAACCACGAAAGTGCAGCAACGCGCGAGTATGTGGACCGGGCGCTTCAGTATTGGCTCAGCGAATTTCGAGTAGATGGCTTCCGTTTTGACCTGTCCAAAGGTTTTACGCAGCGTCAATCCAGCGACGATTCGCAGTTCCGGCTGTACGATGCCAATCGCATTGCCACGCTCAAGCATTATGCCGATGTGGTGTGGGCTACAACGCCTGGGGCATATGTGATTTTGGAACATTTTGCAGAAAACAGCGAGGACAAAGAATTGGCGGAATATGGCGCAATGCTGTGGACGGGTGCTGGTTTGCACAATCAATACGTGGAGGCTTCCATGGGCTACACTTCCAATTTGAACGAGGTATCTTATAAAAATCGCGGCTGGACAGTACCGCACCTGGTTTCGTACATCGAAAGTCACGACGAAGAGCGCATCGTTTATAAAAATGTGCAAAATGGCAATGCCTCAGGCGTTTACAATATTCGCACTTTTCCAACGGCGCTGCGGCGGGTAGAATTGGCAAATGCCTTTTTTTACACAGTTCCAGGACCTAAAATGCTCTGGCAATTTGGTGAGTTGGGCTATGATTTTCCAATTAATTATTGTCCAAATGGCACGATTAATAACAGTTGTCGAGTTGATCCAAAACCCATTCGCTGGGATTATTTGCAAAATACCGACCGAAAGCGCTTGTACGATATTACCCGCGATTTGATTCATTTAAAAACAAATTATGAGGCGTTTAACACCACAACTTTTACCATGAGTGTTGGGAATCCGCAGAAAACCATTCACTTAACGCATGCGTCCATGGATGTAGCAGTGCAAGGCAACTTTGCGGTATCGAATGCTTCCATTCCCAATGCTTTTCCGAAAGGCGGCTGGTGGTACGAATATTTTACCGGCGATAGTTTATTTATCAACAGCCCGACGCAATCGCTTTCCTTCGCACCTGGAGAATACCGCGTTTACACGACGAAAAAAATTGCTCGTCCTTCGCAGATAACTACGAGCGACTATGAAGTGGTGAAAAATTACTTTCAACTGAACATTATGCCAAATCCTAGCAATGGTGAAACCCGCGTCACTTATAGCTTGCCGGAAGGAGGCACAGTGAGATTAGAAATTTTTAATGCCATTGGTCAGAAAATATATACTTTTGTGAACGCAAAACAAATGTCTGGCGTTTACACCCAGGATATTCAATCATTAACTGCGGGTGTGTATTATTTGCGGTTGACGGTAGATAATAAGCTGGAAAGCAAGCAGTTAATAGTTGTAAAATAAAGGAGAAAGAAGTGATCTCGTTATTAAAAACGATAGAAAAAACCTTTGAAGTAACCAATGCTGCAATGGTAATTCTGTCAAATCTTAGCAACGCAAAATCAGAAGCGATGCAACACTGGAAAATGCGGATCGTTGGCAAAGTACAAGGCGTGGGATACCGCGCTTTTGTGTGCAACGAAGCCAATTCACTGAACCTCAAAGGCTTTGTTCGGAATGATTCCGACGGGAGTGTGCTTGTAGAGGTGGAAGGCGATGAAGATATACTCGAAGCGCTAATCGAGCGCTGCTTTCAAGGACCTCCTCTGGCACGCGTAGATAGCATAGACACCAGCGAGGGTAAAGTGCGACACTACGAAAAGTTTGAAATTCAACGTTAAAATGAGTTATTGGTTATCTGTGATGGGGCATTGTGGCTGAACAACCAATCACAGATAACTCATAACAATTTTTTTATGCGAATCTTCTTGCGGAAAGCGACTGCTGCCGACATACCTGCTGTGCACGCCTTGGTGCGCGAGCTTGCCATTTACGAAAAAGCAGAACCAGAATTTGTTGCCACCATTGCGGAGTACGAGCGTGACTTTGCAGCGGGTATTTATGACGCCATTGTTGCCGAAGCCGAAGGGCAGGTCGTGGGAATGGTTTTGTATTACATGGCTTATTCTACCTGGAAAGGTCGCATGCTGTACCTGGAGGATTTTGTGGTGTATCCGCAATACCGGCGCTTTGGCATTGGTCAAATGCTGTTTGATGCCTTTTTGGAGCAAGCCAAACACGAAGGATGCCGTTTGGTCAAGTGGCAGGTGCTCGACTGGAATGAGCCGGCGCTGAAATTTTATGAAAAAAATAAAGCGATAATTGAAAAAGAATGGTGGAACGGCAAAATTTTTTTACAAATGGAAACCGCTGAAATCCGCCAGGAATCCGTGACGATATATTAAAGTTTTCGATTTATGAAAATTTAACTTGTATGAACGCAAATTACTTGCTAATTTTACCTTGAAAATCATCGCTTTATTAATACAAGCTTTTTCATTTCTGACAGATATTCATTTTCTAAAAATATAGTGTTTCATAGTGTGAGGGGTAACTGCTTCGGCGGTTGCTCCTTTTTTTGATATCGGTTATCGGTTATTAGTTAATGGTTAACAGGTAGCGGTTAGCAGAAATAAATTAAAATATACATTTCCCCAACTAACCAATAACCAATAACGGATAACAACTAACCAATAACCGCTATCCAATTCAAAACTCCCGATTCGCTAATTTATCTGCCAATTGACCCAGCTCTTCTTTAATTTGTTCATTACCAGCTACTTGTTCCAAATGTTGATAGGCGGTTTGCATATATGATGCTTTAACCGTTTCTACTTTTTGGGGAATATCAAGCTGTTGTAAAATAGCCGTCACGCATTCAATTTTTTCGCGCTCATCCTTTGGAGAGGTACTCATCCATTGCAAAAGTTCAGTTTTGGTGGGCGCATCAGCGATTTCTAAAGCTTTGAGAATCAAGTAAGTTTTTTTATTTTGGATAATATCACCCCCTGGTTTTTTACCAACTTTAGCTGGATCGCCGAAGGTATCCAATAAATCATCTTGCAACTGAAACGCAATACCCGCATGACGCCCAAAAGCCGCGAGCTGTGCCGCATCCGCCGGTGCAGCGCCGCCAATCAAAGCGCCCAATTCTAATGCCCCGCCAATCAGCGCCGCCGTTTTCAATTCAATCATTTTTAAATATTCAGGAATGGTGACATTCGACTGCGTTTCAAAATTCATGTCCAATTGTTGCCCTTCGCAAACCTCAATGGCAAAAAGATTAAAAATCTGTACTAAGTCTTTGATTAGCAATGGTTTATTTACTTTTGTCAAATACGCATACGCATAAATCAGCATGACATCGCCGCTCAAAATGCCTGTATTGGTACCAAATTGCTGATGAACCGTTGGCTTGCCACGGCGCAGGGGCGCAGCATCCATGATGTCATCATGCACCAGACTAAAATTATGAAAAATTTCTACCGCATAGGCAGCAGGCAGTGCTTGGCTTGCATCGGTATCAAAAAGTCGACAGCCCATCAGCAGCAATGCCGGGCGCAGGCGCTTGCCGCCTAATTGCATAATGTAATTGACAGGCTCGTACAATTCTTTAGGCGATTGATAAAAAGCATTTTGATGAATAAATTGCTCAAAAAGTGTTTGAAGTTGAAGAAATTCTTGCATATTTTTTTATCTTTGTTATCAAACTGTTTTGCCAAACAAATAAGATTTAAAGTTCCAAAAGTACCGATTAATTTCAGTTTCGGTTGTTTGCTTATTTTAAATAATTAATCAATTTACGTGGAGCAGTACAAGCATTCCTTCAACATTCTGTTGGTGGAAGATAACCCTGCGGATGCAGCGTTAACACTAGAAGCATTTAAACAAAGTCAGTCTCGATCCAATGTGATTGTCCTGCCGAATGGCTTGGAAGCACTGTATTATTTGCGTTCGGAGATTAATAA
>CAZFBN010000229.1:0-5701 GCA_964517145.1 uncultured Saprospiraceae bacterium
CCCAAAAAACTGTTAATCTGGCAGCTTAAATCTCCGAACTCACGTTAAATAAAAATATTACATCTGCTCAACCTTCTGTGAAGTTGTTTAGAAATAAAAAATTGAAATAAGCAAAAATTTAGTGGCATCCCGATGGGAAGTCCCTTGGTAACGGGTTGTACTGAAAATATTGAACAGTTTTTGAAATAGCCCTTTTTTACTCTTTCATCAATTTCCCAATTTCCCGCCAGGTTATTACAAGAATATTCTTTTCTTTCAAAATCTTTTTACATTCCTTGCTGGTAAAGAAATCATAATCCGCCTGTCGCCATGTGGCGCCCCAGCCGGGGTGGTTCACGCTGATGCCCTGCATTTCCTGGTCGTTGTAAGCGGTGTGAATAATCATGACGTGCACGCCCGGTGGCATTTCGCGCAGGGTTTTGGCATAATATTTTGCCATACCATTTTTAAAATCGGCTTCTGAAGCACCATAAATTTGATCTATGACAGGCATTTTGTCATCAAAAACATTGGCGAACACATCCGGTGATTGCTTGATAATGCCGTCCACCATTTGCTGATTCACCATTGCCGGAATTTTATACTCTTTTGCAAGCTTTAAATACGTCGCAAAATTGAGCGGATTGGTAAAAAAGACGCAGCCCATGTGCGAGTCCAGGTGCGTCGGCTCCAAGCCGAGGGCTTTTGCCTTTTCGATTTGTGCACGCAGCTCGCGTTCTACCTCTTCGGGCGTCGCGTTTTTGGTGACATCGGCGCAGTTGTCGTAGAAATAACCGTTGGCATCCACCAGCCCAGGCACTTCGCCGCGCGGCGCTGCGGGTCCCCACTTGTACCATTGCCATTCGCTGGTAAGCGTGAGGTGTAAGCCCAGGTCATGATTCGGATTTTTTTGAGCGTATTCCGCTACTTCCTTGAGCCAGGGGCAGGGCACCATCACACTCGCGGAACTGACCGACCCGACCTTCATCGCATTAAAACTCGCCTGATTTTCAGAGTGCGCCACTGCCAGGTCATCCGAGTGAATAATCAGCAATTTTGCGTCTTTGGGGTAGCCGAGGCGCCCGGCGAGGGTGGATTGTGCCTGCGCGAAGGAGAGGTAAAAGAAACCCGCGATTAATAGCAAGAAGGAAATATTTTTCATGATTTGGTTGGTTCGTTTCAATTTTGGCAGCTAATTTAGCTTTTTATGGTTTAAAATGTACCTATCAATATTTATCTTTCTTTCCAATTTGAAATGCGCATTTGCATCCGTTAAAAAAATGTAATTTTATAAAAAAGTAAAACGTATAGCATGAGCCTCGTCAAAAAAGTAATTGCCGTTGTAGCCGCAACCGCCTGGATCAGCGTATCCGAATTTGTGAGAAATGAATTTTTAATCAAATCGCTTTGGGTGAGTCACTATGAAAAAATGGGCTTGACCTTTCCCGCCGAGCCCATCAATGGTGCGCTTTGGGGCGTTTGGTCGCTGCTTTTTGCCATCGCGATTTTTGTCATTGCCACGAAATTCAACCTATTGCAAATGACGCTACTCGCCTGGCTGGTGGGCTTTGTGCTGATGTGGGTAGTTATTGGCAACTTGGGCGTACTGCCGTTCGGCACCTTGGTCTATGCGATTCCATTAAGTTTTTTGGAGGCTTTTATTGCAAGCTGGATCATAAAAAGATGGTCGTAATGATATTTTCTAAATAAAATAGCATGAATATCCAGGACAAACCCGCGCTACTCCTTATTGATGTGCAAAAAGGCATGGACGACCTCGCCTACTGGGGCGGGCATCGCAATAACCCCGACGCGGAGGAAAACATGGCGCGCTTATTACATTTTTGGCGCGAACATGATATGCCGATCTTTCACATCAAGCATAACTCCACCAATCCCAACTCCCGCCTCGTAGCAGGGCAGCCCGGCAACGACATCAAAGACATCGTGCAGCCCATCGGCGACGAGCCCGTCATCGAAAAGAACGTCAACAGTGCTTTCATCGGCACCGATTTGCAGCAGCGCCTGGATGATGCCGGCATCAAAACCCTTGTCATCGTTGGGCTGACGACCGATCACTGCGTGTCCACCACCACCCGCATGGCAGGCAATCTGGGCTACACCTCTTTTTTAATTGCTGACGCTACCGCTACTTTTGATAAAATCGGTCCGAATGGTAAAAAATATACCGCCGAAATGATCCACGAAGCCGAATTGGCGAGCCTGCACGGGGAATTTGCGACGGTGGTGGAGACAGGAGCTTTGATAAAACGGCTTTTCATTAGCACCAGAGAGAAATCACAGATAGAGCATGAGGTTTTCATGAAGCAGACATATGCAAATTGGTCTTTAGAACAAAAATTAAAATACTGGGAGAGTACACTTTTATTTCAAGATAAAATGCAAACACAAGTAACAGAAGGAATTGGGAATTTTGGGCTTTATATTCTCAATAAACATACAAAACGTCATTTGATAAAATATGAAAAAAACTGGGATGAATTTGTAAATGAATATTGTAAACATTTTTCTATTAATACAGAAGTTGGAAAAAGATTATGTGAATTAGATAGTAATGAAAATGAATGGATAGAACTAGCAAAGCAAGTTGGATATAATAAGGACTAAAAGAAAGTAAATAATTTAAATCATGACACCCACCGCCACCACCATTGACGAATACATCGCCCGCTTTCCTGCTGACATCCAGGAAATTCTACAACAGGTACGCGCCACCGTCCGCGCCGCTGCACCCGAGGCGAAGGAGAAGATTAGCTACGCCATGCCCGCTTATGAATTGAAGGGCAATCTGGTGTATTTCGCTGCTTACGACAAGCACATTGGTTTCTACGCCACGCCCACCGGGCACGAGGCTTTCAAGGAGGAATTGTCGCGATATAAGTTTAGCAAAGGCTCCGTGCAGTTTCCGCTGGATCAGCCCATGCCACTGGATTTGATTCGCTGCATTGTGGAATTCCGCGTGCAGGAAAACCTGGAAAAAGCGAAGAAGAAGAAATGACCTACGGAACGAAAACCGATCATCAGGCGTTTAATTAAAAATCACAATTGTGTATGCTCACCATAGAAAGAACCGACCAGGAAATTATCATTCGCTTACCGGCGGACATGGAGGTGCAAGACATTCAGCGCATGCTGGATTATCTGTTTTATAAGCAAGCCATCAAAGATAGTCAGGCTACCCAAAGCCAGATTGATGAACTTGCCCGGGAAGTAAAGCAAGGATGGTGGAAAAAAAATAAAGAACGCTTTCCTGGATTGGACGAAGCCTAAGCCAGCTCTATGAAGATCATTATTGTTGATACCAACATCGTTTTTAGTGCTATTCTGAATGCGCAGTCTAATATTGGTGAAATTCTCTTTAATAATAATGAAAAATTGGAGTTCTACTCCAGCGAGTACCTGCGCGAAGAAATCGACCGCCACCGATCAAAAATTGTAGTATTGGCAAAAACGTCAGAAGCGCAGGTGAACGAAGTTATTTTTCAGGTTTATAAACAAATTTCCTTTATCTCCGATCAACAAATTCCTTTCTCGATTTGGGCTGCATCCGCTCCGCTGGTGAGAGATATTGATATGGATGATTTGCCTTTTGTAGCATTGGCAGCTTATTTGGATGGTTTGCTCTGGACAGGTGATGTCAAGTTATTACATGGCTTACAAGCAAAAGGTTATCAAAATTGTATTACTACCGAAGCCTTGTTAGAATGGATTAGAGCTGATGTGGGGTAGTCGGTGCAATTTCCCCTGGATTTGATTCGCTACATTGTGGAATTCCGCGTGCAGGAAAACCTGGAGAAAGCGAAGAAGAGAAAAGAGCATTAAACCGGCATTCTCCGCTAGGCATTAGGAAGGATTTGTTTCAAAAACGTCCTCTTGTGAGGAGAATCCATTCGCATTTTCAATGACAAGGCGTTGCTTGGGCAAACTATTCGGATAGTTTTGTTGCAAAAACTCAATCATTTTCTCGCGCACGTGCACACGCAGGTCCCAGGCAGCGGAGGCATTGCGGGCGCTCATAAGGGCGCGGATTTCCACGGTATTTTCCTTGGCATCCGTCACCTGGAGTACGTTCACCTGCTTATCCCACAGCGGCGTCGCTTCCAGAATGCGCGTCAACTCCTCGCGCAGGGCGCTGATTGGCACATTATAATCAGTATAAAGCAGAACGGTGCCGAGAATCTCCGCCGTCGTGCGCGTCCAGTTTTGAAAAGGTTGTTCAATAAAATAAGTGGACGGCAGTACCATGCGGCGCTTGTCCCATAGGCGCACCACCACATAGGTCAGGTTAATTTCCTCGATGCGACCAAATTCTCCTTCCACAATTACAGCGTCGTCCAAGCGAATGGGCTGGGTAAATGCAATTTGCAAACCTGCCAAAATCGTAGCAATGATGCGCTGCGCCGCGAAACCTAAAATGATACCTGCCACTCCCGCCGAAGCGAAGAGGCTCACGCCGATCTCCCGCACGCTCTCAAACAGCATGAGCGAAAAACCCATTGCAATCAACACAATCAAAAAAATGATGATATTTTCCAGCACGGTGTATTTTGTATAGCGTTTGCGGGCTTCGAAGTTATCTTCGAGCGCTGGGTGGTAGCGTTGTACCACCTGTTTTTTCCCGTAACGCAGCAGCGCAATCAAGGCCCAGGCAATGCTGGTAATGAGCAGGATACCGCCGATTTTGTTGGTGGCATATTGCAAATTATCATTCAACGGAATAAAATAGGTGACGCCATATTGCAGAAAAAAAGAAAGTAAAAATAACAGCAAGGGCGTAAGAAAGGATCGGAGATTTTTCATAGGTTCTTTTGGAATTGGCTCTTTAGGTGCAACGGATTTGGGAGGGGAATGTTTGTTAGAAATCCATTTAAAGAGCGTTAAACGTTCTCTCTGAGCATAAGAGCTTGCAGAAAAAAAAGAAACTCTTTATCTTGAAACCGGTTTTTAAATAAAAAGCACATTACTTATCATGACACAGTTAACAAAACCACTGACGAATCTGCAAATAGAACTGCTAAAAATATATAGTTTCGATGTCAATGAAAAACAGTTATTAGAAATACGAGACATTTTAAGTAAATATTTTGCCGAACAAGCCACCGAAGAAATGGATCGCTTGTGGGAGGAAAGAGGCTGGACGGATAATACGATGGAGGAGTGGTTGAAAGGGGAAGAGTCGAACGATTAATTTAAAATGATGAAAATTGTCCTTGATACTAACTCGCTGCTGGTCTCTATTTCAAAAAACTCAAAGTACAGACCGATTTTTAATGCTGTTATTCATGGAAAAATTAAATTGTTAATTAGTAATGATATTATTTCTGAGTACGCAGAAAAATTAGCAGAAAAAACTTCCGAAATCGTTGCCTTTAATATTAGCGAATTTTGGTACAATCCAATCATGTGGAGAAAATTGAGATCTATTATCGTTGGCATTTGATAGAAACAGATGTTGATGATAACAAATTGTGGATTGTGCGGTAAGTGGAAATGCCGATTATTTAGTACACTGTGCACAAAATTGTTTAATGAAAATTGCCTTCGCTAACCCCATCCCTAAAGGGTGTCCACGCGCGGGCGGATCGTCCCTTAAGGGAAGGAGGGTTGTGGGAGGATAATCAAAAATTTAATTCACAATGTATTTAGTTACAGATGATAAACATTATAACATTCTTAAAAGCACTAACTTCCCAATTATAGA
>CAZFBN010000230.1:0-5675 GCA_964517145.1 uncultured Saprospiraceae bacterium
AACAAATCATTTGCTATGCTTTTTATTTTTCAATCCCCGAACTCACGTTAAGTTATATTAACGTCAATGGCTTTGGGGATAGTGCACCGGCTAATGAATGGCTCATTACACCGCCACTCAATATGAATGCCCAATCCAATGAAATCCTACGTTTCCGCAGCTGGACTAGGTTTTTGGATAATGGTATTACTTACCCTCAAGTCAGTGTAGTTTACTCCACAGATTACACCGGCAGCGGCGACCCGACAGGCGCTACATGGATTTCCCTGACAGGTATTACTTTCTCTCCAGAAAACTCCCAGATGTGGACGAATTCGGGTGAGATTGATTTATCTTTCATCAATGGCACGAATGTTTACTTTGCTTTTCATTACGTTGCTTCTGGAACGGGGAGTAACTCCGCTGCGACTTGGCGCTTAGACGACATTGAATTTACAATAGATAACAGCGCGCCGGTGATTACCATACTTAACCCAGCCGATGACGCCACGAACATTGCTATCAATCAAGACTTGGTTATTACTTTCAATGAAAATATTCAAAAAGGCACTGGTAATATCACCATCCATCTCGCTGCTGACAATAGTGTTGTGCAGACTATTGATGTTACCAGCGCTAATGTAAGCGTCACTGGCACTCAAGTGACGATCAATCCTCCTGCTGATTTGGCTATAAATACAGCTTATTATATCAACGTAGCAGCTGGCGCTATTGAAGATATTGCAGGTAATGACTTTGCTGGTATCAGCGATGCCACTACCTGGAACTTTACAACGGTTGGTCCATCTATCACCAAAATCCACGCCATCCAGGGCAGCGGCAGTGCGGTCACCGGTGCGGGACCTTTCACCGTTGAGGCGATTGTAGTGGGTGACTACCAAACGCAAGGCAGTGGTCAGTTGCGTGGCTTTTTCATTCAGGAAGAAGATGCCGACGCGGATGCGGACCCAGCTACCTCCGAAGGTATTTTCGTGTTTTGCAGTGGGTGTCCTACTGCGGTCGCAGTGGGTGACAAAGTACTTGTCACCGGAAGTGCCAATGATTTTTTTGACATGAGCCAGTTGACTGCTTCTACAATGGGCAGCGTAACTGTACTCAGCTCTGGCAATCCGCTTCCTACACATGCTATCATCCAACTGCCGGTGCCCGGCGTGCCAAGTGGCGATTTAGCGGCAGCAACAGCAGCTATTAACAATTATTTTGAGCAGTTTGAAGGGATGTTGGTTACCTTCCTCAGTACTCTTTCTGTGAGCGAGCATGCCGATCTTGCCCGTTTTGGGCAGGTATTGCTGAGCGAAGGCGGACGCTTTCAACAGTTTACCCAGAACAACACACCCGGCACGAGTGGATTTATTAACCATCAGATCGATATAGCCAAACGCAGCATTATTCTCGATGATACAGACAATAAAGAAAACCGCCCAATTGATTCGCCAAATACCGCTTACTATCACCCTGTGCCAGGACTGAGTACGAGCAATTTCTTCCGTGCTGGGGATGTAATTACCAATTTGAATGGTGTGCTGCATTGGTCCTTTGCAGGAGGAAGCAGTACTAATGCCTGGCGAATACGCCCGGTGACGCAGGGGTTTAGCTATGCGTTCACTTCGGAGAATCCCCGCCCCAGTATGCTTCCCGCGGTTTCTGCAATTGACAATCTGAAAGTAGCGAGCTTCAATGTCAACAATTATTTCCTTACACTTGACACAACGTCTTCGAACTCAAGCGGTGCTTGTGGTGCATCTGCTACGCTGGACTGTACTGGTGCTGACAGCCCCACCGAACGCAACCAACAGCAAGCAAAACTCACCGCTGCGCTAAATGAATTGAATGCAGATGTAGTTGGGTTGGTTGGTTTAGAAAATACGCCCAATGTGGATCCGCTTGCTGAGATCGTAGATGATTTGAATGCGGTAGCTGGTGCAGGTACGTATGCCGCCATTAATACTGATGTAATTGGTACAGCAGTCACTAAGGTTGGGTTGATTTATAAGCCTGCCAAAGTAACGCCAATTGGTTCTCCAAGTATTGATAATGCTGCAATTCATAACCGTCCGCCGGTAGCGCAATTGTTTGAGGATGCCAATGGGTCACGGTTCAGCGTAGTGGTCAATCACTTTAAATCCAAGACTTGCGTCGATGCCATCAACGCTGACCTCGATCAAGCGGATGGGCAAGGCTGTTTTAATGCAACACGGGTTCAGCAAGCCAATGCCTTGTTGAGTTTTGTAAACACCATTACCACTCAAACCAGCGACCCCGATGTGCTAATCGTGGGTGATCTGAATGCCTACGCCAAAGAAGACCCGATTGTTACCTTAGAAAATGGCGGATTTACCAATTTGATCGCCTCATTTAACGGTGCCAATGCATACAATGCGTTAACGAGTGGTCAAATCGGTTACCTCGGTCATGCGTTAGCGAGTGCCAGCTTGATGCCTCAAGTGACCGGTTCCGGCATTTGGCATATCAACGCCGATGAAGTCTCCCTTTTTGATTATAATGATACTGCGAAGGATACAGGCGAAGCTACTTTTGAAGATGAATCTGATGCACTGCCGCTTTATGAAGCGAATCAATTTCGCTCTTCTCGCTTCGATCCTTTGCTGGTGGGATTGGATTTAGATGATACGCCGCCATCTATTACCATGCTTAACCCAGCCGATGATGCTACGAACGTTGCCATCAATCAAGACTTGGTGATTACATTCAATGAAAATATTCAAAAAGGCACTGGTAATATCACCATCCATCTCGCTGCTGACAATAGTGTTGTGCAGACTATTGATGTTACCAGCGCTAATGTAAGCGTCACTGGCACTCAAGTGACGATCAATCCTCCTGCTGATTTGGCTATAAATACAGCTTATTATATCAACGTAGCAGCTGGCGCTATTGAAGATATTGCAGGTAATAACTTTGCCGGTATTAGCGGTGCCACTACCTGGAACTTTACGACAGTAAATCCACCAAGCGTCACCATCGCCGCCACTGATGCTGTCAAAGCCGAAGGTAATTCCGGCACAACGAATTTCACCTTCACAGTGATGCGCCATGGTGATGTCAATAGTGCGATAACCGTTGAATATGCAGTATCTGGCTCGGGGGGCAATTCTGCTAATGCGGCGGATTTTGGTGGAGTGTTTCGGAGTGGTACGCTTACCTTTTCGGCAAATGAAACTTCCCAGACAATCACCGTTGGCGTCTCTGGCGATACCGATATAGAAGACGACGAAGGCTTCACTGTTACCTTAGTCAACGCTACTGGTGGGGCTACAATTAGCACAGCTACTGCCACCGGCACCATTCAAAATGACGATATAGCCTGCCCAGCTTCGGGTATTGTGTATGTAAATACCAATTCGCCCGGCGGCGACAATGGCTTGAGTTGGAATACCGCTTTTGACAAACTGCAAGATGCCCTAAGCCTTGCCTGTGGTTGCACCGGCACCAAGCCCGAAATCTGGGTCGCCAAAGGCACCTACTACCCCGACGAAGTGGGAGTTGTGAATTCAAACAACCGCAACAGTACCTTCCAACTTTGCAATAATGTAAAACTCTACGGCGGCTTTGCGGGTAATGAAGACCCGAATACCTTTGATCTGGATGACCGAGATTTCGTAGCCAATACTACCATCCTCAGCGGCGACTTGATGCAAAACGATGGTGCCAACTTTGCCAATAATGGAGACAACGCCTACCACGTTGTGACTGGCTCCGGCACGAACAACACCGCTCGCCTTGATGGCTTCACCGTCACTGCCGGGAATGCCAATGGCAATGGTAGCTCCGCAGTTCAAAGTGGCGGCGGAATGTATAATCAAAGCGGCTCTCCTACGGTGACCAACTGTACCTTCTCCAGCAATAATGCTCGTTACGATGGCGGCGGGATGTACAATCTAATTTCTTCCCTCATCGTAACGAACTGCACCTTTTCGGGGAATAAAGCTGAAACACAGGGCGGTGGGATGAGGAATTCCGAATCGTCTCCACAAATAATCAACTGCGTCTTTTCCGGCAATTCAGCTACAGAATTGGGTGCTGGAGTCCTGAATGGTCGTAGTTTCGCTAGTTTTATCAACTGCACTTTTTCTGGTAACGCAAGTGGAGGTGTTTTTGGCGGCGGTGGTGCTATGTTTAATGATGTAGGCAGCATTACTATTACTAATTGCATCCTTTGGAACAATACAGTCGATGGTAGTACCAGTGGTGCAAATGCTTCCATTGGCATATTGGGCAATACTACGCAAATAATAAGCTACAGCCTCATTCAAAACATTACTACAAACGACGCTAATGGCAATAAAGATGGTATTACAACCGCCGCCAACAGCAACTATCCAGCTTTTGTCACGCCTGTTGACCCCAGCACGGCACCGACCACAGCGGGCGACTTGCGCCTACTGCCTACTTCTCCCGCCATCAACATGGGCAATAACGCGGCTGATTTAGACGGAAGTCGTCCTGGCACCGCCACTATTGCCGATATTGCTACCGACCTCGGCGGCAATCCACGCATTGTAGCCAACACCGTTGACCTGGGCGCCTACGAATCCCCTTGCCCGACCATCAGTGCCGAAATTACTGGAACGGCTACGATTTGCCCCGGCGGCAGCACCAATCTAACCGTCACCATCAGCGGCGGCACAGCGCCTTACACCGTCGTGTACTCCCCCGATGGTGGTACAACAAAAGTGACGGTTAATAATTACCAAAGTGGAGATGACATCTCCGTGATGCCAAACGCAACCACGACTTATACTTTAGTGTCTGTGACAGATGCGAATAGCTGTGTGGCAACAAGCCTCAGCAGCAGCGCAGTTGTAACCGTAGAAGATAAAACTGCTCCCGTTTTCGATTGCAATACTTTAAATGACCTCACTCAAAACAACGATGCAGGCAAGTGCGAAGCCAATGTCAACATCATTGCGCCTAAAGCCAACGACAACTGCGATGGCATGGTCACCGCCACCGGCGTTCGCAGCGATAATAAAGCCTTGAGCGATCCTTACCCCGTTGGCACGACCACCATCACCTGGACGTTCAAGGACAAAGCCAATAATTCAATTGAATGCGAGCAGAAGGTTATTGTCAGCGATATGGAAAAGCCTGTGTTTGCTTGCAATACCTTGAGCGACCTCACTCAAAACAACGATGCGGGCAAGTGCGAAGCCAACGTCAACATCACTGCGCCTAAAGCCAACGACAACTGCGATGGCATGGTCACCGCCACCGGCGTTCGCAGCGATAATAAAGCCTTGAGCGATCCTTACCCCGTTGGCACGACCACCATCACCTGGACGTTCAAGGACAAAGCCAATAATTCAATTGAATGCGAGCAGAAGGTTATTGTCAGCGATATGGAAAATCCAACCGCTGCTTGCAAAACAGCTACCATCGACTTGAAAGCGGATGGCACTTACACCTTGGAGCCTTCGGAGATCGACAACAACAGCGGAGACAATTGCGGCATTGTAAAATATACCTTGGGTAAAAAGGATTTCACCTGCGATGACATTGGTAATCAAATGGTGACGCTCACGGTGGAAGACGCTGCCGGATTGAAGGATGAATGTACGGTACAAATAAACGTGCGCGCTTCTGCCGCTTGTGAGGTGAGTATTACCAATGTCAACGGTCCTAGCATTTCCGACCCTTGTACGTGTAGTGGCATT
>CAZFBN010000231.1:0-5670 GCA_964517145.1 uncultured Saprospiraceae bacterium
TTTGAAAAAAAAACAACTCCTGATTTTCAATTGTTTATATGGACGCAAGTCTATTTAAGGATTTTTGCTTTTCATTTACTGATAATTGGGATAGCAATTATTCTTTTTTTTGCTCTTTTTGGTGGAGAAGGTGTATTCTCTCAAAACTCCGATTTTGTTTTTATAAAAAAACCTGATAAATTCGCCTTTTTTGGTGTGCAGGTCATCGGGCTGGCGGGGCTATTGTTGATGGCGCATCTACAGGCGCAGCCAAAGTCGAGTTGAGTTTTCCGAAATTTTTAAAATTTCGGAAAACTGGCATCCTTCCCTATCTATTATCCCTAAAATTTTAGCTTCGCTCTTCAAAATTTTACCCTTCCCTACCTAAACTTTTAGGTTTAGAACCGAAACGTTTAGCTTATCTACCCAAAGTTTTAGCCTTGGAGCCCAAAATTTTACCCCAACTACCTAAAGTTTTAGGTTTATAACAGAAACTTTTAGGTTAACTACCCAAAATTTTAACCTTTGTACCTAAAACTTTGGGCTTGCTACCTAAAATTTTACCCCTAGCAACCTAAAGTTTTAGGTTCGGAACTAAAACGTTTAGGTTATCTACCCAAAGTTTTAGCCTCCACACCTAAAATTTTGAGCTTGCTTCCTAAAATTTTGAGCCAGCAACCTAAAACTTTACCCTGGCTGCTTAAAAATTGGCATATTTGCTTAGCTTCACATTTCATTTCCACCATTCTTAATCCGCAGTTAACATTCGCTTTAAGAATAGTTTGTTTCTTCACGGCTAAATTGAAGATGGTAGAGGGAATAGAGTAGAGGGACTCTCACGCGGCTTTATCTCTCTACCCTCTACCATCATCCTGCTACTAAAAAAATATCCAATCCATGAAAAAATTAATTGTACTATCGCTTCTGTGCGGCTGCTGCCTGTTGGCGTTTGGGCAAAATGAGCTGCAATTGCAACAACTCAACACGCCGACCAAGCCTTGGAGCAAATTACCGCTCAACAATGATCCTGATAAGTTCCAATTTGCGATTGTGACGGACCGCACGGGCGGGCATCGTCCGGGCATTTTTGAGTATGGCGTGACGCGTTTGAATCTCTTGCAACCTGAGTTTGTATTGAGCGTGGGCGACTTGATTGAAGGTTACACTGAGGACACAGTGGAACTGAATCGCCAATGGACGGAGTTCAATGGTTTTATCAATGACCTGGAAATGCCTTTCTTTTATGTGGCGGGGAATCATGATTACACCAATCAAACGATGGTGAAGCTGTGGCGTCGGCAATTTGGGGTGGATTATTACTATTTCGTTTATAAAAATGTGCTGTTTTTGTGCCTCAATTCGGAGGAAGGTGCAACGGCATTGACCAATCCGGATTTTACAGAGGAGCAGGTGGAGTTTGTCAGAAAAACCTTAGCGGAACACCCCAATGTGCGCTGGACGCTGGCGTTTATGCACCAACCGCTTTGGATGCGGGAGAATGCGAAAAATTGGCTGCGCGTGGAGGAATTGCTGAAAGATCGCAAACACACGGTTTTTACCGGGCATTACCATCAATACGCTTTGCACGAGCGCAATCGTTCGGATTATTTTGTATTGGCAACGACGGGTGGCGGTACGCAATTGCGCGGTAAAAAAATGGGCGAAATGGATCACATCATGTGGGTGACCATGACGGATAAAGGTCCTTATTATGCCAATATTTTATTGGATGGAATCGAAGATAAAAACATTGTGAGCGCTGAGCAGCGGGCTTGGCTGGAAAAATTGGATAATAACTACCCGGTGAAGGTGATGCCGATTTTCTACGATGCGCAGGTAGCAGGTGCGCTGACGGCAAAAATGATCTTGAAAAATGATTTGCAGGAGTCTCAAAAATACACCATTCAGTTTGAATCGAATCCGACGATGAGCACGGCGCAATCCATGATTGAGAAGACCATACCAGTAGGAAAAAGCGAAGAAATTCAATTGAATCTTACGCCGGTCGGGAAAACGGAGTTGCAGGCATTGAAAGGAAAAATTATGATTAAAGGTGATAAGTATGAGTGGGAATCCAAAGTGAATATTTTGCCGAATAAAAAATTCTACGTAACAAAAACGCCAAAACCTCTGAATATTGATGGGGATTTGAAAGATTGGGGTACTTTGCGCTTTACGCGAACCGGTGAAAAGGGCGATGGCAACTTTAAATGGGATGTGCGCGAAGATGCGAATTTCCTGTACGTAGGCATCGAGGTGGAAGATGACGATTACCAAGTGGGCTTTGGCACGTCGTCCTTGCAGCAGGATGGTGCATTTTTCCTGTTTGATGCACGTCCGCTGGAGCTGAGCGCTTTTAACCAACGCGACGAAAGTGGCATTCTGCGCGGTGAGTGGGGCTTTCTGGCTGCCAGTCCAACCGATAAAAATTTTGAGTTAGGCTTCAAGGAAATGCTTCCGCCAGGCGTCAATGGCAAAGGCAAAAGAACGGCAAAGGGTTATGTGGTAGAATATGCCGTACCCATAGCGTTGCTCAACAAAATGCACGGTGGCGACTGGAAAAATGCGCGGCTCAACGTAGCGGTTTTAGACAAGGATAAAGACGATAAAGAAGCGATTCAATACTATTGGATGCCCGATTGGCAAGAGAATATTCCAGGATCGGGTACGTTTTTTAAGGAATAAAATGCTTTTAGTCAGGCGTTTATAAACAATTTATAAACGCCTGACATTTTTTATAACATCCCCTTAATCCAACCGCCATCCACTGCCAGCGATACGCCTGTGATGTAACTCGCGCGCGCGCTTGCCAAAAATGCGACGGCTGCTGCAAATTCTTCGGGTTGCCCGAATCGCCCCAAGGGAATTTCTTTTGTAACGGCTGCAAATGCTGGATTTCCTTCGATTAATTTTGCTAAACGGGCAGTCTCGGTGTAACCGGGCATTACATTATTCACCGTGATATTATATTCACCCAATTCATTGGATAATGTTTTCATCAAACCTACGACCGAAGCGCGCACTGCGTTTGACAAAATCAAGTTATTCACGGGCTGCTTTACGGCTTGCGATGTGATGGTAAGAATGCGTCCCCAGCGCTTTGTTTTCATGCCTGGCAGAAAACCATGGATGAGCCCTACGGCGCTTGCCAACAAAAGTTGAAATGCTTGCTCCCAATCTTGTTGCGAAAAGGATTCAAATTTCCCGGCAGGAGGTCCACCGGTATTTGTCACCAAAATATCCACCTCCTGAAAACGATTCAAGGTTGCTTCAATCATGGCATTTCGATCTTCCGCATTCGACAAATCGCCCGTCAATGCTAGCACCTCGCCGCCCAGTGCTTTTATTTCTGCCTCAGCGCGGCGCAAAGTTTCCTCATCTCTACCGCAAATCACCACCGCAGCGCCTTCTTTTGCCAATTCCAGTGCCACGCTTTTGCCTAGCCCCTGACTCGATGCAGCTACAAAAGCGACTTTATTTTGTAATCCTAAATCCATGTTTATCAAAGACTTACTTTCTCAAATAAAGATCCGAACCGTCCAACCAATCCTGTCTAGGCGGTGCCCAGGTATCAATTTCCTCCACATCGCCGATCATCAGCGCTTCGTGCGGCAAGTTGGAAGGAATCACAATCACGTCGCCCGCAAACAAATCCATCTCCTGCTCTTTGTTTTCACCAAACCAAAACCGCATCTGCCCCGAAACCACCTGCGTCACTTGTTCGTGCACGTGCTGGTGCAGCGGCACCACAAAGCCATCTTTAAAGTGCATCCGCGCTACCATGAGTTTTTCGCCAGTGATGATTTGCCGTTTCATCGAAGCATTGACCTCTTCCACCGGAACGGCGCTCCAGTTTATTTTTTCAACCATCTTATTAAAAATTGTTGTTGATGAAGGCTCAAAAATAGCGAAAGCATTGCATCGATGTGCCGTTTGAGGAGATTTTTTGAAATGCCTTTGTTTATAATAAAAAAATTTTAGGCAACCGAGCGAATTTGGATATGGGTTTCAGTAAAGGTTTGATCGGCAGTAATTTTCAAAACGACAAGTGAATGTTAAAAATGCTCAGTCATTTAACTAAAAATACTTTTGCCATTCCATTTAAAAATAATCCGAAAAGCATTATTTTCTACCACCAAATACTTTGGCAACCAGGAAAATGAGTAATAAGATACCACCCACCACTAACAGAATACCCGACCATACGCCTGCTTCAAAAATATCGCCCACTAATTCACAACTGCTGGTAAATACAGCTGCCAATGTAATAATAAGAAATGGTACAAAACGATTTAATGTGCTCATAATGATGGAGTTATTTGGTTGATTTGGTTTGTAATAAAGTTACATTCAGTATCATAATTGGAACGTACAACGCTTGCGCTTGTTCACAATTTTAATTTGGAATACTTCGTTTTAAACACCCTTTTTTGCAGTAAACCAGAGGGTACTTTCTGCTGTTTCAACTTCATTGTGAAAATTGGTTGGCAATACGCGCAAGAATCATTTTCTTTGCAGAGCAGAGATATGAAATTTGAAATAGAAAAAACGACCCTTTCGCCTTTCTGATTTCATATCTTCACTTTCACATTTCATATTTCAAATTTAAAATTTGTACTATGGCTGAAGTGATACGGATGCCCCGTATGAGCGATACGATGGAAGAAGGCAACATCGTAAGCTGGCTGAAAAAAGAAGGCGATACAGTTGAAATCGGCGATACACTGGCAGAGGTGGAAACCGATAAAGCTACAATGGAACTCGATAGCCCGGAGGAAGGCGTGCTACTGCACATTGCGGTGAAAGAGGGTCCAATTGCGATCAATGGTGTCATTGCAGTAATTGGAAAATCCGGTGAAGATTGGAAAGCAGTATTGGCTGGAAATGGTAGTAATGGTGCTGCAAAAAAAGAGGAAGCACCTAAAATGACGGAAACGCCTGTACCTGCGCAGGAAAACCCGGTACCAACGCCAACTCAACCAACCGAAATCCGCAATATTACCCAGCCAACGCAATCTACGGATGCTGCGCCAACTACGGATGAACGCCTAAAAGCCTCCCCTTTGGCAAAAAACATTGCCAAAGAAGCAGGGGTTGATCTGACCCAAGTAGAAGGCTCTGGTGAGCATGGTCGCATTGTGAAGCGAGATGTGGAAGCCGCTATTGAGGCACAAAAATCAGCGCCAGCGCCACAACCATCTGCTGCATCTCAGCCAGTACAGGAAAAAGCGGTACCGCAAGTAGAGGCATTTGCGTATGCGCCAGGTGCCGCCAATTTTGAAGAAAAACCGATCAGTCAAATGCGCAAGACCATTGCGCGTCGCCTGAGCGAGAGCAAGTTTACAGCGCCGCATTTTTACCTCACCATTGAAATCAATATGGATAAGGCAGTGGAGATGCGCCAGCGGGTAAATGAGGTAGCTCCTACGAAGATTTCGTTCAATGATTTTGTGGTGAAAGCGTGTGCAGCAGCATTGCGGCAGCATCCGGCTGTGAATTCTTCCTGGCTGAATGATAAAATTCGGTATAACAAAGACATAAATATCGGCGTGGCGGTAGCAGTCGAAGAGGGTTTGCTCGTGCCGGTTATTCGCATGGCAGATATTAAAACGTTGTCGCAAATCAATGGCGAGGTAAAAATGTATGCAGACAAGGCGAAGAGCAAGAAACTACAGCCCGAAGAGATGCAAG
>CAZFBN010000232.1:0-5599 GCA_964517145.1 uncultured Saprospiraceae bacterium
TTAGAATTTCGGTTTTAGTGGTGGTGGCTTCCGTGAAAAGCGTGTCGAGAAAAATCGTTTGGAACGCGGCATTCGACTTGCCCAAACCCTGAATCGCTTTCGCAAAATCGCGGGCATCTTTGGTGGTGTATTTCAAATCTACCGCCGGTACGCCGATGGAAATGAGATGCAAATTGGGCTTACGCGGTGCAAAAACTATTCGTAACGGCTCTGTTTCGGTTCGTCCGGCGTCGTTTTGCACAATGGCTTTGATGGTCGTAGTGCCTTCGCCCAGTTTGATTTTTTGATAAAAAGTGCGGCTAAACTTAGTGCCTTTCAACGAAACTTCGTCGAGTTTAGCACCTTCCTGGCAAGGGCGACCGTTGATTTCGATGCAAAAATGTTGTTTGTCCAAGCCCTTGCTGGATACTACTTTCACCTGAATGATAATTTCGCCTTCGTTCCACACGATTTCGTGGCGGTCGTACTGGTCAGGATTCGGATTCAACCAAACCGCCGTCACAAAGTCGCGCTTGCTGCTGGTGTCCACCTTTACGGAGGCAATGTCGCCGCGCACAGGCATTTTCAACTCCAGCGCATCGGTGTATTGCAAACTCGCATCCGCCACGCGCACGCGCAGCCAGGCACTGTCGAGCGGGTAGGAAGCCGTCAGTTCGTAAGGCAATTCGTACATTTTGCGTTCGCCCGCCGCGAGGTTACCCAGGGCAATCGAAGTCGGAACGCGCATTTCAGAAACGCCGTTGATAAAAAGACTCACATTCTGGGCAGTTGCCAAACCGGTATTTTCAATGGTGAATTTGGTGCGCTGCACGGTGCCGCGTTGGAGTTCGGCGGGCTTTTCCAGGGTGGTCAAATGAAGCTTGGGCACTGCCCTTCCGCCCACTCGGAGGTCAAAAGGCATCGGCTCACTCACGGGATTTTCTCCTACAAAAAATTGCATCTGATAGCGATAAAAACCTTCTGGGGCATTAGTCGGTAACATGATAGGCAGGTAGGTCTGAGCGGTCGTTTTTGGTAATAAAGGCGGCAGTAAAATAGTTTTCAGGGGAGGTGAGTCCGGGCTTTCTGGTACAAAAACTACCCGCAAATGGGTAGCGCCTTTATTGTTTGGGTTATGCAGCTGCACCGTTCCGAAAGCCCGCTCACCTGAATGTAGATAGCTTTGATTAGCATAAAAAACATAATCGAATTTAGCGTTGATACGATTTTCCAATTCCGTGGGCTTGCGCGGCTGGGTCAAATGGGCGAGCCAACCTTGCGTGGATTTTAAAATATTTTGGCTGGACAAACCCGCCATCACTAAGCTGCCATCGTAGCGTTGCAACAGCGCGTAGCCTTCGTCGGTGGTTTTGCTACCGTAGAAATTTTCCTCATCAATGGTTCCATCCTTGTTCAAAATCAGCGTCCAGGCGCGGTCGCGGCGGCTCCCTCGCTCGAAGGATTTACCACGTCCTACCAGTGCTATCTTGCCATTGCTTAGCGTTTTCAAACCAAAAAGCCGGTCGTCTTCCCGTCCGCCCAGCGATTGGTAGAGCAATTGATTGCCCTTGCGATCTATTTTGCTAAAAAAGCCATTCTCGCGCTGTTTGGCATCATGCACATAACCAGTGATTCCGAGCGTTTTATCATCCATCAGGGCGATATCCAAGCCTTCACTGGCTTCGGTAGCGGGAATGATTTTGTCCCAAATTTTATTACCATCCGCATCAAAACAAGCGAGCCACATCTGCCGATTGCCCCCATCCAGAACATAGCCTGTTGCAAATAATTGATTATCAAAAGTTAAAACAGCGCTATTCACCTGCGTCCAAAGGCGATGATATTGCGTTTTTTTCTCCCAAATGATTTCCCCAAGCCGATCCACGCGCACGAACCACGCCTGATTACCGGCATTGCCAACCAATAAAAAACCGCCGTCAGCAAGGGGAAAAGCGTTGGTCAACTCGTCGTCCACTTTGGTACCCAGCACCAATTCCTTCTCGGTTTGCCCTTTTTCGTTCAGCACCAGCAGCCAGCCGTCGCGCCCGCCTTGGTAGCGTTCCCGCACTTTGGATTTACCGGAGGGCATTGTAGAATAGCCCGCTACGAGGTAGCGCCCGTCCGCTGCCAGAGAGATAGCATTCGCGCCGTCATCGCCGTCCCGACCGATGTAGCGTTCCTGCTGAAGTTGCAAATTTTTGTCGAGCAAAAGCCAATAAATATCAGCTCCGCCGTTGATACCGCGCGACGATGTACCCACCGCCGCAATTTCTGATTGTCGGTTTTCCACCAAATCGGTTAGCACATCCTGCCCCGATTTTCCGAAAAGTTTTTCCAATATCGGCTCATTCGACAACGACTGTGCGCACAGCATTCCGATAGTCCAGCAACTGGTCATCAGGGTCAATAGCGTGTTTCTAAGGCTCATGTTTTTTTATTGTAGAGGGTAGTTAGTAGAGGGAATATGGTAGAGAGATTTCCGAGCGAGCGCGTCCCTCTACCCTCTACATTATAACCTTTACCTTCAACCTACCTCGCTTCCACTTTCAAAATCAACGGTACGGCAATTTGTTGTGAATTTGTCCTCACTAAAGCATTGAATGCCATTTTATTATCCGAAAAACGCACTTGTGCCGCAGGAATCAATATATCTTGAAACGCCGTTGCGACCCTTTCCGGGAATGGCGTTGCGCCGGTTTGCAGGTTTTGCAAGCGTTGGTCAATATCCGCAATCGGGGCATTGCTGTACAAAATGCACAAAAAATCCGCGCCCGGACTCGGCAATTGCAACACCGTTTCTTCGCTCGG
Organism: uncultured Saprospiraceae bacterium; assembly: GCA_964517145.1. GTDB lineage: Bacteria > Bacteroidota > Bacteroidia > Chitinophagales > Saprospiraceae > JADJNW01. The sequence goes on from CAZFBN010000232.1 coordinate 2,788, forward strand.
AATGACGATTTCTACCGTTTTTTCCAGCACAAAACTTGCCGTTTTTCCAGCTGCTACATTTTTTGGAAAATGCAGACTCACCTTGCTTTCAGGGCTTTGGCTAAAAACATAGGCATACCGACCCCTCGGAATTTCCCGTGCCACGAGTTGAAAAACGTCACCTACTTCAAAATAAGGCACTTTGGTGGTGTAAATGCCCTGCTCGGCGTTCCAATGCGTCGCTACTTCCTCAAAAAATGGCACTTCCTCGCCTTCGCTGGTGGTCAGGTAACCCGCCGGTTTGCGGAAGACAAATTCACCACTCAGGGCGGTTTCCGCAACTACCTGTGTAGCAAGATTTTCAGTCAACGACTGCTCATTAAAATCTGGCATCAGCACGTAGGCATAGCGACAAAGGCGTTCAAAATCATCGTAGGACATTCGGATAAACCCATTGCGCCCCCAGGATGCGCCGAAACTGTTGAGCAGTTCTACTTGCTTTTCTACATTATCATATCCCACCAACACCATCGCGTGGAAGCCCGTTGGTGCTTCATTTTCAATTGGATTCCAAAGTTGTGTACCGGGTTTGATTTCCCAAAAATCGGACGTAACCGCCAAACCAACGACCATCGGCGTCTGGGTGGAGAGTACTTTGCAGGCTTTGGAAATCTTGCTTTTGGGCGCTTCATCTAAAGTAAAAACCGCCGCGTAATCTTGAATCCGGTAGCGATTCGCTTCATTCAAATGCCCTTCCTCCGGCAAAGCCCGACAATCTGTTTTTTGATAATTGAAAGACTTTTCCAGACAATCGCCGCTTGTTTTCAACAGCGCCAGCGCGTCTTCGATATAAGCCCCAGTCGTGCAATCATCGGCTTGGAGCTTGATTTTATTGTAAATAAACGCTGCCGAATTTGCCATTTCGGTGATTTCCGAAGGATCGGTGATGCCCGCTTTTTGCGCCCGTGCAATCGTGAGTGCGCCGTAGCCCACCGCCCAACCCACGCAAGCCCCCATCTGCTTTTGATCGCCGGGCACGGGGCAATACTTTTTCAAACTCACCCGCAACGGCACTTCGTTGTACTTCGCGCCACTGTACGACGGCAACAAAGGAACCGATTGGTATTTCGCATCGGAACAAAGCAAACCCGCGCGCTGCGCCGCGAGGGATGCAGCGATGAGCAAGACAGAGAGTAAAACGGAGAGTCGTAGCATATTTTTTACATTTTCAAATGCTAGTTTTCCGAAATCTTTTATTCCAATGCTTGTAACAATTCTTTGGCATCCTCCGCGTACAGTCCTTCTGTCGGCATCGCATCCAAAATTTCCTTCACTTTTTCGAGGTCATGCAGTTGCAAATACGCCATCGCTTGATACCACTGCGCCGCTTCCTGTGCCGGACCTTCCAGCTTTGAGCTGATACCGTTCAGAATCGGTAGCGCTTCATCGGCCTGTTGTTGTAACAAATAACTGATACTGAGGAACAAACCAACGTTTGTATCTTTTGTTCGATTGTAGTATTTTTCCAAACGCGTAATCGCCGTGCCGTAGTCTTTCTGATCGTAAGCGTCCATGCCGAGCCGCAGTTCGTCCGCTGCCATGCCCGTTTGTTCAGTGAACAGCACGTTTTCCATAGGTTTCAAAAATGTCTGAACCAGCTTTTCTTCCTCGCTTTGCCACCAATGTAATTGATTTCCAATAAAATAGATAGCTGTTGACAAAACGCTCAACGTAAGTAACGAAAGTAAAAAACCACTCCAGCCCCAGCCTTTGCCGTTGGAGGCAGTCGGCGGTAAGCCCTCCGAAGCGATAATGCCGCCGATGATGCCATTCACCTCCAACAATTCTTTGTGTTGTAATGCCTGGGTTAATTTTTGACTAAAGTGCAGTTCCTCTGCCATTTCTGGCGATTGGGCTGCTGCTTGTTGCAATGCCATTTCTTCTGCTGAGGTCAGTTCTCCACTTGCGTAGGCCCTTAATTTTTCCTGCAATTCAAAATTTTCCATCTTTTTTAATTTGCCGATGTGTTGATTTGCCGATTTGCTGATGTACCACTATATTGACACATCAGCACATTAGCAAATTATCCAATCAATTGTTCCACTATTTTCTTCAATTTCTTCCGACAATCGAAAATGCGCTTCCGCAAATTGTCATAATCGTACTGCATTTGTGCTGCCACTTCCTGCAAACTCACTTTTTGCAAATGATACAACTGAATGATTTCCCGACAGGGTTCGCCCAATTGCCCGATGCCTTCGTGTACGGCTTGTAAATACTGGTCTTTCACGATGGCTTGCGCCAAACTTGATTCGCCGTCATCTTCTATTTGCAGTTGCGCATCATCGAGCGTAGTTTGGGGGCGATTGCGGCGGCGGCGGAGTTCTTCGCGCCAGCTATTGGCAGCCAGTTGATAAATGTACTGGTCTAGTTTTCCCTGTTCCTGGTAACGCCCTTCCTGCACCGCGATCCAAAGTTCCAGCATTGTTACCTGAATCATTTCCCGAGCATCCTCTTCCGAACCATTATTTTTACGCACATGCCCGGCAACCAATCCGCCATACGTTTTGTACAAATGCAAGAGCACCTGCTGGTCTTTGGCTTTCAACCCCGCAATAATTGCTTCCGATGTATAATTCATTGACCTCAGCGGTTTTTCTTCGTTTGTTGATTCATGTTGATATGACCTATCCAACTAATTGTTACCAATGCAAGCATACTTTTTTTTAAAAGTTTTCTTTTGGCAACAAAATTTGTAAAAAATCCTTTAAAAGTTTGGTAACATTTTTACGTTGTAGCAATAGGATTTAAAAAAGGTATTCGAATGTACAAG
>CAZFBN010000233.1:0-5471 GCA_964517145.1 uncultured Saprospiraceae bacterium
TGCAGAATTGCCAACCGGTGTACTGACCTACACCCTGCAAAGCGGCGAGTTTGTAGCAACGAAGAAAATGGTACTGACGAAGTAAACTGAAAAGTTATCGATAATATGAAGCGGTTAATGAGTATTCATTAACCGCTTTTTATTTTAAAACTTAAAACGTAGCTATTTTCCTTACATCCATTAAATTATAAAATACTTTTGAACAAACTGATTTACAACTATTTAAACTCCTATATTCACGCCTTTTCAATTCAAGTTTAATAGCAATTCACTTAGCTCCGCTCCTCCCAAATCATCGCCAGGTGCACGATGGTTTCCACTGCTTTTTCCATATCCTGCACAGATACCCATTCGTATTTAGAATGAAAAGCGTGCTCACCAGCAAAAATGTTAGGCGTGGGCAATCCCATAAATGACAGACGCGACCCATCCGTACCGCCACGAATGCTATTGCGAATTGGCTGTAAACCAGCGCGTTGAATCGCTTCAAGTGCATAATCCACCACCTGTGGATGTTGGTCTAAAACCTTTTTCATGTTTCGATACTGCTCTTTCACTTCAAATTCAAAAGTAGAATTCGGATAATTTTTCATTACATTCTTTACAATATCATGTAATACTTCTTCGTGTTCTTTTAATTTTTCATCTGTAAAATCACGGATAATAAATTTGATTTTGGTTGCTTCAATCGTACCGTTGACGGTCACCGGATGTACAAAACCTTCTTTACCCGAAGTGCTTTCGGGAGAGAGATAATCTTTTGGGAGTCTTGCTAAAATTTCACCAGCAGCCTTAATCGCACTTTCCATTTTGCCCTTGGCGAAGCCCGGATGCGCACTCACGCCATGAATGGTAAGCATAAAACCATCTGCCGAAAACGTCTCATCTTCAATGGTGCCGCGCTTTTCACCATCAATTGTATAAGCAAATGTTGCCCCTAATTTTTCAAAATTAACTTTATCCACGCCGCGACCGATTTCTTCATCAGGCGTAAATAATATTTTTATTACACCGTGTTTAATTTCAGGATGATTGACTAAATAATTCGCCGCATCCATGATCTCCGCCAATCCAGCTTTATTATCTGCCCCTAATAAGGTGGTACCGCTCGCTGTTACAATATCATTCCCGATTTGATCCTGTAAATCAGGATGTTCCGATTTTTTTATTATAATACTAGGGTCATCGGGCAATATAATATCCGATCCATCATAATTTTTATGCACCAAAGGTTTTACATCTTTACCGCTGCTATCGGGCGAGGTATCCATGTGCGAGCAAAAGCAAATCACTGGCACATTTTTATCCGAATTGCCTGGAATTGTAGCATATACATATCCAAATTCATCCAAATGTGCGTCGCTTATTCCCATTTCCAACAATTCTTCCACCAGCACTTTGCCCAAGTCTTTTTGCTTTTCGGTAGAAGGAATGGTTTTGGATTCGGGGTCGGATTGGGTGTCAATTTTGACGTAACGCAGAAATCGGTCGAGGACGGTGTGATTAATATTTAAATTCATGATACTCTTTTTTAAAAACGGACGAATTTAAAAAGAATAGTTGAGAAGGTTTAGAAGTTTAGCAAATGACATGCTAATTATTAAGTAAATTAGGAGACATCATGGTTTTGTAAAAATAGAATAAAGTGAGCATAATCATTTAGTACAGTGACTTTTGTCACCAAATGCGAAAGCACATCGCCTCATTTTTACAAGAAATTTTCCTGAAATTATGTCGGTGACAAGTCCAACTATTCCGCTGAAATCGAGTGTATCAGAAGATGTCGCAACGAAATGCTACCACTGCAACGAGCCTTTTCAGGATCAACCTATTCCTTTTGATGATAAATCTTTTTGTTGCGAAGGCTGTAAAACGGTGTATGAGATATTGAATTCCAATGGATTATGTCAATATTACACGATTGATGAAAAAGCGGGCGTGAGTCTGCGCGGACGAGCAAAAGAAGAATATGCCTACCTCGACGACCCAGAAGTGGTGGCGCGATTGATTAATTTTAGCGATGGAAATAAGACCAAAGTTACTTTTTATTTACCTCAGATTCACTGCTCTTCCTGCATCTGGTTGTTAGAAAATTTATATAAATTAAGTCCGGGAATTATTACATCGCAAGTTAATTTCTTGAAAAAAGAAATCTATTTAACTTATTTAGAATCAAGTATTTCATTACGAAAAATTGTAGAATTACTCGCTAGTATCGGTTATGCACCGGCGATTAATATGAGCGATTTGGATTCTGATAAAAAGCCGGTAGTGGATCGCTCTTTTTATTATAAAATGGGCGTGGCGGGTTTTGCTTTTGGCAATATCATGTTGCTGAGTTTCCCGGAATACCTGGGTTTGGACAAATCACAGGATGCTTTTTTCTTTGAGGTTTTTGGTTACTTAAATATCATATTATCTTTACCCATTATATTTTATAGCGGCTGGGATTATTTAAAACAGGCGTGGCTGGCGCTGCGGCAATGGACATTGGATATAAATGTACCGCTGGCATTAGGTATTGTCGTGTTTTTCGTGCGCAGCGTGTATGAAATCGTGACGCACACGGGCGCAGGATTTTTGGATAGCATGGCAGGATTGGTTTTCTTTTTATTAATTGGTAAATGGTTTCAGCAAAAAACTTATCATAATATTTCCTTTGAGCGCGATTACAAGTCTTATTTTCCTATTTCTGCTAATAAAAAGACAGCAGATATTATAAATTCCGTTTCTCTTGATAAATTAAATCCAGGAGATGTAATAATTGTAAAACATCAGGAACTCATACCTGCTGACAGCATTTTATTAAAAGGCGATGCAGAAATTGATTATAGTTTTGTAACGGGAGAAGCAGAACCAGTACAAGTACAAAATGGTGGAAAAATCTACGCAGGTGGGCGGCAGGTGGGCGGTGCTATTGAAATCAGTTTAACGCGTAAAGTATCGCAGAGTTATTTGACACAACTCTGGAATAATGAGGCATTTGCGAAGCAAAAACATTTCAGCGGCACCAGTCGCCTGGCAAATCAAATCGGAAAATATTTTACGGCAGTCATTTTATTAATAGCTGTCGCGGCTTTATTATATTGGTATCCAAGTGATCCAACAAAAGCGATTAATGCCTTTACGGCGGTGTTAATTATTGCATGCCCCTGTGCAGTGGCGTTGGCAATTCCATTCATTTTTGGTAATGTTTTACGCATTTTAGGTAAAAATGAATTTTATTTAAAAAATACGGGCGTAATAGAATCATTATCTGATGTAAATGCAATTGTGTTTGATAAAACCGGAACCTTAACAGACCGAACCAAAAGTGAATTACAATTCATCGGTGAGCCGCTAAATGATACAGAAAAAGCAATGATTCACGCGCTGGTCAATCAATCTTCGCATCCAGTTAGTCAGCAGATTTTAGCTTTTGTAAATGAAAATTCACTCTCCGAAAAGCCTCTTGTAGAAAAGTGGTCGGAATTCATTGGGAAAGGCGTTCAAGGCATTGTAAATCAAACCTTTATAAAAATCGGCTCTAAGTCTTTCATGGATATTTTCCTGTACGATGAATGCCCGGAAGAAAAAGGCGTTTATGTGCAATTTGATAATACAATTCGAGGTTATTTTAAAATTAATAATAATTATCGAAATGGAATAAATGAAGTAGTGAATTATTTTAAGCAATTTGGTAAAATATTTTTATTATCCGGTGATAATGATCGTGAAAAGAGTTACCTCTCCCCTATTTTTGAAGGCGGGCAGTTATTATTCCGCCAAACACCGCAGGATAAATTGGATTTTGTAAAGCATTTGCAAACCAATCATCAAAAAGTATTAATGCTGGGCGACGGACTCAATGATGCCGGGGCTTTGCAACAAAGTGATGCGGGTATTGTCGTTACTGAAAATACAAATAATTTTACGCCTGCTTGTGATGCCATTTTACATGCCGATCGATTTGAACAATTGCCGCAATTAATGTTGTATGCAAAAAAAAGCATTAAGCTAGTTTATTTTGCTTATGGAATGGCTTTTATATATAATATTTTTGGATTAAGTTATGCCGTAACGGGTATTTTTACCCCCGTCGTTGCAGCAATTTTAATGCCGTTAAGCTCCGTGACAGTGGTATTATTCGGCGTATTGTCAAGTAATGTTTTGGCAAAAAAGATTTTAAAAAGTAAATAATTAGCTTATTTTTATAATAACGCTCCTCTTTCTAATAAAAGATGCGCTTTTAAAATGGTTACCACCGAGAGGGTGTCGGTGATTTCGCCGCGCATCGTCATTTCAAATACTGTTGAAAACGGGAGTTTTTTTACTTGTAATTGCTCGGTTTCTTCAGGCTCTGCCTCTCCGAATGTCAATTCCTGCGCTACAAAGGCAATGCCGGTTTCGTCGGTGACGGAATTCGACAAGTCAATGTCCAGAATTTTTGTCCATTTTGCAGCGCGGATGCCCGTCTCTTCTAGCAACTCGCGTTGCGCGCCTTTGAGGGGTTCTTCATCAAGCGGACAGCCGCCCTCCGGAATTTCCCAACTGTACCGATTAAGCGGATACCGAAATTGCCCGACAAGCCAGGTATCATAATTTTCATCCAAAGGTAAAATACCAATGGCAAGATTTTTCATGTGTACCAAGCCATAAATTCCAGGCTTTCCAGCAGGATTGAGCACATCCCGATGGGTAAGATTTATCCACGGATTGTCATAAATCTCTTGAATATTCAGTGTTTGCCACGGATTATGATCTTGATTCATTTAGTCGTCTAAATAATTATTAAGAAAATATTAAAATCCTCTTGGTCCCTGAGCTAATTGCTCGAGAAAGTAGTTGATTAAAGCCGGTTGAAATGCAAAAGCCGCTAATAAAGTAAAAACTACTCCGTACACCGCGCCCCAAAAATGCGCATTGTGCCCAATATTATCCATCCCGCGCTTCTCCATGTAAGAAGAATAAAATAAATATAATACGCCAAAAAGCAGAGCAGGCAGGGGCGGAAATGCAAACCAACCCCAAGGATTAAATAATATGTAACCAAATACCAACGCCGATGTGCCTCCCGATGCGCCAACCGCAGAGTAGCCTGGATTATCCTGATTTTTAAAATAAGAGGGCACCGAAGATATAATAATAGCGCTCAGATATAATAAAATAAATAACAATTGTCCTATTCCAGCGCCAAAAATATCAATAAAATTCTTTTCTAAAAAATCACCAAACTGATATAATACAATCATGTTGATGAGCAAATGTCCCCAATCAGCATGCACAAAACCATGCGAAAAAAAACGATACCACTCCCCTCTTGCCTTCATTTGAACAGGGTACATCATTAATTTCGCGATTGCCGCCGAATCAGTAAACCCACGATAAGAAATCAATACTGTTAACCCAACTAAAATTAAAGTTAAACTCATTATTATTTAAGAAGCTGTTAAAAATTAAGTTTTTCCACATCTAATAGCAAGTAAACGCAC
>CAZFBN010000234.1:0-5441 GCA_964517145.1 uncultured Saprospiraceae bacterium
TTACGTAAAATCAGTAAACATATTATATAAAATTGTTAATTTTAAACAAGCTCTAAATTTATATTAGTTGACACATTGCAGCATGTAAAATTTTTTTGTGTGGAATGGGGACTACACGCTTGGTTAGATTTCATTTTCGAGCCATTTTATTGCAAAATCCTGTTTTTATTAGAGCAATATGAGTCATCCCGAATTTTAAGATTTGGTACTCTATTTTGAATAAAAAAAACTTCGAAGAGCTTGGAATGTTGGAATGCTCTGTATTCCAATTTTCCAGCATTCCTCCAATAATGGCAGCACATCAGAATGATGGCGTACGCAAAAAAAATCGGGATGATTCATGTTACACATTCACAGGCTAAAGCCCCTGCTACTATTCCATTTTACAGCCTTCCTTTCGCCGCGTATCGGTAATACCAATAATTTTCCAGCCCTCCGCCGATTTAAATAGCGTAAACATATTGTAGCCGCAGTGACTGAAATTTTTATTCAAAAAAAAAGAATACTCCGTCCAAGCCGTCGCCAGTGGACCATCCACCGTGACATCATAGCTGTAAATGCGCTCATCATAATAATTGCCATTTTTCGTGCCGGCAAAATTCAGGAAGCCTTTTACATCGCCTTTGCGAAACATAGGTTTGCCTTCTTTGTCCATACTGGTAGAACCCATCGTCGCATCCGGGTGGAATAAAGCACTCATAATGCTTGTATCCTGTGCTCGATACGCATTAAACAATTTTTTTATGACTACAATGATCGCATCTTCATCGGCTTTGTCGGAAGCGTCTTTTTGTGCAAAAGTAAAAGTGCTGGTTAGCAACAATAGTGCGAATAATAGGAGTCGTTTCATAGATTTTATGTTTTTTAATTAGATGAATGAAATTATTATCATAACTTGAATAATGGATTTAGCGCAGCTAAATCGTTGTTTTTACCACCTTAGGCACCTAAGTACACCTTAGGAAATACAATTCTTAGGTGGCTAAGGTGGTTCAAATAAAGAAATCGTCGTGGGGGGTATCATTTTTGTGAATTCTATCAAGTATTTATTACTTGATTATCAATATAATTCAGCTTATCCATAACTCACGTCAAATTATTTACCTTTTGCTTTCAAATATTTTTTCGGAATGGGCACCCCGCTCGATTCGGCTTGCCACATGAGGCTCACCACCCACCAGCGATTTTGGTCATAAATAAGTTGAAAACTGTTGATGCCTTTGTCGAAAGGCTCGCCTGTCGCAGTTCTTCGCGTTTCATAGACCATAAAAACCTGAGCAATGTCGCCGTAACGATCAATCGTGAGGCTGCCCACGGTTTCAAAAAAATCCTGGGCTTCGATGCGCGGCATGATGTTTTTGGCATAGTCCTCCACCGAGCTTTCGCGGATGACCAGTTGTCCATCTTTATTTTTGCTGCGAATGAGAAATTTTACATCTCCTTTAAACAGATTGCGGAAGCGCGCCACGTCAATTTTTTTACCTGCCGGACCAGAAATCACCTCCAGCACCGCTTGCATGGTGCTTTCAATCGTTTCGGTATCTTTGCTATAATCTTGTGAAAATGCAGAATGTACGCATAACAGAAAAGCGTAAAGAAATAATCTGTACAATTTGGTTTTCATAGCAGTGCTTGTTTTAGGTGAAAAGAATCTGATAAAAGTAGGAAAATTTATCTTTTTGAGAATCGTTTGGAAAGAATTTACCTGTTTTAATGGATAATGCCGATGTCAGACAACAAAAAAACGGTTTGTTCTGTAATCTGATTATAAAATCCTGAAGTATGAGAATATTCTATTTACTCGTGCTAATAATGTTAGCAGCTTGCTCTAAACCAACGAGTTATTTATTACACGAAAGTGGCACGCCGCTGGCACCCAATTATTTTGACCCCAGCAACTGGGCAGCTTTGCCCACTAAAATGGACAATGCCGACCAGCTTCCGGTGGACACCATGCAGGACACGCAGGCAAGCGCCGAAGCCGATGTATTCTTCTTACACCCAACGACTTATACCGAAAAACGCAAGAGCGAACCCTGGAATGCTTCCACGTTTGATCTGGATTTGAATAAAAAAACCGACGAAAGTACCATTTTATATCAAGCCAGTTTATTCAATGCGGCAGGGCGCGTGTATGCGCCGCGTTACCGACAAGCCCACATTAGCGCCTATTTTACGGATGATACCGTTGCACAAAAAAAAGCATTTGAAGTGGCATATTCTGATGTGAAAAGAGCATTTGAACATTACATGAAACAGTATAATAGAGGTCGCCCGATTATCATAGCTGCACACAGTCAGGGTACTACGCATGCAAAAAGATTGTTAAAAGAATATTTTGAAGGAACTCCTTTGCAAGCGCAATTGGTAGTCGCTTATTTGGTGGGAATTCAGGTAGAAGCGAATTATTTTAGTCACATAAAACCTTGTGATTCAGCGACTGAGACGGGTTGTTTTGTAAGTTGGCGCACTTTTCAGAAAGGACATTTCCCCGAATGGCATACGAAAGGAGAAAAAGTAGTGGTTACTAATCCATTGACGTGGAATTCGAAAACGAATTATGCGGCGGATACTTTGAATGAAGGGGCAGTACTGCAAAAATTTGGCATTATTTATCCCAATCTGGTGGATGCGCAAATTGAAGACGGTTTTTTGTGGATTACAAAACCCAAATTTCCGTGGAGTTTTTTATACCGAAATCCGAATTATCACATCGGCGATTATAATTTATTTTATTTGAATGTGCGGCATAATGCAGTGCGGCGGGTGCAGGCATTTTTGCAAAAAGAATAGGTATTGCTCGCAGATTTTCAAGTAGGTTCAGGGAACATGAGCATAAGTATTTAAGAGAAATTTAATATGTATAACGGTAATTAATAGCTTTTTAAAACCGGCATTTTTCACCATTGTCTTTCAGCCACTTTTCTTTCATTTTATAATCTGGCATAGCATCCGCTACTAATTTCCAAAAACGTGGCGAGTGATTCATTTCCACCAAATGCGCCAATTCATGGATGATGACGTAGTCTTGTACCTCCTCCGGCGCAAAAAGCAAACGCGTAGAAAGATTGATGTTTCCTTTGCTAGAGCAACTGCCCCAGCGCGAGTGCAAATTTTTTAAAACGATGGAATGAATGGGCTTCTTGAAATATTTTGTATTCAATTCCTGCGTTCGTCGGCTCACTTCTGCCAGGTAATCCTGTCCAACCAGCCGGCTTATGAGATTGCCAATGTTTTTTTGGCTGGCTTTTTGACTCAAATTCAAGGTGATAACACCTGCTTTCAATCGACCGCTGCTCGTACTTTTATCGGCGTAGTTTATTTTTAGCAGATATTTTCTTTTTCCAACAATCAGGGTATCGCCTTCCTGATAATCCTTGCTTTCAAAGCGCGCCAACAGTTCAGGGTATTGAGCTGATTTTTTTTCGAGCCAGGCTTTGAATTTATTCAAATAGTCATTCTGTTCGCGAGCGCTCAGGCGCAAGGGCATCCGCAGCACCACTGCTGCTTTTCCTGTTGACATGCGCACGCTTTGCCGCTGTTCTTGTACCACTCGCGCCGGAATTTTTTTCCCGTCAATCTCCAGTATAAACGTCTCTTCTTTCTTCTTCATAAAACAAAAGTGCCAAATTCTATTTAAAACTTGACACTTTTTGTTGCAAAAAAATATAATTCACTAAGTCACGTTATTGCTTGGTCTTTTTTATCCCTGTGAATGCGCAAAATCCCGCATTACATCTACCAATACCTGCACACTCGACTTATCCATTGCATTGTAAATAGAAGCACGGAAACCACCCACCGAGCGGTGCCCTTTGATTTCTACGATGCCTTCTTTTTTGCAAGCATCCAGGAAGGGCTGCTCCATGGCCGACTCCGTAGTCAGAAAAGTCACGTTCATCCGCGAACGATCTTCCAATGCTGCTGTGCCTATGAAGAATGGATTTTTATCAATTTCATCATACAAAAGCATCGCCTTTTCTTCGTTGTGTTTTGCCATGCCGTCGAGTCCGCCATGCGCCTTCACCCAGCGTAAGGTCAGCATGGTTATATAAATATTAAATACAGGCGGCGTGTTGTACAAAGAATTTTCTTTTGCATACGTGTCATACTTCAGCATTGAAGGCAGGGTGCGCTTCACCCGGTCGTACATGTCCTTGCGCACAATCACCAGCGTTACGCCTGCGGCACCTGCGTTTTTTTGAGCACCTGCGTAAATCAGTCCAAACTTTTCCATCGGAATCGGGCGGCTAAAAATATCGGATGACATATCCGCTACAATCGGCGCATCCGTCGTGGGCCACGAATGATATTGAGTGCCAAAAATCGTATTATTGCTAGTCAAATGCAGGTAGGCGAGATCCTGTGGCAGCTCATAATTTTTAGGAATAAACGTATAGTTTTGCTCTTTTGAAGAAGCAGGCACTACCACGTTTCCGATCAATTTTGCCTCTTTGATCGCTTTATCCGACCATGTTCCGGTATTCAGGTAGGCGGCTGTTTCGCCTTCATTCAGAAAATTCATGGGTACCATTGCAAACTGCATACTCGCGCCGCCCGTCAAAAACAGCACGTCGTAGTCATCGCCGATTCTGAGTAATTCCTTCACCAACGCAATTGCCTCATCCACGACTGCTGTGAACGCTGCACTGCGGTGCGAAATTTCCAAAATGGACAAGCCTGAACCCTGGTAATCCAGAATGCCCTGCGTTGCCTCTTCCATCACACTCCGCGGTAATATTGCCGGACCGGGACTAAAATTATGCTTCTTCATTGTAGAGTGATTTAATTTATGCTGATTCAACTAATTACCAACTATATCAATCGCATCTAAAACATCAACAGTATCTAATGTATAAAGTATTAATAGCATCTAAAGTATCAATAGTAAGCATCTTATCAAAATACCTCGGCAATTTTTAAAAATTTTGCAATTTCTAAATTCCAATTTTAAAAATCCGCACAAAAATATACTTTTTTACAACTTCAAGAAACCATCGCTCTATTTACCCGCGTTAAGAAGTTCCTTAAATACGAAGCACTGTGAAGTTAGACGAGATCGAGTAGGGAAAAAATAATTTATGGGAAATTTGCCATTTTAACAATTGTTAGTCCAAAGCACTTTAGATTTAAGAAAATTCATTTTTTACGTTTTTCTGGAACTGAATTTCCCATTTTAAGGTTGATTTCCTGCGCTAGTAAAATGCTAGACCATGTAAGTAAAAGGTTTCTACTAAAAATGCCATTGACTGCCAAGGTTTTATAAAAGAAGTGAGAAAGAATGAAAAAAACTTTTAAAAAAGCTTGACGAAAAGAAAAACGGTCTTATCTTTGCATCCGCTTTCCGAAAGTGGCAGCAAACATTCAGATCGGCAGAAAAAAATATAAAAATCTTGCTAAAAGATTTGTAAAAATTACAAAACTGCATATCTTTGCGATCC
>CAZFBN010000235.1:0-5305 GCA_964517145.1 uncultured Saprospiraceae bacterium
TTAATTTTGAAAGCCCAACAAAAGGAAATTGAAATTAATTTGTAAAAAGTACAACTTATATTCAATCATTTGAATAGTGGACGCGTTTTAAATCATATCTGTTAATTTTTGATTTTTCAGAAAAGTAAACCCAACCTATGGCTTCCGATAACTACCTTTTTCGCGGCGGCGAAAAAATCCTTTTAGAAAAAGAACCTGAAGTATTTACAACCTTGGTAAGCGACTCCAGAAGTTTACAGGAATTGACACGCCTAGAGCCGGTCGAGGAAGTAAAACATGTATTTGCCAATCTTTATAAAGTAAAAATTGAAGAAGGGGCGCTGGATGAGGTGATGCGTGGCATGCGTACCAATGAACGGATGCCTGCGATTTGCCACCATGCGTATCACCCGCAAGGCGATCCGGCAACGACTTATTACTTGACCGATTTGCTGATGGTTGCCTTTAAACAAGGCACTTCTACCGGCACCATCGAGTCCATTTTACAACAACATGGCTTGCGATTTGTAAAATCGTTTGAAGAACAAGTTACTGTCACCATGTTGCTGCAAGTGACTAAAACGGCTGGGAAAAACCCGATAAAAGTGAGTGAGGATTTGCAAAGTCGCCCGGAAATTTTGTACGCTGAGCCCAATCTAGTTAACCGTTTTCAAAACTTTTATACACCAACAGATTCACTCTATCGCAACCAGTGGCATTTGAAAAGCACGAGCGGCATTGAGTTGTCGCCCGAAGCGAATATTGACGCCGCCAGCGCCTGGAACATCACACGGGGCAATCGAAACGTAGTGGTAGCGGTCATTGATGATGGGTTTGATTTAGGGCATCCTGATTTGAATGGCGTTGGAAAAATCGTTTTTGCAAAAGATTTTGTGGATGGCGATGCTTTGCCCTCTGCTATGCGTGCAGATTTTCATGGTACACCTTGTGCCGGGCTTGCCATTGGGGAGGAAAATGGCAGCGGCATTGTAGGCAGTGCGCCTGGCTGTGCTTTCATGCCAATTCGATTTGGCTTGACAGCAGATGATAATTTGTTATTTGAAATTTTTAAATATACGGGCTCGCATGCTGATGTGATTTCGTGCAGTTGGGGACCCGTGCCGGTTTATGCGCCCCTTTCTTCACTTTTATACAGCCAGTTGTCAGAGCTTTCCAAAACCGGCGGACCACGTGGCAAAGGCTGTGTAATTTTGTTTGCAGCTGGCAATTACAATGCGCCTGTGCGCGATATGCAAAATCAGGGATTCATTTGGAGGCATCCTTCGCAAGGTTTGAAAGAGACCACCGGACCCATTGTGAATGGTCATGCTGCGCATCCAAGCGTGATAGCAGTATCGGCGTCCACCAGTCAAAATCGCAAAGCGGCTTATAGCAATTGGGGCAAAGAGATTGATGTGTGTGCGCCCAGCGACAATGTGCATCCCATTGATTTTCAATTGCGACAGCCCGGACAAAGTATCTGGACCGCTTATAATGAGTTGCTCGGCTCCCGTTATACAGATCAATTTGGTGGAACTTCAGCGGCTACGCCCATTGCAGCTGGGGCGGCGGCATTGGTAATTGCTGCCAATCCAACGTTGACCGGAGAGCAGGTGCGCGATATTTTGCAAAAAACAGCAGATAAAATTGTGGACGAGTCGCCCGATCCAGTTTTGGGATTGCGTAAAGGCGTTTACAATGAAAATGGGCATTCTGATTGGTTTGGCTTTGGCAAAGTGAATGCTTACAAAGCTGTTCAACTTGCATTGGAATGGGAAGGCGCGCCAACTCCTGATGATGGTAAAAACAATGGTGGTGTGGATACTCCTGAAGAGGTGTATGCGGGTATTCGCATTGCTGCGGCTATGGTCAATCCAGAAGGCACGGATCGGGGCAATGAAATGGTGGCACTGATGAATACTACGAATCAAGTGGTAGATTTGACAGGCTGGCAAATTCAAAACAAAAGTGGCGAACGAGAGCGCATCGCAAGTTTGGTCGTTCAACCTGGTCAAAATGGCATTTTTACCTTGAAACAAGTGCGATTGCCAAATTTAGGAGGAACCATTATTTTACTCAATCCGAAAGGCGTGCCGGTTGATCGGGTGACGTATTCGATGTCGGAAGGGTTAAGGTCTGGCTGGTGGATTAAATTTTAAAATCAGAAAAGTTGATGTTTGATGTAAGCTATTTGAGGTTGTTTATCAGATTATTGTACAAAAAGGTAGGATTTGGCGTTTAAATTAAGTCGGTGGTCGAGAAAAGATGTGCGTTTGCAAGAAATACACTTAATATTGAAACCAAATTGTGATACAAGACATGTTTGATAAAAAAGATTTATTAAAATTCGCTGCAAAAACGATAAAAAAACAATTCATGAGCGAGAATAAAGATGAACTCAAGCAGGAACGTTCTAAACATGCCGAGAGTGTAATTCGCAATCATATGCTGCTGGCTATGGGTGTGGGTTTCATTCCGTTGCCGTTTATGGACGTCATCGCCGCGGGCGCAGTGCAGTTGGATATGATTCGCCAATTGTGCAAAGTATATGGAGTAGAATTTAAAGAAAACCAAGGCAAAGCCATTGTTTCCGCGCTTTCTACTTCTATTTTGACCAAAATGGGCGTACGTAGTGCGTTGAAATTATTGCCAGGCATCGGTACAATCATTGGTGGCGTGACGTTGTCCATTTTTAATGGCGCTTCGACGTATGCACTGGGTGAAGTGTTTAAAAAACATTTTGAACTGGGCGGTACTATCCTCGATTTTGACGTGGAGCGCGTAAAAAAAGCGTACAAAGAGAAGTTTGAAAAAGGCAAAAAAGTAGCCGAAGACCTGAAAAAGGAAACGGATGCGCAAAAGGCTAAAACCGCCGCGCCAAAACCTGAGCCGACTCCCTCAGCCGCTGACCAGAACACGGTGCTGGAACGCATCAAACAACTCGCAGAAATGAAAGAGCAAGGCATCATCTCCACCGAGGAGTTTGAGCAAATGAAGAAAAAATTGATTGAAGAATTTTAATAGCATTGCTGACAGCACCCCGAATTGCTGTCAGCAATGTTTATTCTCTTAGTTGCCCAATGCACCCATATACGCTTCAGGGTAGCGTGTACCCGCCACCATTGCACTCAGGCTGTTCAGTTGCTCCATTTCTGAAGACGTCAATTGCACATGCACGGCTTGGATATTTTCCAGCAGGTATTCGATGCGTTTAGTACCTGGAATTGGTACAAAGTCTTCCCCTTTTTGTAAAACCCAGGCAAGGGCAATCTGACTTGGCTTCACCTCTTTTTCTGTCGCAATGGCTTCTACCGCTTCCACGATTTTCAGGTTATTTTCAAAATTTTCACCTTGAAAACGCGGTCCATACCGACGCCAGTCGTTTTCCGCCAGTTCACCGATGTTTTTAATTTTGCCGGTTAAAAAACCACGTCCCAACGGGCTGTAGGGCACAAACGTCGCGCCAATTTCACGAACGGCGGGAATAACCTCTGCCTCCATGTCGGTCGTCCAAAGTGAATATTCACTCTGCACGGCTGAAATCGGATGAATCTGGTGCGCCTTGCGAATGGTGTCCGCCGATACTTCTGAAAGCGCCAGGTAGCGTACTTTTCCTTCTTTTACTAAGTCTGCCATCGTGCCAACGCTGTCTTCGACAGGAATATTTGGGTCGCGTCGGTGCATGTAGTACAAGTCAATCATGTCCACTCTCAGGCGACGGAGGCTGTCCTCACACGCTTTGCGGATGTACTCCGGGCGGTTGTTGACACCTAGGAAAGCGCCTGCTTCATTTCGTTCGTTGGCAAATTTTGTAGCGATAATGACCTCGTCACGTCTGCCGGCAAAGGCTTTGCCCAGTAACTCTTCATTATGGAAAGGACCATACATATCCGCTGTGTCAAAAAAATTGATGCCTTCGGCAATGGCGCGGTGAATGGTTTCGATGGATTGTTCGTCATTGCGCGGACCGTAAAATTCGGACATGCCCATCGTACCCAGCCCGATTCGCGACACTTGCAAATTGCTGTTTCCAAGATTTACTTTTTGCATAATGCTATTTATTTTTTAGCAAAATTACAGACTTCAAAGAAGGAAAGCCTTATACAAAATCAGGAGGCTTGTACACTTTTCCCGGATTTTTGAAAATCCGTCGGTGAGGAATTGGTTTTATTTTTAAAAAAGCGCGAGAAATACTGCGGATATTCAAATCCCAGGTCGTACGCGACTTCCGACACGGTGCGGTTTTGTGACAATAATAATTTGGCTTCTTCGATCAGGCGGTCGTGAATGTGCGTGAGTGTGGTTTTGCCGGTATATTCCTTGACTAAATCACTAAGGTAACTTGGAGATAAATTCAACGCTTGCGCAAAAAACTCCACTTTGGGCTGCCCCAACTCCTGATATTGCCGTTTAGCAAAAAAATCATTCATTAAATGCTCAAACCGTGTCAAAGTATGGTTGGAAACCACTTCGCGCGTTTGAAATTGCCGCTTGTAATAACGATCCGCATAGCCCAACATTAACTCGATGTAAGAAATTAAAATATCAACACTAAATGAATTAGCAGCGTTATGATATTCCTGATGAAATTTTTCAAAAATATCCACCAAAATTTGCTTTTCACCCTCCGAAACGTGTAATGCCTCATGGCAAGCATAGCCAAAAAAGGGAAACTGTCGAATGCGCTGTGCAAGCGGATGATTTTCAATGAATTGTGGATGTACTAAAATCGCATAGCCCGTCCAATTCATCACGCCGCTGAGCGCCATCATTTGGTTCGGCGAGAAAAACAGCCAAATGCCATCGGAATAATCGTACTCCGTGCGCCCATACAGGATCGTGCCCTCGCCGCCCCACTTCAGCGACAGCCGGTAAAAACCCGTGGTGTGTGGATCGGTCCAGCGCTTGACAGATTGATTCGTATCCTCATATTTATAGGTATCCACCAGCGGGTGCTTGGGCGCGCGCAGGCGAAAGTGGCGGTGATACTCGCTGATGTGCTCGAAGTGCTGCATGGGTTTCGGAGACGTTAGATTTTAGACTATAGACTCAAAACAAAAGAGAGAACATCTGAAAGGGAGAAATGGATTTCAAATTTGAGTAAACATTTCAACAATATTTGCTCGTATTCTTCATCATTTTCTCAAATTTCAATCCAATTTTGCGGCAAATTAGTGTTGATAAACAACTCATTAATAATCCTTTTTCGTCAGAATCATCATAAAAAAGCTTGCATTTCAAAGATTTACTTTCTAAAGTTCCAAATTCTTCGTTCAAAGGAAAAATAGTGAAATTCAGCTTTTGTTTTGTGAATGGTTTGCTTGAA
>CAZFBN010000236.1:0-5138 GCA_964517145.1 uncultured Saprospiraceae bacterium
GAATGCAATCAGTGTTTCGTTATTTGTAACAGGTTTCTCAATCTTTTCAAATCTGCCAATGGAAATTAATGAAATGCTAATTCCGTATTCCTTTGCCTTTTCAATCAGCCATTCCGATGCCTTAAAAGCATTTCCTGTCCCTGAGAAGTAGTAAACAAATAAGTTTTTATATTTAGATAAATCCGGATTGTTCAAATCTTATTATTTTAATAATGAAAGAATATAACCTTCGAATGATTCACACATTTTCTTGTTGCCAATTGCCTTTACCATTGAAAGGACTTCGTTAAATCTGTATTTTAGCCAAAATAATTAAAAATGCCCTTAATAAAAAGATTTTTTCCTTATTTCATAATTATTGTATTTTCACTTGTGCTGTTTTTTCCAAACCTGAATAATACAACTCTCTTCGATTGGGATGAAATTAATTTCGCAGAAGCTTCACGGGAAATGATAATTAATGGTGATTACTCAAAAGTAACAATTAATTACATCCCGTTTTGGGAAAAGCCCCCTCTTTTCTTTTGGCTACAGGCAGCAAGTATGAATGTTTTCGGAGTTAATGAATTCGCTGCAAGATTACCTAATGCTGTTTTTGGAATTATTACACTTTTAACTTTATTCCTTATTGGAAAATACCATTTTGACAATAAGATGGGATGGTTATGGGTGTTAATATATACAGGTTCGTTTTTCCCGCAGTTTTATTTTATGATGGGGATGATAGACCCGGTATTTAATTATTTCATTTTTCTTGGGATATATTTTCTTTTTCGATTTTCTAATGACGGCAGATTTATCGATGCCGGCGGGAAAAAATCCGTTAAATGGATTATTCTTTCCGGATTATTTACAGGCTTTGCAATTCTGACAAAAGGACCTGTTGCCTTGCTTATCGTAATTTTAGTATTAGCAGTTTATTGGCTTTTAAAACGAAAAGAGTTTAATTTAAAATTTACAGAACTATTTTATTTTATTATAGCAGCTTTCATTGTTTCTACAGCATGGTTCGGAATTGAAACTTTTCAGAACGGATTTTTCTTCTTGCGGGAATTCATCGTTTATCAGATTAGATTATTTTCAACTCAGGACGCAGGTCACGGCGGTCCTTTTTATTATCATTTTGTGATTATTCTTATAGGATTATTTCCGGCATCTATATTAGCCATAAAAGGATTTAAAAAAATCTCATCCGACTCTAAAGTCCGGAAAAGTTATCATACATGGATGGTAATATTGTTCTGGGTTGTTTTGATTCTATTTTCAATAGTTAAGACCAAAATTGTTCACTATTCATCTCTTGCTTATTTCCCTGTTACTTTTCTTGCAGCATATTTTATTTATAATGTTATAAATAATAAATCTGTATGGGGAAGATGGATAGATTGGGTTTTGGCAGCTGCATCTGTTTTGATGACAATTGTTGTAATCTCTTTACCCCTGTTGTTTAAATACAAAGAAAGCTGGATTGATAAGGTTAGTGATGATTTTGCAACGGCTCTGATAATGAAACCGGTTGTCTGGACAGGGTTTGAGACCATAGCGTTTATATTACTTCCGGCAGGAGTATTGATATTCTTTTTGATTAGAAGAAAATACAAAGAAGGTTTATATGCAGGTGTAATAACTCTTTTTGCTGTATATGCAATAGGAATAAACATTTCATTAAAGACTTTTTCCCCTAAAATTGATTTACATTTACAGAAAGATATAGTAGATTTTTATAAATCCATTCAATATGAAGATGTGTATTGCGATGTTGTTGGGTTCAAAAGTTACGCACATTTATTTTATACATTTAAGAAAAACCCTGAAAATAAAAACAGCCTTGATTCAAAATGGCTTTTAAACGGAGAGATTGATAAGCCTGTATATTTTGTCAGTAAAAGTCAAAACATTGAAAAAACTATTAAGGAAAATCCGAACATAAGGTTTTTAAAAAGAGTAGGCGGATATTTAATCTATTATAGGGATACTGTTAAAAAATAAATTTAGAACATTATAACTTTTTCCGGACATTTTCAAGACTCAAATTAAAAAGAAAAGAGGAACATGTCTGGAGAATGTGATAAATTCATTCAAAAATAGGCATAATGTGAATTAATTTAACACTTGCGATATACCTATAAGTATATTTTGGAGAATGTAATATACACCTATAGGTAAAATTAATTAGAAAGTCCGCAAAAAATATTGGTGTTGAGGCTGCTCAAATTTATGAGATGACCAAAAATCTTTGTGAGGATGTAAAATACCAGATAGAAAATGAGACATACAATCCGGAAGAAATTTGTGCAAGATTTCATCATCGCCTTGTACTGATTCATCTTTTCCCGAATGGAAACGGAAGGCACTCAAGATTTGTAACGGATATGCTTATGAAAAGTTTAGAACAACCGGTATTTACATGGGGTGATAAGGATTTATACCACGAGAGTGACATAAGAAGCAAATATATTTCAGCATTAAAAGAAGCCGATAAGAATAATTATAAACCTTTAATTGAATTTGTTAAATCATAAAATATAAGCGAAAATTCTTCAACTATTATTTCAAAAATCCGAAACTTTTGCACTGTCTTAAAAGAGGAAGTTGCACAAAGAGACAAAACAAGTCTTGATATATTCTGGCTTAAAGACAAGAGTCTTGCCGACCTTGATAATCTGCCCGACCCTGATGTACTTGCAAATGAAATTATTGATAATCTTGAATCCGGTACCCTATATTTACTGTTTATTGTATTCTTTATTCATTTCCTTTATTTCTTTCTTCATTTCAGCGTGTAGCTCTTTTGGGGATAAAACAACGCACTCTTTGCCCCACTGGAGAATCCATTTTTTGATTTCCTTTGTTGAGTTCAATTTAAAACTTAAAATGATACTTCCATTTTTGAATTCTTTTATTTCCTGAGTGTGATGCCAAATTTTTTCTTTTATTCTAGGAGATAGTCCAGGCGAGAATCTTATCTTAACTTCATAGACTTTTTTTCCAATATAATTACCAAAGCTGAACTTAAAGTAACTATTTATATCAAAGTTCTCAATTATAACAAACTTCTTCCTGCCGATATATTCAGCCGAATTGATTCTTAATAAATTAAGAACCCGAATAGATTTTTTAGTATAATCGTAACCAATTATATACCAGTCACCCTTGTAATTCCTGAGGTGATATGGATTAAATTCCCTTTTCTGACGTTTCTTTTCTTTCAGCGATGTATAATCAACTTTTATTGTTCTTTGATACCTTATTGCTTTTTCTATAATATCAAATACTCCTTTGTTTAATTCCTTAACCGGTCCAAGATTAAAACTTACTAATTCATCCACATCTTCAAGCTGAATCATTTCTTTATTATCAAAAAGTGAATTAATTTTATTGAAAAATGTCTTCACCCGGTTTTCGTATAATGTACCTTTATATTGATTCAATACTTTTTCTGTAACAGCAAGCATAAAGAAGTCTGATTCGTTTAATGATAAAGGGCTCAATGTAAATTGCTTGGAATAGTAAAGGTTTCTTGTTTTACGATTATATTCTATAGGTGCATCATATTCCGTTTTCATGTATTCAATATCCCTCTGAATTGTTTTTTCTGAGATTTCAAGTTCTTCAGCCAAAGACCTTTTATTTACGGGGTCATTATGAATATATCCCTGCTTGATTAGTGAGTCAATTTTTATCAGTCTTGTGAGCAGCACTTTTGTTAACGTTTTATCCATATAGTTGAGTGCATTTTTTTGTTAAATATAATAATGAATATGGGTAAATTAAAGTCCTACTCTAATAATGAGAAATTTTTAATATAGGACTCTATGTGACCTATATGTGTTAGTATATTTGTAATAGAAAGAATAATTAACAAACATCAAACAGAAAGGATAGACAAATGGAAAACCAAACGAAACAAACCATTGAGGGTTTATTCATCGACTTCAGCAAAGACATAACAGAGTTTTTGTTTGAGGTGTATCTTGTAAACAATACATCAGAATGTTTCAAAAGCATCAAGATGCTTTCAGGAGGGGTTATATCAGATGAAGATACAATTCTTGAAACGAGCAAGGTTGTAAAGGATTTTGGAGAATTAAAACCCTATTCAAAAATAAAAATTGACGAGAGCGACCTTGGGGAACTGGATTTTAAGATTTGGTACTGGTTGGACCTGATAAATGAATACGATGATGAAAAACAATTTTTTGCGTCACTGCCAAGAGGTGGTGGGAATGAAAATCAGGTATTTATAAATCTTATGGAAAGAACGGGAAAATGTATAATGGAAGAGATAAAAGATTTAAATATGGATAGCCAACTTATTGACATGAAAAAACGCAGAGAAGGAAGGGACAGTGAATTTTACGGTGTTGAGATTGTTGAAAAGGCTCTTGAAATATGCATCAAGGCACACGAAGGACAGGTAAGAAAAGGCGACGAAAAGCCATTCTTCACTCACCCAATTATGGTTGCTTTGAAGCTTGCAAGTTACGGAGCTCCTCCGGAAGTAATTGCTGCTGCCCTTACACATGATGTTTTAGAGGATACCAACTACACAAAAGAGAAATTGAGAAAAGAGTTAAACGATACGGTTGTGGGAATGGTAGAAGCTCTGACACAGGACACGAAACTCTCCTGGAAAGATAAAAAGTCGAAATACATAGAATCAGTAAGATATGCAACTGTTGACGTAAAACTTATATCGGTTGCCGATAAGATTCACAATCTTGAAAGTTTAATAATGGCGCATAAAAAGAAAGGGAAAGATATCTGGAAATTATTCAACGGAAGCCGAGAAGAAAAGGAATGGTTTGAAACCAAATTCTTAGAAATGTTAAGGAGTACTAAACATCCATTAATTGATGAATATGAAGTATTAATTGAAAAAGAGAAAAGACTGGAATAAATTATAATCTTAAACCCGAGGTCCCGATGAATCGGGACTGCTCTACCAACCAAAAAAGTCCCATAATGTGGGACTTAAAACTTTGTACACTCGAGGTCCCGATGAATCGGGAGAACCCCTGACCCGTCCCGATGAATCGGGACTGCTCTACCAACAAAAAAGTCCCAAAGTGTGGGACTTAAAACTTTGTACACTCGAGGGGACTCGAACCCCTGACCCGCTGATTAAGAGTCAGCTG
>CAZFBN010000237.1:0-4908 GCA_964517145.1 uncultured Saprospiraceae bacterium
CCTCCCGCAGCAGGTCGAGGGCTTTGGTCACGCGGTCATGATTGGTGATTGCCATTGTGTCTCCTTTGTAATTTGTCGTTTAACTCTGGGAACGAGCTTGCGAGCAGTATTCCTTCGCTTGCGGTGCGTGCGTTCGACCCTCACGGTTCTGGTGGATGCCAGCCGGCCATCACCCAGTAGCGGCGCACCTCGATAGCATCTTCATCACAATCAAGCAGCAGCGCGCGCACCGTTGCGCGCCCGACAGGGGTGGTGCCAAGAATGCGCAGGCCATCTTCGCTCCAGCAAAAATGGTCGTGCCAGACCTGCGTGCGCGGGTTGAACATCCGCACCACCAGACCTGTTTCCGGGTCGGTTGCGTCGGTTTTGTCGCTCTTGTGTCCATTGCACAGCGGGCACGCAAGCCACAGGTTGGTTTCATCATCGCTGCCACCTTTGCCAAGCGGCACGATGTGCTCAATCTCCAGGCGCGCCATGACCAGGTGTTGCGGACTCAGACAGTAGCCGCAACGATTGCGCGCTGCTGCACGTACACGACGGTCAATATCGGCAGGTATCGGTCTGCGCGCCATCAGTTCACCGGCGCCGGCTGCAACCCGCGCTCCACCGCCACCTTGATCGCCTGCGCTTTGCGCACCATACCGCGGCGATACACCAGCAACAGTTCGTCCAGGCGTGCCTGCTCGGTTGCGGCAAGCGGTTGTTCGCGCTGCTGTGCCAGCAGGTCGCTTAACTCCTGCTGGTGGGCATCGCTCATCTGCATATCACGCAGCGCAAGCACCTGCTCATCGGGCAGCAGTTCCACAGGCGTGCCTTCAACCGCGAGTTGCAGCCATTCAATCAGGACATCTTCCACCTGTCGCCGGGTCTGGCGGGCAATGGTGCGGGCGTTTTGCACCAGCGTGTCGGGCAGTTCCAATACAATGGTTTCGCTCATGTTCTTTTCCCTTTCTGCCTGTGGTCTATTCGCCAAACATTCCCTGCTGCTCCACAACATCTCCCTGCTGCAAGCGCACCAGGCGCATCATTTCGGGCCAGCTTTGCACCAGGCCATTGTAGGCCAGCGCCTCCGCCGCGCGTTTCTTGCGTTCGCAGACGGCATAGAGGCGGTAGGCCAGTTCGCGCGCACTGTCGGCGTGCTCGCCGCCTATCCGCGCCGCAAGCCGCGCCGCTGCCTCCTCGCCCTGCTGCTCAAGCCTGCGCACCAGGTGATGCACCATCTCCCAGACGGTGAGGCGCGTATCGGTGGTGGGGTCCCAATCGGCGGGCAGTTCGTCGGGGCGCAGCAGCCGCACCTTGCCGGCGCGAGAGGTGAGCAACCCCCCCGACACCATCCCGCTCACACTGGTATTCTTGGCCTTGGAAAGCGTTTCGGCTACGCCATACTCGCCCTCGTTGAAGCCATACTGCTCGAACCAGGCCAGCGCCCAGCGCGTGTCGGAGTCGAAATCGCCCTCCTGTTCGGCCAGCACCTCGTCGAGCGTCTGGTTGATGAGCGTGAGCGCCTCGCGCACAGAAAGGGGCGTGCCGGTGGCGTCGCGCACGGAGGCATAGCGCGTGTAGACCGCCATACCGGGGCCGATGGCGGCCTGCGCCAGGTCTACCGGCGCGATGTTGCCGAGTTGCAAGAGCCGCAGCGCCGTGGGCAGTTCGTCCTTGAGCGCGTCGAGGAAGTCGCGGCGGGAAATCGTGGGTGCGTCGTGGGGCCGCGCGCGGCAGACGAGCACGATGGAGGAGGCCAGAGCGTTGGTATTATTGCCTATCATTCGTCCTTGTCGTTCTGTGCGCATCGGCCAGGTGCCCGTGATGGCAAAGCCAGCACGGATGACGGCATCGAGGAAGGTTTCCCACCCGGTGCTGGCAATACCGTCGGTGCCTTCGCGCTCTGACTGCTTGAACGCATAGTAGATGGTGGTAGGGAATGCGGGGTGCGCCTGTTCTGCAAGGCACTGCATGGCTCTGGTCATTCCGTCGAGAAAGAACTGTTCTGCCTGTTGCTTGCTGCCATGGCGATAGGGTGATGCAATCAACTCTTCCGCCTTCGGCACGGCAAGGGTGGCAAAGAGATTGGGGAAAAAAGGTTTTAGCGACCGGCGCAGCCAGACGTAAAAGTAGTCCGACAGGTCGGCATAGCCGATGTTGTCATAGTAGGGCGGGTCAGTAGAAACAATGGGTCTGATGTCTCTAACTCCGGATTGAGCATCCGCTTGCTTGGCGAAACCAACGTGTAATCTTCCTGAGTCGAGCGAAATCTCAAAAAATTTCACAGTACGCTTAGCTTGCTCAAAGAAATCGCCTGACGAATGTGCAAAAGGGTTTGACTCTGCATAATCCCACGTCATTGGAAGAGCCTGCCGGGAAAATGTATTTCTCACGACCTCATACTTAATCCCTGGCATCCAGGTGCAAATTGTTGAGTTGCTGTCTGCTGATTTGCTTGCTGAAAGTCCCAGATACACCGCCACCGCATCAGCATAGGCCGCCGCGCCGCTGCCGTCCGCTTCGAGACCGCACTCATCAGCAGGTAGACCTGCCGCCAGCGCATCCGCTTTGACCCGCTCGCGCGCCTCCTGCACCAGGTTGGAGAAGGTGGTGAGGGCAACCAGTTGGCGCGGGGTGAAGAGTTTACCCCATGTTGATAAGCCATATGGCACGCAGGTACCACCCGTTAGTCGAGCAGGTACGTCACCTTCCGGCTCCCACTCCGGCTGCGCCTGCTGTGCTATCGCCTCGTGTTCTGGTATCGGTGCCAGGTAGACCCGTGCGCGGTCGCCTTCCGCAACAATCGCCATCAACCGCGCGCCCATACGCCCGGCCATACTTTCGGCCTTGATGTACGTATCGTCAATGGGCATCCCTGACATCACACACTGGAAATTCGCCCCCCGCGCGAGTTTGGTGCCGCGCTTTGCTGCCGCCGCGTCTTCCGGCGCGCCCACCCGCACCGTGAAGCGGTAGCTATCGCCCTGTACCACTGGCTCGACATACGCCTCCTTGCCGGCTTTGGTCGAGAGCATGAAGGTGGAGGCCAGCGGCACATCAACGTGCGCAAACGCGGGGTTGGGGCTACGCACTGTGCGCGCCCACAGCCACGCAATCACCGTCAACTGCCGGCCCACATAGGGCGTCAGGTCGGGGCGCTCCTCTGCCATCTCTGCTGTCACCGCCACCTTCGGGTAGAGGTGCCCAATACGCTTTTGCGCCTCGTCGCGCATCCACTGGCCGTAGTAGCGCACATCGGCAGCGAGTCCCGCCGCTCCCTTCCACGCGGCAGCAAACTGCTTGCGATCTTCGGGGTTCACCGGTGGCTGGCCGGCAAACTTCGGCGGTATCTCGATCATCGCCTTGTTGATGAGCACCGCAACGGGGTTGAGGTCGCTGGCGTAGCTTTCCAGGCCAAGCCGCTGCGCCTCCAGCGGCAGCGCACCGCCGCCAGCGAAGGGGTCGTGGAAGGCGGGCAGCCGGTCGGGGTTGAACAATTCTGCTGCGCGGGGGTGGTCGCGCTGCTCCTCGCAGGTGGTGCGCCAGCTTTTCCAGATTTCGTCGCGTGCCTGCTGGAGCAGGTCCTCGTTGGTCGTGTTCTCCCACAGCACCAGTTGTTCAATCAGGCGAAAGAGCCGCTCGCGCTCGGCGGCCTGCGCCGCTTCGGTGGGGAAGGTTTCCGGGTGCGCCGAGGGGTCATCCACCATCTGCGCAAAGATGACCGCGCGCGCGGCGGCGAGCGGGCGGCGCGCCCACCAGAGATGCAGCGTGGAGGGGTGGCCGTGGCGGATGGATTTTTCGCGCGCGCTGGCGGTGTTGATCTTCTCCAGCGGCAGCGCCACTTCGATCAGTTTTTTGCGAGTCATAGGGTATCCTTCGTTTGTTGTGCTGGAAAGAGCTTCCGATATGAGGAGCGGTTGGCGTCAATCGCGCGCAGCACATCTTCCCAGGTGCCTTCGCCCGCCTCCTCCTCATCGCCGCGCGCGGCATCCTCTTCATTCTACCTTTGCAGCAGGCGGATGGCATCCTGCGGCGTGCCGCGCGGGGGAACGATCATATCCGCATCGGTCATCGTTGCCAGCAGTGCTTGCACATCGGGCGCGAGCGCGGGATAGGACGAGGGCGCGGGCGTAGGTTCTGTTGTTGTCAGGCGCTCTGCCAGCAACTCCTGCGCCGTTTCTTGCTCACCCATACCCTGCCGCTGCGCTTCGGCGCGCAGGCGCTCGTAGACTTCCGTCGTCAATTCTATTGTCAGGGTCGTCATACAGCAGTCCGACATCATTTGTAAACAGGAACCTGGGAACGCGGGCATCTTGCCCGCATGCGCGCGGGACGCGCGCGCTCCCAGGTTTTACAAAGCAGTCAGGGTTGCTATAGCTCCCTCCTTTCGTTGCGTGCGGGTGCTACGCGGGTTCGGTCGCCCGCGCCAGCAGTTCCGCAAAATCATAGTTCACGCTCGTCACCCCGAACTCTGGCCGCTGCTGGAAGGGCTGCCGCAGGTAGGACACGCGGTGGTGCGCATCGTCGATCAGTTCAACCAGCGCCAGGATATACTCATCCGGCTTGTTGAGCGAGGTAAGTATCTCGTTTTTCGTCACCGTGATGGTCGCGGCCCCCGCTGCGCGCCCCTTCACCTCGATGAAGCGCAGGCGGCCCGTGGCGAGGTCGCGGCTCTCGATGTCGTAGCCCAGGCGCTCAAACTCGCGGTCTACCGGCTCGTAGCCCAGGCTGCGCTCCGTTGCCATCACGATGGCGCGGGCGCGCGCGGCGGATACCTGTGTATCGACCGGGTGTGTGTTCGCCGGCAGGGGCCGCCCCGTGATGGCGTGGAGCAGCCCGGCGGGAACCACGATCAGCCCCCCTAGCACCACCGGCGGCAGCGCCGAGATTTGCGCTTCGAGATCGAGGTGCTCCATACGCTTCTGG
>CAZFBN010000238.1:0-4905 GCA_964517145.1 uncultured Saprospiraceae bacterium
GTGCGTTTACTTGCTATTAGATGTGGAAAAACTTAATTTTTAACAGCTTCTTAATGGGAAACAGATAAATTTTGATCGGTTTTTGAAGCTTGTAGTGTCATTAAGGTCTTAAATTCATTTTTAATGTGACATGACTACTACATGATGATGTGTTGCGATTGCGGTGATTTTCTCAATACCTTTGGATTTGTAAAAAAAGAAAAAGTAATAGCTAATCACCAGCTGATATGGGCATTTATGTGATTCGTAAGGTTATTATTTCCGCAAAAATAAATGTAAAAATATATTTTTAAGAATTTTTTTAAGAGGGAGTATCATTAATCTATGAAACATTGGAGGTTGCAAGTTCATTGCAACCTTTTTTTATTGCCGGGAATCACCAAATTTCCTTTATGGTTTCAGCTTTTAAAGTACGTATTTTTTGGTAGAAAAATTGTGCATTTAAGTTTGCGAATAAATCAGTTTTTTTCGTGAAAAACAAACTGTATTTATGCAGCGTTTGATAAGAGTTTAAAACAAAAATCGGGCGAGCGCTGGCGGATTTTCTGCATTCAACAGCGCGGCTGCTCCACAAGTGGAAAAGGATTTAAATGCGAGGTTCTATTCAAATTGCAAAATTATTTGGCATTCCTGTGCAGTTGCACTGGTCCTTCGGGCTTATTTTTCTGGGCGTGTTGTACATCGGCTTTCGCGATAATATGGACTGGGCTGCCATCGGCTTGTTGGCATTGCTTATGCTGGCACTTTTCTTTTGCGTGTTGCTGCATGAGTTTGGGCACGCACTCACAGCGCGGCGGTATGGCGTGCGCACCCGCGACATTATTTTGTCGCCCATTGGTGGCGTGGCTCGTTTAGAACGATTACCAGAAAAACCTATTCAGGAATTTTATGTAGCCATTGCCGGACCACTGGTCAATGTAGGAATTATTGCGGCGCTATCGCCTTATTTTCTTTTTGTACCCGCCGAAACAATGCAGGAAGTTCAAAGCTTGATTCAACATTATTTTGGCATTCGCGACAGGGTTTTTACTCAAAATATGACCCTCCTGGACTCTTTCTTATTTTTACTGATCGCTTTGAATGGCACACTGGCAGTTTTCAATATGCTGCCGGCTTTTCCGATGGATGGCGGAAGAGTGCTGCGTGCGCTGCTATCCATGCAGTTGGGGCGCGTGCAGGCAACTCGCATTGCCGTTTATATTGGACAGTTTTTGGCGATTGTTTTAGTAATTTATGGACTTTGGTGGGATTTTAGCCCGGTGGTTATTTTCATTGGCATTTTTGTGTTTGTCACCGCAGCAAACGAATACCGATTAGTTCGGTTTGAACGATTGCTAGACAGTCACCCGGTGACGCACCTGATGCGCACGCCATTTACCAGTTTTAAAATCACGGACCTGATGCAAATGCCAGCAGGGGAGTTGACGCACGGTTTGGAAAAAAATTTCCTGGTTTTTAATGACAATGAACAAGTTGCAGGGGTTTTGCAAGAAGACGACATCATTAAAGCCATGAAAGAGAACGCTTTAGAACAGCAGGTGGAGCAATTTATTCACACCGATTTTGAAACCATCGCGCTAACGGATTCTCTAAAAACTGTTTTTACTAAAATGCAATGGCATGATTATGATATTTGTCCAGTGCAAGATGAAAATGGACAGGTACTAGGCGTGATTGATGCGAGTCAATTGCATGATTTTCTGCGGATTCAGCAACGAATGAAAGGCTGGTTGAAGCGCGCCTGAGGCACTGATCTGACGACTTTAAAATCATCAGATCAGTGGTACAATAATTCAAAAATGAGCGTTTTTACTGCTTTGCCTCGTCCTTAATGCCCAGTTTGGTTTTGAGCAAAGGCATGACGTCATCGGTATCCTGCGCAAACAAAATCGCATTGAACACACTTGTATCAAAAATCATGATGTATCCGTTGGCTTTAGCCACTTCCGCAATGGCTTTTTCCGCTTTATCAATGATGGGCTTGAGCAATTCTTCTCGTTTTGCCTGCACTTTTTGACTTACTTCTTGCTGGTAAGCGACAATACTATCCTGCTCCTTTTTCAAGCCTTCCTCCAATTGCTGTTGTTGCAGCGGTGACAATTTTCCTTCTTGCACTTCTTTAGCGGCAGCTACGTATTTGTCCTGAAATTTTTTTGCCATTGTATCGCCCTTTGCCACCATTTCTTCCTGAAATTTTTTCAGCGTTTCATCCGCTGTCTTGGTTTCTGGCATCAGCGACAACAAATTCCCAAAATTCAAGTGACCGTATTTTTGGGCAGACGCGCTTAGCGCAATGCCGCTCAACAAAAACAAAAACAATAATTTTTTCATTGATGATAGATTTTCAAATTTTTTGCAAAAGTAGGCGTCTTCCTGCACTACTCCAACTTTTGTAAAACTTTTAATAAAATATTGACAATCAAAAATATGGATCAAAAAATTACACTTTAAAAACAAAAAAATGTTTACAAAAATTTTAAATAACAACAAATTGTTTTAATTTTGATTTCACACAACAATTTGTATGATGAATCATTCCTATACTTCTTTGCAAAAGGACTTGGAAAAATACCTCCAGGTTGTACGCCACCGCTGGGAACAACGCGCAAAAAAACATGGCATCAAAGTAGCTGTGCTGGCGGTGTTGGGCTACATCGTGTATCAAAAAGATTTGACCATCGATTTTTACATGAATGGCGCTCAGCCTGGCGCTTCGGTGGTTATGGAAGAATTAGTAGCGCCGGATGGTGCAACGGACGTCACGCCTGTCAATGTTTCTATCTTGGAAAAAGCGGAAAAACCGATCCTCCAGAAAAAAAAGTGGAGCGATGATAATTTGGCAAATACCTATTCCAACATGACTTATTCAGGTAAGGAATTTGCAACCAACGAAACGACTGCCGCGCGCGAAGCCAAGCGTCGGAAGCAAGACGCCTACGTGAAGCGATTTTCAAAAGTGGCGCAGACCGAAATGGAAAAATTTGGCATTCCGGCTAGCATCGTGTTGGCACAAGGACTGCTTGAAAGCGATGCCGGCGATAGCAAGCTGGCGGTGAAAAATCGCAATCACTTCGGTGTCAAGTGTTTTTCGCGCAGTTGCCGCAAAGGACATTGCAGCAATTTCACAGATGATTCGCACAAAGATTTTTTCCGCATTTACAACAGCCCTTGGGAAAGCTACCGCGCGCACAGCCACTTGCTGGCAGCACCGCGCTACAAGCATTTGTACCAATTGGGCAGAACCGACTATAAAAAATGGGCAATGGGCTTAAAACGAGCAGGTTATGCCACCGACAAATTTTATGGAGAGAAATTGATCAATTTGATCGAAGATTTGAATTTGCATCAGTATGATTATTGAGTTTGCAAATTGATCCTTGCATAATATTTGAAATAATCGTTCCAGCACGGTAGTTTTACGCTTGTTTTTAAAAAAGTAGAACCAATGCAGGAATTACTCAAGGATTACCCGGCAAAAATTGAAATCCCTGTGCAATGGGGCGACATGGACGCTGCGCAACACGTGAACAATGTCATTTACTTACGCTGGTTTGAAAGTGCACGCGTTGAGTACCTCGAAATGATTCAGGCATTTATGGATTTTACTGGCGAGGAGGAATTGGGCATTATTTTGGCGGAGACTTACTGCCGCTACAAAATGCCGGTGACCTACCCCGACACGGTCATCGTTGCCATCCGCGTGCTGCCAGAAACAATGGATGAATTTAGTTTTCGGATGCAGTATGTCATTGCTAGCAAAACGCACCAACGTGTTGCCGCGGAGGGGTGGACGCGCATCGTGTGCTACGATTATCGTCAAAAAAGCAAAGCGCCTATTCCTGAAGTAATAAAGCGTAAAATTTTGCAAATAGAACAAAACGTGTAACTTACATTTTAAAAATGCTTCTATACATTTTATAAACCTCCGGTAGTTCCTTCAAAAATTCCTCTGGAAAAGTGAAAAAATGCACAATGCTCACCGCCACCGGGTCAATGTCTGGCAGATTGATCCATTGCTCAATCCATTCCTTGCTAAAGCCGCTGATCCGTTCGAATGCGTCCCAACTATTTTCATCAAACGCCGGATAAAACTGCACTGGATTGCTGATTCTGAATACTTTAGCATATTCGTACAAACCGATATTGAAATAGCGCGTCGATTCTAAAAATCCGCGCACCAATTGTTCTGCCGAGAACAAAACAACTCCATCTGGCTCATAAATTTCTGACGCATGATATTTTTCAGGATATTGCAGCGTCGGCAAGGGTTTAGGATTAATAATAATATTTTCAAATTTTGGAAATAAAAATTTTTCCATACCCATCGTCAACGTTACCGCGTTCGCCGCCACAATGGCTTTCACGTCTTCCGGCACGTCCTTCATCATTTGAGGAATAAATTCATTCCCCATCACAAACAACGCCATCCGACTGCGAAATCGCTTTTTTTCGCCTTCCGGCAAACGCTGGTAAAAAGGATATTGAAATAAAAACTGGCGAATCGGCGCGGCTACATCCGGCGGGTAGCGCTGGTACCACCACCAGTTAATTTGCGGGCTTAATACCCAAATACTTGCCAATAAAATTAAGGGCGGTACGATCCACATCGAATAGCGCCCATCCACACCAAAAGCGAGATACAGCGCAACCGCTAAAAAAAATACAATCGGCACAGCTAGAATTCTTGCAGGCATTTTGAGAATAATTTGCATCAAAATTAAAAAAAATGGCTTGAGTATTGTGTAAATTCAGAAATCGCTCTAAATTTGCCGCACGTTTTTGGAACCTATCCCGCAAAAGCGCGGTTTTACCAAAACAATCAACAATTGTCAATCATAATTCGACAATTCGACTCGGTGCGGTAGCTCAGTCGGTAGAGCAATGGACTGAAAATCCATGTGTCGG
>CAZFBN010000239.1:0-4813 GCA_964517145.1 uncultured Saprospiraceae bacterium
TCTTATAAAAAAGGCAAAATAATTGTCATATGAATTACAAAACGGCAAAAGGAAATAAAAATAGAAGCATCTCTTGAGTTATTATATTCGTTATTTTAATTAAAAAAGTATGAATAAACTCCTAAACATATTGCTGATCTTGTTACCTCTATTTACCTACGGACAAGACATTAAAGATATTTCAATCATTTCTAACATTGAACGGGTAACTGTCTTTCTGCAAAACGCCCAAATAATTCGACAGGCGACAGTGAAGCTTCCATCTGGAGAATCTCGATTGATTTTCAAAGGTTTATCTCCTTTTTTAGATGCACAGAGTATTCGATTAAAATCGCAAGGCGATTTCCTTGTACTCTCGGTCAGTCACGAATTTACTGCCGAATTAGCAGACACCATTACTACAAAAGAGGAAGATCAGAAAAAAATTAAATTAATTAAAACACAAATAGAAGCACTAAAAGATAGCTTAGAATATGATAAAGCTTTAATGGCTGCTATAACGGAGGAAGAAGGATTTTTAAAAGAAAATAAATCTATAAGCGGGAAAGATACAGGCTATAAAGCGATTGATTTAGAATCTATTAATGCTTATTACTCAAAGCGGATGCGCGACATTAAAATTGAACAAATTAAAATTCATAAAAATCAAAAAATTAAAGAGGAGACAATCAAACATTTAGAAAATGAACTAAAAATACTCCTTACAAAAAATTACATCACTAATAGTCAGCTTATTGTAATGGTTTCTTGCAAAGAAGCGACAAATGCTTCCTTTGAATTATCATATTTCTGTGGCAATGCGGGATGGTTTCCTTCTTATAATTTAAAAGTGATTAATGTAGATAAGCCAATTGAACTTACTTACAAAGCGAACGTGCGACAAGGAACAAGAGAAGATTGGAACAATGTAAAATTGGTATTTTCTAATGCAAATCCTTTAGAATCAGGAACTTTGCCGATATTACAACCTTATTATTTAAGCTTTAATAAAAATAATCGCTCAGATTATGTAATAATGCCTGGAATAGGCAAAAATTTCCCGGTGGTGAGAGGTAAAATCACCGATCAAAATGGTGAAGCCTTAATTGGAGCAACTATTTTAGTCAAAGGTACATCAGTAGGTACTACTACGGATGTAGATGGTAATTTTTCAATTAATATGCCACTAGGTTCAACCGTGCTGGTTATTTCTTATACCGGTTATGTAACATATGAAGTGCCTATTACCAATTCGATTCTCAATCTGACAATGGAAGAAAGCGCCTTGGTTTTAGAAGAAGTAGTGGTAGTAGGTTATGGAACTGGCAGTCAAAAACAAGAAAAAAGAGACCGTGCCTACACGCCGCCACCTGCTACCAAAATAGAAAATCAAACGACTGTTGAATTTGTAATGGATGTTCCTTATACTTTAAAATCAGATAGTAAAAATCGAACCATTGAATTGATCCGTTATGATATTCCTGCATATTATGAATATCAAGCAATCCCGAAAATTGAGAAAGCTGCTTTTTTAACTGCTAAAATTACAGATTGGGAGCAGTATAATTTATTGGAAGGTGAATCCAATTTATTTTTTGAAGATACTTATCTGGGAAAAACCTTATTAGATTTACGCGATTTAAAAGACACCCTTGATATTTATTTAGGGCATGATAAAAGTATTATGTTGCAAAGAGAAAAATTAAAACAGTTTGATAAACGTAATTTTATTGGAAATAAGCGAGTGGACTCCCGCAGTCATAAGATTGTTATAAAAAATAATAAAAGCCAATCCATTAACATTATAATAAAGGATCAATTGCCTGTTTCAACAGACAGCAGCATTGAAGTGGAAGATGAAGAGCTAACCGATGGCATAAAGAATAAAGATAATGGTGAGATCACCTGGAAAATACAATTGACGCGTGGTGAACAAAGGGAACTAATCTTACGCTACACTGTTAAATGTCCCAAGGATTCCAATTTATTAATTGAATAATTTAAAAAATTACAATATGTAATAAATTGAGCTCATCCAAGGATTTAATGTCCTCAGATGAGCTGAATCTTACTTCCCGCCACTTTTCTTTTTCTCTGTTTCCATCGCCAGGCGTTTCAAATTTTCCTCGGCGTCTTTAATTTGCTTTTGCAGTTGCTGTAATTTGGCGGTTTCTGCGGCGATTTGTTTTGCCAATTCTTCCTTCTTTTTCAACTCTTCGGCTATTTTGGTGGCGGTATCTTCTTTTACTTTGGTCACTTGCTCCGTAGCCTGTTGCTTGGCTTGGTAAATCACATCAGAAGCTTCTTTTTTAGCGCTTGTTACTTCCTCTAGCAATTGTTTGCGTTGCGCTTCGGCTTCAGCGGTGTATTGTGCTTTTTTATCAGCGGCGTCTTTCTTGGCTTTTTCCACTTCCGTTTGAGCGGCTACCCGAGCGTCCTGCACTTGCTTGCCTAGTTCTGCTTTTTGCGCTTCGTTTTCTTGTTGAATTTTAGCGACTTCATCCGCCGATTTTTGACGAGCAGCATTCACCTCTTTGGCAGCATTTTCTCGTGCAGCGAATACTTCCTGGGCGTATTGTTGCTTTACAGCATCTGTTTCCTGGCGAGCCGTTTCCGTTTCCAGCGCCAATTGTTGTTTTACTTTTGCCATTTCTTCTGCGGCGCGCTTTTTGGTATTGGCAACTTCTACCGCAGCGGTTTCTTTTTCTTTTGCAAGATTTTCGCGCAGCGTGACAACTTCAGTGGCATTGTTTTCTTGAATATTGGCTTTTTCCTCGGTTGCTTTGCGGCGGGCTTCGGCTACTTCCAATGCGAGTTTTTCTTTTTCCAATACTGCATTTTCTCTTGCTTTGGCAATTTCATCGGCTAATTGTTCCCGCGTTTTCAAAATTTCATCAGAAGCGGTCTTTTTGGTAGCTACTACATCTTCCGCCGTTTTATGTTGTTCGGACGTTGCTTTCTCTCGTGCCATTTGAATTTGCTTCGCCGTTTCTTCCCGAATGCGCGTCAGCTCTGCACTGGAGGTTTCACGAGCTGAGGCAATTTCATCGGCATATTCTTGCTTGGCAAGTTCCACTTTTTCTCTGATTTCCTTCAATTCTTTGGCAGCACGCTCCCGCGCAGCCGCTACTTCTTGAGCAGATTCCAATTGGGCTTTTTGAATTTCTTCGGCAGCGCGCTGTTTGGTTTGCATCACCTCCAAATTGAGCTGCTCCACTTGCGTAGAAGCTTTTGTTTGTGCATTTTTGACCAATTCAGCAACTGCTTGTTTGGATTTTTCAATTTCCTCCTGCGATTTCTGCCGTGCTGCCAGCACCTCATCAGCGTATTTTTGCTTCTGCTCGGCGGCTTGTTGCTGCGCTAGCGCAACCTCTTGTGTCAGCAATTGCTTTTGCTTTTCAGATTTGGTTTTTTCAGTTTCGATTTCTGCTTTAAGGCGCTCCTTTGTGGCGGCTAATTCCTTGCGCAATGCGGCTAATTCTTCATCGTTCAACAAACTTACATCTGCCACTTTCACTGTTTTAGCATCTTTTGACACCGCAGGCTTATCGTCCGATGGTTTATCCAATTTTGGGGCGCTCGGCAAATCACTATCCGGCAGTTTTACATCTACCACTTTGGAGGGATCTAATTGTTGCAAAAAGCAGCCAGCCAACCGTCGAAAATCCATTTGGCGCTCTGGCACCACCGTGAATTTTCGCATTTCTTTATTTGTATTATTTTTTACATAAATGGTGGCAATATCTTCCGCGGCAAACCATTCGATGGCGGCTAAATTGAGTTGCAAGAGGTTTTGGTACACCGGCATGCTACCTTCTTTGGTCAACTCGACCATTTCAATAAATCGGTAACTGCGGCGCACATTCGTAGAATCAACAAAGATAATTTCGTCTTCTTGATTCAATTCTACGCCTCCTTTTGAATACATTTTTGCGGTAATGCCCTTCTCATCGCTGATAAACTCGAGGCTGTAACTGTAGCTGCCGCGCACCACCAATACCTGAGGTTGGGTTTGTACAATGTGCTTTCCGCCAATCGTCACATTTTTAGCAATAAGGGTAGCACAATCCTGCGCCTTGAGCGTAGCCCAGCTAAGCGGAAGAAGAAGTATGGCAAATAGAGTGGAAAAGTGCTTCATACACATTTGATTTTCGAGAAGTAATCTACTTTATAAGATGCTTTTTTCAAACTAAACGTCCACTGAAAATTAGAATATTGTTCAAAAATGTATAAACTTTAACAATGATCTGTCTAAAAAATAGCCAAGTGAGCAAATTATAGCATTTTGTTGAATGGATAAGAAATCGAGCATATTTAAACTAAAATACTATGGATTTAAAATCCATAGGTTTGATTAGCACTGAAAGTGCAAACGGCGGCTTCGCCAACCATTTTTCTATTGCGCTCATTACATTCAAAAGTGAGTAGCAAATAAATTCTTGCCCTAAAGGGCATAGTTTTAACTAGCGTACTTAAAAAATAAAATTTCACGTGGAGGCGCAAAGACGCAGAGCGTCTGATAATCAGCATTTTATACTCGCTTCGAGTTCCGCGGCTCTGCGTGAAAATTTTGCTCGCTTACTTAATTGCTTTTCAAAAGGACTCAACTATATTGAATAAATTTAAAAATAATATATTATAATATTCCAGTTCCAGTTTTAATCTTTCACTAGTGGTAATCGCATTTTTTTAATTCTATCTTCCAATTCTGCAGACTTACGCAGACGCCATTGCACGTGGCAAGCAACTAATTTCCTGGCTTTTGTGTATAAAAAGTAATAAATTGCAAAAAATTAATTGAAATGACAAAATTGGTGTTGGAAATACAAAATCC
>CAZFBN010000240.1:0-4804 GCA_964517145.1 uncultured Saprospiraceae bacterium
TTCGGCGCGTGCGTCAGATCATTCGGAACGTGCGCCCGATCATCTGGAACGTGCGCCGAATCATTCGGAACGTGCGCCGAATCATTCGGAACGTGCGCCAAAAACTCCAAAAACATCGGAAAAGCCAATAAAATCAAGGCTACTGCTGATAGTAGCAAGTGGAAGCTAAGTGGTGTGTCTGTTTGATGTCGTAAAATCGTAGTTACAAAATGAAGTCTATTTGTTTGGGTAAGCCACCGTGTGGCATATTATTCTTTCTGAGAATGGTACAAAAATAATAATATCTATTAAATAAACAAAAAAAGTACGATATAAAATAGATACACTGTAAAAAGAAACTAGAATGATAAATGTTACACTATTCCACATATCTTTTTATCTTTACTTTTAAAACTGGACGCCCATGCTCACCTTGGAACCCAAGCTGCAAAAAGTCGTTGAAAATCTCGCCGAAGATATCCGTGAACAGAAGTGCGTACTGCTCATCGGTCCTGAAATTGTGCAGATTGACGGCAAGTCGCTGATCCGCCACGTCCACGAAACTTTGCTGCATGGGGACTCCGACGCTATTTTGTATTATTACGAACAAGATTCCCTTTTCCTGTTTAAAGATGAAAACGCCAAGCTGGATGCCCCGCGCCAGATCAAACGGGTTTATAAAAACCTGGAATTTACCAGCGACATCTACCAAAAGATTTTGGAAATTCCGTTTCATCTGATTATCTCGCTCAACCCGGATACGTACCTTGCCAATGCTGCCTCCGGCGAGCAATTTGGGGTCAATCATAACTTTCGCTTTTTTCGTTTCAACGGCGAAGCCAGCGACGAAGTGCCGGAACCGACGAAGGACTGCCCTTTGATTTACAATCTCTGCGGCTGTGTGAACGAGGACGAATCGCTGATATTAGATTATGAAGATTTATTTCAACTCCTACGCATTGCGCTGGGTCCCGACGGCTTGCCCAATAACCTGCGCAAGAAACTGAAAGAAGCGCGGTCTTTCTTATTCCTCGGTTTTGATTTTGAAAAATGGTACTCCCAACTGCTGCTGCAACTCCTCACCGGCGACCGCAAGGGCAGACCCAAATTTGCCCTCAACACCAGCATGGCGGAAAGCGATGCGAAGAATTTTTTGCTGCACCAGTTCCGCATTGAATTTTTGGGCAATGATGTTGTCATTTTTGATCCGTTGTACGAATTTTGCAAAGCCGAAAAGATACTCCGGCAACTCAAATCGCCGCAGCAAATTGATAAAGTTTCCATTCAGGAACTCAAATCCTTAATTGGCAGGAATGAATTAGACCAAGCCTTCGCCCAAGCCGAACGTTATACCATTGGCACGGAATTGTACGACTGGACGATCCAACTCAAGCGCCGCTACACGGAATGGCACGATAAAAAAATGTTGGGCACGCTGCGCCCTTGGGAGGAAGAGGAAATTAACCGCATCACCGAAGATTTGCTGAAATTAGTGGATAAGATTGTCTGAACTTTGATGGATGTGATGGATATGATTTTTGTGATGCTCGTACCACGTCCACGTCTATGTGACAATCCTGTACATCACCATCATCATTAAAATCAAAGTTCAGACCAATATTGAAATACGCGTCTTTAGTTTTTTGTAATTGACTATTTTGAAATACTTGGCGCGGGAAAGCCGTCCGTTACTGTCTGAGCGGAGCGAGTTTAACGGACTAGCCCTTTTGGTTACTTTTGGGGCAATGCCAAAAGTAACGAAGAAAAAAATTTAGAGCGAATAACTACAACAATAAGGCGAGGCATTCAAGAAGAACAACCTAAAAAATAAGGCTGACTCTGAACGCTTTTAGAACGACAGCATAAAATACAACGATATGAGCACCTATCGCTATCCCGGTGTCAGACCTTTTGAAACGTCCGACCAACATATTTTCTTCGGGCGCGACCAGGATATTGCCGACCTGTACGACCTGATTGTGCTGGAAAAACTCGTCGTGCTCTTCGGTAAATCGGGCTACGGTAAAAGCTCGCTGCTCAACGCCGGTATCCTCCCCAAATTCCAAACCGTGCTGCCCGATAGCGACGTCCATTACCAGCCCATCACCGTGCGCTTCAACCTGTACGTGGATGACAAAAGTATTCCCCCGCTGGAACAGGTGCGCCGCCGCCTGGCAGAAGAAACCACTGAAAACCCCGAAGGCAATTTTCTAAGCAACGATACCCTTTGGCAACTATTCAAGCGAAGAAGCCCCAGCCCCTCCCTAACCCTCCCCCAAGGGGAGGGAACACGTGACGCACTCCCTCCCCTTGGGGGAGGGTTGGGGTGGGGCTTTCTCCTCGTCTTCGACCAATTTGAAGAATTTTTCTCCTACCCCAAAGACCAGCAGACCCAATTCAAAGAAGAATTGGCGGAGCTACTCTACAAAACCCTGCCCCAAGCCGTGCGCGATGCACTCGATGACTACACCGCCGAACAGCGTCGCTACCTCTCGCGCAAATTGGATGTCAAAGCCGTCTTTGCCATCCGTTCGGATAGAATGAGCGATCTGGATAGCTTGAAAGATAGGCTTCCTGCTATTTTGTACAAGCGTTACGAATTGAAAGGCTTGTCGCCGGAGCAAGCCCGGCAAGCCATCATCGCCCCCGCTGCCCTGCCTAAAAGGGACAATAACTTTATCAGCGACCCTTTCCACTATACCGAAGGGGCTTTGGATAAAATCGTTCAAGAACTGTCTGCCACCGAGCAAACCGCAAGCGCTGCTGGCAATATTCGCACTGGTATCGAAGCATTCCAGTTGCAAATCCTCTGCCAGTATATCGAAAACGAAGTCATCAACGGACGTATCCGCGACCGCGACAACGATGGCACGCCCGACGTGCATGCCGACGACCTGCCCGACATCGCCAATGTGTATGAAGCCTACTACCGCAGCCAACTCGACAAGCTCGACCCCAGTGAGCGCGAAGCCGCCCGCGAACTGATTGAGTACGGCTTGCTTTATGAAGACCCCCAGAAAGGCGAAGCCCGCCGCCTCAGCGTGGACGCTGACCTGCTTGTGCAGCAATTTGCTGCGCAGGGCGCGACCCGTGACCTGCTGACTCGATTGGAAAACACCTTCCTGCTACGCCGTGAGATGAATACCCTCGGTGGTTACAACTACGAACTCAGTCACGATACGCTCATAGCGCCCGTACTCAAAGCTAAATCCGAGCGTGAAGCTGACAAGGAACGCCGCAACGCCGAACGACGGGCACAGGAGGCAGAAGCGAAAGCCCGCGAGGAGCGCAGGCGTAGTCGGAGAGCGACTGTTTTTGCAGTGGTTGGTTTTCTGTTGGCGGCTTTTTCTATCATAGCGCTGGTGCTGGCATTTTTTGCGAACCGCGAAGCGAATCGTCAACGGGTGGAGGCTTTAAACCAAAAAATTGAAGCCGAAAAAGCAACACAGTTGGCAAAAGCTGAAACCATAAGGGCTGACAGCAGTGCTTTGGTAGCTCAAAACAAATCTGAGGAAGCCGAAAAAGCCTATCAGCAGGCTGCGGCTAACCTGACCCTCGCTCAACAGCGTGAAGCCGAAGCCAAAGCCGCCCTGCTCCAGGTGGAAAAAGAAAAAGACGCCACCGAAGCTCAACGCAAAATCGCCGAAGCAAACTTTGAGAAAGCCCAAGCCGCCACAAAAGAAGCAGAGCAGGCAAAACAGGAGGCAGAAGCAGCCCGCGCCCGCGCTGAACGGGATTACGAAGAACTCCAGCGCATAGCCGCTCAAGCCGTCACCTTGCTAATGCGCGAAGCTGACCAAAATATCCTGCAACTCAACTACGCCGCTGCCCGCGACAAATGCCAGGCAGCCATCGAACTGGGGCAGCAGCGCAACGAAGTAGTTAAACGCATTCAGGAAATTGCTTTTTTTTTATCAGGAAACCGGACAGAAAACTCAAATGGATGCTACCCTTCGCCTGCTGGGAAGTCCCCCTTGGGGGGATTTAGGGGGCATTAACCCCAGCTACTACGATACCCTCCTGCGCCGCTACTACCCGGAGATGGTCACGGTGGAAGGTGGTACTTTCAATATGAGTGATTCCTATAAAGTCACGCTTAGCTCCTACCAAATGGCAAAAACCGAGACGACCGTGTGGCAGTACAACCTCTTTGCCGTCGCTACTGGCAAAGAATTGGAAGCCCCTGGCTGGGGCTTGTGGGGTGATAATCCTATAGTAAATGTAAACTGGTACGATGCAGTAGAATACGCCAACTGGATGAGCAAGCGCATGGATTTAGATACCGCGTATGCAGGTGATTTACGCAGCGATGCGGTAAAAGCCAACTGGGAGGCGAAAGGCTACCGACTACCCACCGATGCCGAATGGGAGTTTGCTGCGCGAGGCGGCAATCTGGAAAAGGATAAGAACTATACCTATGCGGGCAGCAACGACTTGGACGAGGTGGGTTGGTACAGTGCAGACTCAAAATCCCGCACCCAGCCGGTAGCGCAAAAAAAGCGCAATGCGCTGGGCTTGTACGATATGAGTGGCAATGTTTGGGAATGGTGCTGGGATTGGTATGCCGCCTACCAAAGTCCCCTTTCGGGGGATTTAGGGGGCGTCAAAAATCCGCGCGGCGCGGAAAGTGGTGATATCCGAGTGTTTCGTGGCGGGTCCTGGAACAACTATGATGAAATTTGTTGCGTCTTCATCCGCGTCAGGTACCTTACCAGTAACCAGCTCGACAATTTCGGTTTTCGGCTTGCCCGGTACCAATAACCCTTTTTACTTTGGTAGAACTAAACAAGTAATGCTAGGGAAAAAAGAAAGGTTAAATTAGCGA
>CAZFBN010000241.1:0-4782 GCA_964517145.1 uncultured Saprospiraceae bacterium
TTTAAATATAGAACTTGTTTAAAATTGATAAAAAACTTTAATATCAGTCAATAAATGAACCGTTTTTGCAATCTGCCACAAAAACACGAAGGCACAAATTCTACACAAAACTTTTGTGAGATTTAGTGTTTTGGTGTCTTCGTGGCGAAATTAGGTGCTTTATCAAAGATACCAGCTAAGTTTATATATTAAATAAAATCTTTAATTTTAAACAACTTCATAATAAAATTTTGAATTTTTAAACTGTTCGACTGCTATTATTGCAAATATGTAAAAAGAATGAAAGATCACACCCTGAGTCTGCAAAGACTTTCTAATTTCTTGATTATACTAACATTATCATTTCTGATTTTAGTTTATGCAAAGGGTATATTAGCGCCCCTGGTTTTTGCCGCCCTTTTTA
The DNA here is from genome assembly GCA_964517145.1 of uncultured Saprospiraceae bacterium. Lineage (GTDB taxonomy): Bacteria > Bacteroidota > Bacteroidia > Chitinophagales > Saprospiraceae > JADJNW01. The sequence continues at coordinate 404 of CAZFBN010000241.1, forward strand.
CATTGATGCTCAAGCCTCTTGCAGACTGGTACGAGCGGTGGCTGCCGGGGGGCCGGGTATTATCGACTTTTATTACATTGGCTACATTTATATTACCCATTCTTGCCATCATTTTCTTTTTCTGGTGGCAATTTATGGGCGTTTTTGAAGCGTTTTCAGGCATAGGCAATAAAATAAAAACGGGTTTTGATGTCGTCTTTAACTGGGCAAATCAAAATTTTAATTTGACCAAACAAACGGGTGATGAGTGGCTGCGCGAACACATTGAGCCTTTGCTAAGCGCGCCCTTGGGTTTTGTGGGGCAGGGCATCACCTCTACCACAGCCATCGCTGGAAATGTTGCTTTAGCTGTTATTTACATCTTTTTCTTATTATTATATCGAACAGGCATCAAAAAGTTTTTTTTAATTCAGTTCGGAGATCATACACGCGACGAAGCGAAGCGCATTCTGAGGCGCACACAGCATGTAACGCAGGGTTATTTATACGGTTTGTTAATTGTAACGTCTATTTTAGGGGTGAGTAGTAGCATTGGAATGTGGATCATCGGCATTGATTATCCATTTTTCTGGGGTGGATTAGCGGCTTTTTTAGCTATTATTCCTTACATCGGCACATTTTTAGGCGGGTTACTTCCATTTTTGTACGCTTTTGCTACTTCTGATAGCATTTGGACACCTATTGCAGTGGCGAGTTTATTTATCAGCATTCAATTTATTGATAATAATTTTATTACACCCAATGTAGTAGGCTCTTCTGTTAAAATCAATCCGTTTGCTGCCATTTTAGCGCTGATTATTGGCGGAGCCATCTGGGGCATGCCAGGCTTAATCATTGCCATTCCTATTACTGCCATTTTAAAAGAAGTATTTGAGCAGATTCCATTCCTGAAGCCTGTGAGTGTAATGTTGAGCAGCGATCTTTATTTAAAAGAACGCATCATGGAACGCAAGTTTGAAGATGAAAAATACCGCCTGGTCAGCTTTTTTAAAGAAGATGATGTGCCTGTGGAAGAAACCGGCGATTGTAAATAAGTAGCATAATATTACATTTAGGATTCATCATAATATACTGGAAATATAATCCTTACCTTTACGGCTTTTCCATTGCGAACAGCAGGAAGCCAGGTCGTCATTCCGTTTACTGCCTCCAGGGTAGCATTTTTACAGGGTTCGCAGGCATTTTGCTGGCGTGTGGGCACGATTGTAGCATCAGAAACCTGCCCTTTTTCATCAACGATAAACGTTACAAAATGCACCACATCATTTACCGGTTTTGATAATGTTGGTTTTTCAACTGCATATTTCATCCAATCCATGACTGCCTCATTGGAGCATTCCTCCGGGTTAAGAGCAGTCAGGCAATTTTTATCAAAAAGGGGAGGGCGACTCGTTTCGCTTATGTCATATACTTCATCGGAATTGGTGAACCCCGATTTTTCCTGGTTGTTATTCGCTCTTACAATTGGGTTTTCAGCATGCATTCCTTCCGTGTCGTAGCGATACGTGTACCAGCGCGGATTGCGCGGATTGTACAAACCATCATCTGCAACGTATTGTTCATCTACCCGTATGTTATCGCGCTCTGGTACGCCCTCAGATTGTTCGGTGGACTCGGTTGTAGGCTCTTCCGGCGATTTTTTATCACTTTTACAAGCGTGTAATACAAGTAAAGAAAAGGTGAAAATAAATAAAATTGAGTGTTTCATATTGTAACAAATGTAATTTTTATCAAAATGCAAATGTACAATTAATAGGATTGCTACTAACGCTAATATCAGATTGTAGCCCGATATTCGTACTAGTAGCATTTACATTATACGGTCAAAGCGCTTGTTTAAAATTGCATATTGTAATTGAGTGCCCTGACCCACACTGATAAATTAACGCGTACCGTTCGTGTCCTGTTGCAGCAAATTGCTCGCTATCGTATCCCGAATCAAGCGAAATGATTTTGAACATTTTATAAATTACGAATAAAACACAAGCAGGCAGTACATGATGTACTGCCTGCTTTACAATCGACTTGTTTGTGTTCGTTTGTTTTGTATCTCAGCTTATACTCTTCTCAAACCGCCTGAAATCAAAGAGATTACAAACAGTACAACAAATACCCAGAAGAGCAATTTTGCAATACCTGCGGCACCGGCAGCCACACCGCCGAAACCAAAAATACCGGCAATAATTGCGATAATGAAGAAAATAATTGCGTAACGTAACATTGTATTGGTGTTTTGGTTAAGGAAATAAAGTGTTTACCTTTTGCAAGGCTTTTTTAACACTCCTTTATTTTTTCTCTCAATTACATGTATTTATTATAAAAAGAAATAAAACAGTGAATGTTCATACAATTGTACTAAATATATTCGTGTCAATCTACTTTATTAATTGTATTGCTCGTGTAAGGCGGACGGATAGAACGCACCACGCTGATACCCGCAAAAAATAGCAACGCACCAATAATAACAAGCGCCCAGGGATTGATGCCCAACACCTGCCCGCCTTCGAAAAGCGCTAGAATTCCAGGAATCAGGCTGATAATACCCATTATAACCAGCATGATACCCATTACATTTTTAGCATCCATGTCTCTCAAGTTTTTTTTAGGTTGATAAAAAAATGAGTTGATTATTGCAGCACTAATAGTAATTTGTAAAATATCAAATGAATAATTAAAAATGCTCAATACTTTTTATTATATAAAGATTGTCACTCACAAAGGTTCGAGCGGAGCTAAAAAAAGCAAAGCCTAAAAAGCAGGGTCTAAATTGCTTTGAAGGCTTTGAATTGTTGAGATGAATCACCCGGTAAAAGGAAGAAAAACACTTTAGCGCAAAACTTTGAGTACCATTAATTGGGTGTGTTTAGTTGTTTGGATTTATTAGTATGAATTAGTATAAAAGTCAATAAAAAAGGTACAAAGGAGGGAAATGTAAATAAATCATTTACCCTCCCTTGTAATGCTTTACTTTAAAAGCTTAAAATTTTTACCTTTCTCAACAAGCATGTGTCATTTACCAAGCGTGGCTTGCGCCATACTTAGGCACGCATATGGGTTGTTTCATAGTGCTGGACAATCATATCTTTTAATTGCTTGCGTGCATAAAAAATGCGGCTTTTTACGGTGCCGATTGGCAAATTCATATGCGCAGCAATTTCATCGTAATGATAGCCCTGAAAAAACATTAAGAAAGGCACTTTGTAATCTTCAGAAAGACGATCCAGAATACCGGTCAGTTCTTTCTGCATAATCATAGAGTTAGCTTGATTGCGAACAGTTTTGTTTTCTACCGCATAAAGAAAATCCTCAATCGGTTTTTCTACTTTATTGCGGGTTTTCATTTTGCGGTAATTATTGATAAAAGAATTCCGCATAATGGTAGAAACCCAAGATTTGAAGTGTGTTCCAGGCTCGAAACGGTGCAGATTGGCATAAGCCAACATCGCTGTTTCCTGCATGAGGTCTTTTGCGTCCTCTTTGTTTCGGGTTAACTTCATCGCAAAAGCGAATAATAAATCGTACAATTTGTTAAACGAAGCATTAAATTCTAAAGCACTCATGGCTAGTGGTTTTGGGTTAAGGAATAGTTTGACTCACTAAATAAACAAAGTACAATTGGTACAAAAGTGGCATTTGGTTTACCACGCCTAATGTTTTAGTTTAATAGTTTAACACAATTTCAAATGGTGACTGAGCGGGACTCCAAAACACATTGCCAATAATGTTGTTGATCTTTGATTTTTTGGAATTTCAAAAAAAATGTTGTTTTCAATTTGGCTTTAAGGGGCTGTTTTCAATTTGGTTGAATGGGTTGCTCTTTGTTGTTGTTAAAAATTTTGGTTTGTCTTTGGTTAGGGTATTGCATTCCACTTTTGGAATTTGCTTTTGTCGAAAATTCGTTCTTCACTTTTGAAAAACATTTTGTCTGACATTTGTATCTAAATCAAAAGGCGTGCCAAAATTACAAATAATTGATTTTTAGAAAGTTGTATGCTTAATGTATTTTTAACGCCTTCTGAAATTTAAGAAGGTTGCTGAAATTTCATCTCTTTTATCTTGAATGGGGAACATATTTTGCCTATCTTTACAAAAGGATTTTGTCTAAATACAAACAAAGAAAGTCGTAATTGAGAACTTTAATCCGGAGCCCCTTTTGGATTAGAATACCTTAAAATTATAAAATGACCAAAGTGACTGCTCCTGTGTCTGATTTGCTTCGGATTTACACAGAAACAACGGAAATAATGCAACATGGAGTTATGTGGCTCAATGAAGAAGGGCACATTCTCCACGTCAATACACAGCTAATGCGGGAGCTTGGGTATGATCGGGAAGCATTTTCCACCAAGACAATCTTTCAAATAAGTCCTTATATTAAC
>CAZFBN010000242.1:0-4774 GCA_964517145.1 uncultured Saprospiraceae bacterium
AATGAGTTTATTCAACCGCCTTTTTGGTCCACCGGATAAGAAAGTTTCCCAACCAGACGTTCGCTTTGGCAGATACAGTGATTCTTATAAAAGCCTCGATAATTATAAAGCCTGGGACGAAGCACTCGAAAAGTTTGAAGCAGAGGACTTTATGTCTTCCTACGAAGCTTTTTTTCGCTACCTGCGCGATGATTGGGAGGATAATGTGAAGTGCTGGAAGGAAGGGGAAAAAATGTATTTTGAGTTGTACCAAGGTTCCAAGAAAATTTTTGGTGTTGCGGATGAGCGGCAACTGCGGGCAGAAGCGCCCATTGCGCGTTCTAACGAATTGAATGTCAACTTCATGCGTCAATTGATTGAGCGCAATTTTGACCTAAATTATAGCCGCTTCGCATTGGATGATGACAATAGCATTTCCATCGTTTTTGATACTTATACCCTCGACGGATCGCCTTATAAATTGTACTATGCGCTGAAAGAAATGGCGGTGAACGCCGATAAACAGGATGACTTGCTGCTGGAAGAATTCAAAGTGCTAGAACCCGTGGAAAGCGCACATTTGATTGATTTGCCGCTCGCTGAAAAAGAAGCCAAGTATCAATATTTCAAACAGGAAATTGAGGCGGTTTTGCAGGAAATTGAGCAGGGAAAATTGATTCAAGACCAATATCCTGGCGGCATTGCCTACCTGCTGCTCGATCTGACCTATCGGCTCGACTACCTGACGAAGCCCGAAGGATTCACCATGGAAGCGCTGGAACGCATTCACCGCTTGTATTTTGCAAAGGATGACAAAACCATTCCACAAAAAAATCAGCTGCTTTGTAAAGAATTTCGCAAGCTGCTGGAGCGCCCCAAATCCGATTTTTTCAAGGAAATTTATCGTGTAAAAACCACTTTTGGTATTACATCACCCGTAAATCATGATCGCCTGGTGAGCGTTATCGACGGTGAATTGGGCAATATGGATTGGTATCGTGATAATGGTTATATAAAAATTGCGCAAGCGATTCCAAATTATATCATAGGATTTAGTATTTTTAATTATGCTGTGCCAAAACCGGATCGGGATTTGATGAATCTCTATTTTCAAATCACACAACAGCCTTATTTTGAATCACTTGGCTTTACATTGGATTTTTATAATGCATCAAAAAACACATTTAATAAAAAGGCGGTCAGACGCGCTGTTGATCAAATTGTAGCGGAAAATAAAGATAAATTCAACCGGCTCGACCCTGTTTACAGCTTGTTGCGTTATGATTCTATGGTAGATTTTTCTAAATCTTACCTGCTTATGATGCGAAATCTGGATTTAACGAAAGTGGATTAGGGCGAGGCTTCACCTTCTAAATATTTTTAATATGATTGCTACAAGCGAAGAAATATGGACCATTCTGGAAGAAGTAACCGACCCTGAAGTTCCGGTGCTGACGGTAGTTGACTTGGGTATTATACGAGATGTAAAAATTTTGGATAATGATGTAATAGAAATTGTAATAACACCGACTTACTCCGGTTGTCCGGCAATGAATACCATTGAAATCAACATTCGCGCCATTTTAGAAAATCACGGTTATAATAATGTAATAATAAAAACGGTATTAAGTCCTGCGTGGACGACTGATTGGCTCAGCGAATCGGGTAAAGCAAAATTAAAGGCGTATGGCATTGCGCCCCCTGTGGGTAGTGTGAGCAAGCGCAGTTTGTTTGGCGAAGAGCCTGCAATCGAATGCCCGAACTGTGGTTCAAAAAATACGGAAATGCTGAGTCAATTTGGTTCCACCGCTTGCAAATCATTATATCGATGTAAAGATTGCCTGGAGCCGTTTGATTATTTTAAATGCCATTAGTAATGTGCCAATCTGATAACGGATCAATGTTTTAAAATAACTTTGCCTAAAACCTTATAAAACATGAAAAAATATTTACTTTTTCTCCTTTTTATTACATTTCAAATTACAATCATTGCGCAAACGGCGCTGGATGATTCCCTTTTTGTAAGAGAACATTATACAAAAATAGAGCGTATGATACCCATGCGCGATGGAATTCAGTTATTTACCGCTATTTACACGCCAAAGAATATTTCGGCTACGAATAAATATCCGATTTTAATGACACGCACGCCTTATTCTTGTGCGCCTTACGGCGAAGATCAATACTCGCCGCGCCTGACGCAGTACGCGCACCTCGCCCGCGAAGGCTATATCTTTGTATATCAAGACGTTAGAGGCAAGTTTATGAGCGAAGGTGAATTTGTGGATGTGCGTCCTTACATTGCCAATAAAAAAAATAAAGAAACCGATGAAAGTAGTGATACGTATGATACAGTGGATTGGTTAATAAAAAATATTGCCAATAATAATGGCAATGTTGGCATTCACGGCATTTCTTACCCTGGTTTTTACACGTCGGCATCCATTCCCGATGCGCACCCAGCGGTGAAAGCGGTTTCGCCACAAGCGCCTGTTACTGATTGGTTTATGGGTGATGATTTTCATCATAATGGTGCATTTTTCCTCATGGACGGCTTTGCATTTTATTATTCATTCGGGCAGCCCCGACCAGCTCCTACGCAGGAATTTGCGCCTGGTTTTGAATTTCCTACCCAGGATAATTACAAATTTTATTTAGAAACCGGTGCATTAAAGAATTTTACAAATAAGTACATGAAAGACATCAAATTTTGGAATGATTTGATGCAACATCCCAACCGGGATGAATTCTGGAAAGCCCGCAACGCCCGTCAATATTTAACAAATGTAAAACCGGCGGTGCTGGTGGTCGGTGGTTTGTTTGATGCGGAGGATACGTTTGGGGCGTGGTACACGTACAATGCCATTGAAAAACAGGATCCGAATGCCAAAAACAGCATCGTAATGGGTCCGTGGTGCCACGGCTGCTGGTCGCGTGATCGCGGTGATTATTTGGGTAATGTCAATTTTGGCAGCAATACCGGTGTTTATTATCGCCAAAACATTGAATTGCCGTTCTGGAATTTCTATTTAAAAGGAAAAGGAAGTGCCGATATGCCCGAAGCCCGTATTTTTGATTCTGGTTCCAAGGAGTGGAAAACCTATGCTCAATGGCCCCCGAATAATGCCCAGGTTCAAAAATTATATTTTCACACCAATGGCAAATTATCTTTTAATGCGCCGACTGGTCGGGAAAATTTTGATGAATACGTAGCCGATCCCAATAAACCCGTGCCTTACACTGAAGATGTGCACTTGGGTCGCACCCGCGAGTATATGCTTGATGATCAGCGCTTTGCGTCGCGCCGACCCGATGTAATGGTGTATCAAAGTGATATTTTAACCGAGGATGTAACGCTGGCTGGTCCTGCTTTTGCCAATTTATTTGCCTCCACCACTGGCACCGATGCGGATTATGTGGTAAAATTAATCGACGTATTCCCTGATAATCAGGAGAATAAATATGAGAATGAAACGGTTCCTATGAGCGGCTATCAAATGCTGGTGCGCGGGGAAGTCATGCGCGGTCGTTTCCGCAATAGTTTTGAAAAACCGGAAGCTTTCACGCCGAATAAGGTAGAAAAAGTGCGTTTTCTGCTGCCCGATGTGTCGCATACGTTTAAAAAAGGACACCGCATTATGATACAAGTGCAAAATTCTTGGTTTCCGCTGGTAGATCGCAATCCTCAAAAGTTTGTAGATATTTATAATGCAAATGAAGCTGATTTTCAAAAAGCTACGCATCGAATTTATTTTGACCAGCAACGCCCCTCGCACGTAGAAGTAATGGTTTTAAAATAAAATTTTAAGTATCAGATGCCATCTACCAGATTATATAAAATTCTGGCATCTGGCATCTAAAAATCTGGCATCCATATTATGAGTGATACAATATTATATAATAAGATTGGCAACATTGCCAAAATTACGCTGAATCGCCCCAAGGTTTTTAATAGTTTTAACCGCGAAATGGCGCTGGCATTACAAAATATAATGGATGAATGCTGGCATGATAATACCATCCGCGCCATTTACCTGACCGGTGAGGGCAAAGCTTTTTGCGCCGGGCAGGATTTGCAGGAGGTTTCGGGCGATCAGCCACCTTCGTTTCGCACGATTTTATCCGAACATTATAATCCGATTATAGAAAAATTACGCAATATCGAAAAACCGATTGTGGCGGCGGTGAATGGCGTAGCGGCGGGTGCCGGTGCGAATATTGCATTGGCTTGCGACATCGTAATCGCTTCAAAATCAGCTAGTTTTATCCAGGCATTTAGTAAAATTGGGTTAATTCCTGATAGCGGCGGCACGTTCTTTCTGCCACGTTTAATCGGATTTCAACGCGCTTCGGCAATTATGATGCTCGGTGATAAAATTTCGGCGCAGGAAGCCTTAGAAATGGGTATGATTTATAAAGTTTTGGATGACGAGAAATTCATGGATGAGTCCTGGAAAATTGCGGAAACGCTGTCACAAATGCCGACTAAAGGCTTGGGCTATACCAAACGCGCACTGAATCAATCTTTTACAAATGATTTAAATCAGCAATTGTCATTGGAAGATCATTTACAAACGGAAGCTGGCAGCACCAAAGATTATAAAGAAGGCGTCGCTGCATTTTTGGAAAAACGGAAACCAAATTTTATTGGAGAGTAAGTTTTTTACTTTGAAGTTGTTTAAAATTAAAGATTTTGTTTAATATGAAAACGAACCAGTATAGTTGATAAAGCACCTAATTTCGCCACCAAGGCACAAAATCACTAAGTCTCACGAAAGCTTTGTGTAAAATTTGT
>CAZFBN010000243.1:0-4668 GCA_964517145.1 uncultured Saprospiraceae bacterium
TTTGTGCGGCTTGTCTTGAATATCCGTGTACCTTAATCCTTTCATGCTGCTAAGTCACTCGCGCGCGTTACTTTATTTTAATTATTCTGTATAAAATCTAATACTTTGCAACAAATTACAAAATACGCGTCAGGATGAACCAAGTTTTTTAGAACAACGCTTTTTTTAATACTTCGATCATGCGCGTAGCTGCCTGCCCATCTCCAAAAGGATTTACGGGGAGTGTGTGCATCGTGTTTTGTTGTAACAATTGCAAAGTAGCCTGCACAATGCTTTGACAATCAATGCTTACCTGACGCACTGTGCCTTGCGCTTGTGCCTCCGGGCGTTCTGTATGCGCACGCAGCACGACCACCGGCTTTCCTAGGGTAGGCGCTTCTTCTTGAATACCGCCGCTGTCGGTGAGAATCAAATCACTGCTTTGCATCGCCCAAACAAAAACTTCGTAAGGCAAAGGTTCGCTTAAAACCAGATTGGGTAAATCTTTTGCCATTTTATCCGCCCATTGGCGCACTTTTGGATTCAAATGCACCGGAAACAAGGCAAAAACGTTTTCCGAATTTAAAATGGAGCGAATGGCAGATTCGATTTCGGCTAAATGATGCTTTAAATTTTCGCGCCGATGTAAAGTGAGCAGCATCATTTTCGCATATTGACGTTGAAAAACAGCGATTTGCGCCTTCAAAACCTGAACAGCTGGTGGCTCCTTGCGCTTTAGTTGAGCAAGCGTCCATTGCAAAGCGTCTATCACCGTATTTCCAATCACATGAATGCTGGATTCGGCAATGCCTTCTTGCAGCAAATTTGCTTTCGCCAATGGAGTAGGCGCAAAATGCCAATCTGCCAGGTGGGTAATCAAAGTACGGTACATTTCCTCTGGGAAAGGCGCATTTTTTTGATGCGTTCGCAAGCCGGCTTCTAAATGTGCAATTTTAATATTGGCATGAAAAGCAGCAAGACTTCCAGCAAAGGCCGACGCGGTGTCGCCCTGCACCAGCACGATATGCGGTTGAAAATCTTGGAAGATAGCAGGCAATTGTTGTAACAGATACGCCGTTAAACCAGAAAGGGTTTGGCTATGGTGGATGCCCTGGAGTTGAAAATCAGCCTGGAGCTTAAAAAAATCAAGCGCAGCTTGTTTGAGCTCGCGGTGCTGCCCGGTGTCACAAATTTTAGTTTGAAAAAAAGCTGATTCTCGATCTAAAATTTGGAGAACAGGCGCTAATTTAATTGCTTCAGGGCGTGTGCCAAGTATAACGAGGATTTTTTTCATAACTATGGTACAGTAAGCGTCAAAAGACGCATGGATATTTGGTTCAAGTCAGCGACTTAAACCAGTTTAAATTTTTACTTTTGCAAGGTACGATTTCGGAAATAACAGCTATGAATCTTTCATTTAGAATTGCGCGGCGCTATTTATTTGCAAAAAAGTCCACCAACGCCATCAATATCATTACCGGCATTTCGGTGTTTGGCATTGCCGTAGGCACGGCAGCGCTGTTACTGGTTTTGTCGGTTTTTAATGGATTTGAAGATCTGATTAGCCAAATGTATAGCAATTTTAATCCGGATATAAAAATTGTACCGGCTCAAGGTAAAACATTCGAGGCGGATTCTTCGCTGTTGAAACGATTGCGAGCTGTGAATGGCGTGGCGTATGTGTCGCAAACGTTGGAAGAGACAGCGTTTTTTGAGTACAAAGGCAGTCAGGACGTGGGCACACTCAAAGGGGTAGATGAATATTTTATAGCTGTAACGCGGATTGATTCGACGGTGCGAGAAGGGCGATACAGTCTGCAAAAAGATGGCGTGGAGCAAGCAGTGCTGGGTTTGGGCATGCGCAATAAATTGCAGGTGAATGTGGATGATTTGTTTTCGCCCATCATCGTCTATATGCCAAAGTCGCGCGAAGTGGGCATGTTCGAGCAGCAATTCCGGCGCTTATCGGCGTATCCGGTGGGGACTTTTGTGATTCAACAAGAATTTAACAATCAATATGTGTTGACCTCTTTGGATTTTGCCAGGGCATTGCTGGATGCGGGAAATGTGGTGAGTGCCTTGGAAATAAAATTGGTAGGTGGCGCAAATCAAAGCCGAGTGGCGGAAAATATTAGCGAGGTCGTAAAAGCGTATGCGCTGGAACATAAAAATACTCAACTCGATGGTCGAGTAGCGGAAAATGAATCGGATACCGCCCTGCCGGATTTGATCGTGAAAAACCGCTACGAGCAGGAAGAAGCCTTTTTAAAATTGATGCAAATCGAAAAATGGCTGAGTTACGCCATCGTGAGTCTGATGATGTTGCTCGTGTCCTTCAATATTGTCGGTGCGCTTTGGATGATTGTTTTAGACAAACAAAAAGACCTTTCTATTTTAAAATCGATGGGTGCGCTGGATACCACCGTGCGCAACATTTTTCTCAACGAGGGGTTGTTGCTGGCGCTGCTCGGCATTGCGATTGGATTTGTGCTTGCCATCAGCACTTATCTCGCTCAGAAAATTTTTGGCATTGTTTCTATTCCCGGCAATTTCATTGTAGAAGCTTATCCGATTAGCATTCGAATCATTGATTTTATCGTGGTGGCAATCACCGTAGCTGCCATAGGCGTGTTAGCCTCCATTCCCCCGGCGCTGCGGGCGAAGCGGGTGCCCGCGATTATTCGGGAGGAGTGAAGTTGCAAAATTTATAAAATTCAGAAATTTGTTTAGCAGCAGAAGTTGCTTTTAATTGATTGAAAATCAGAAGCACGGCTCATTTTAAAACAGGCGCTTTCATTTCTAAATCGATCATTTACAATAAATTAACATTTGATTAATATTCAATTCATTTGCTTTTCGTAATATCGGCGCGTCTTTGAGAAGCGAATAATTATGAAGCATTACCCTTTCTATTTTTTAATTTTACTGATTGCCATTGGCATAACATCTTGCGGCGGGCCTCGGGACGTTGAGAATATTTTTATCAAAGGTTCGGATACAGAGGTAAACCTGGCGCTCACGCTGGCGGAAAATTATATGGCAAAGGATCCGAAAGTTTCAATTGCAGTGACGGGCGGTGGCTCTGGTGCAGGTATTGCGGCGCTCATCAATGGCAAAACGGACGTGGCAAATGCTTCTCGCGCTATGAACAAAGAGGAGATTGATCTGGCGGAAGACCGAGACATTGCTCCAACGCCTGTGGTGGTGGCAGTGGATGCGATTGCGGTGATTGCCAATGAGGATTTGCCGGTAGATGCGTTGTCGGTGGAACAATTGGGCGCTATTTTTCGGGGAGACATTACCAATTGGAAAGAAGTAGGTGGGCCCGATCTACAGGTTTCCCTGTATGGGCGGCAAAGCAATTCGGGAACTTTTGTCTATTTTCGGGAAAATATTTTGAAGGCTGACTACTCGCAGGCGCTCAAGCAAATGAACGGGAATGCGCAAATTGTAGAAGGTATAAAGACTGATAAAGCTGCCATAGGATATGTCGGGGTGGGCTATGTAGTGAAAGAGGACGGCTCTATAACAGACGGGGTGAAAATTCTAAATGTTCGTGAAAAGGAGGGCATGCAAGCGTACTCGCCTGCGCAAATTGAAAATATTACCAGCGGGAATTATGCCGTTGCTCGTCCGCTTTTTAATTATACCAATGGCAATCCTAAAGGCAAATTACGCAGTTTTCTGATCTATGTGTTGAGTGAGGAAGGGCAAAAAGTGGTAACTGACCAAGGATTCTATGCTGTTTCCAAAAAATATTGGGCACAAAACGAAAAAGCGCTGAACTTTAACTATGCAGACAAGACATCTAACTGATAAAATCGTACGGGGTATTTTCTTTGCAGCCGCAGCTTTATCCGTACTGATATTGATAGGTATTTTTGGCATGTTGCTTATCAATGGCATTCGCACCTTCGCAACGGTCAATCCGCTCGAATTTTTCTTCACTTCTACCTGGAATCCTTCTGCTTACAATGAAGAGAAATATGGCATTTTGGCAATGGTAGCCAGCACTTTTATGGTGACAATCGGCGCTATGATTATTGCCATTCCAATCGGCATTGGTACAGCGGCGTATTTGGCAGAAGTTGCGCCGAGCCGCGTGCGGGATATTTTAAAACCGGTTATTGAATTGCTGGCGGCTATTCCTTCGGTAGCGGTTGGATTTATTGGGATTGTGCTGGTAGGACCTTTTATTGCCAATTTATTTGGTTTGAACAATGGTCTCACGGCGTTGAATGGTTCTTTTCTACTGGCAATCATGTCTTTGCCTACCATTATCACCGTAGCAGAAGATGCAATTCGTTCGGTGCCGAATACTTTTAAAGAAGGTTCTTATGCGCTTGGCGCGAATAAATGGACGACGCTGGTGCGTGTGGTGTTGCCGGCTTCCTTTTCGGGCATTATTGCTGCTATTATTTTGGGAATGGGTAGAGCCATCGGTGAAACAATGACGGTGTTGATGGCAACGGGCAACGCGACTCAATTACCCGACAGCTTTTTTGATCCGGTACGAACGATGACGGCTACCATCGCCATTGAACTTGGGGAAGTTCCTTACGGCACTACGCACTACTATAGTTTATTTGCAGTAGGAGCTGTGCTGTTTATCTTGAGTTTGATTGTGAATTTGCTGGCGGAAAATCTAGCGGCGCGGTTCCGTTACAAAGCCTAAAACAAAGGTGAAAT
>CAZFBN010000244.1:0-4579 GCA_964517145.1 uncultured Saprospiraceae bacterium
TGTTCATCAAGCCGCCGCAACTGAATGTAACAAATAGCCTGCTGATAATAAAAAGCTTGTAATGGAACCCGCGCTTCAAATGATTTTTTTGAAAAAAAATCAATAGCATCTTTACATGCTTGAAGTGCTTCCTCATGGCGATTGACAGACGTGTAAATAATCAATTTTATCAAATTGCCATACAAGTGCAAATCATGCGATTGCCATTGTTGAAGCGATGGCTCCAATTCCTGATAATACTGTTGTGCCGTAGCAGAAATATTCGCTTTTGGCGATCGGTTTTTGACGTACCCTATCACTAATTCGCTGTAAAAAGTTTCTGCGGTGCCTTCCGCAAAATCAAGGTTTCTGTAATAATGAAATTTTTCATTATACAAATTGTACTGTTTCTCATCACCTAACATCGAGCCGTAATGCAGTCGCAACGTGCGGCATACATCCAGGCACAAACTGGTAAATTCAAATAATTCGCTGTATTTCAACACCTTTTCCGCCAGGTAAACCCCGGCAATTCGAGCATTTTTACCAAAAAGCAACTTTACAGCTGCCCAATTTTTGTAACATTCCTGATAAGCCCGCTGTCGCTCGTTGAAAGCGGGCTGTTTAACATCTATCAAAAAGAGCGCGTTCACCAAACGGTGTGTCAAATCTGCCTTTAATTTCCGATAATTAACGCCAGCTGCGTCCGATCCAAATAGTTTTTCAGCAGCCAGCACATCCGAATCCACTTCGCCAGCGCTAATGCTTTCGTATAGCTCGTTCATCTTGGTGTCATTCCCAAAAGGAAAGCCCAATAGCTCGATGCCACGTAGTTTATGCTTGTTTACTACGTAAACCAGTTCTTTTAAAGCTTGCATAATACTTGAATGGGTTTGCCGCTCCAAAGCAATACACTTTGGACAATCAGGTTTGTGTTATTGTTAGGTTAGAAAAAACAGCGAATTAACTTAAATCAGTCAATTAATTGTGTTTTGTGTTATTTGCAGGTAAGTAAGCGTAAATATACAAACTCTTTCGATAGTGTGCTAGTTTTTTTATAAAAAATTTTTTAATTTTTTTTAAAGTGTAAATCTGAGATTTGTTCGCATCCATTTTGTGAGGGCGTATTGTGATAATGGTCACAGCGGGATTGATAAATTGATTGCATTTTTGGGCAAATTTTTAAAAATTCGCAAAATGATGAAATTCTTAAAATCACTTTTCTCGGCAACACCGGCTAATTATAACAATTTATTGCCTGAGGATTTTCTGGAGCAACTAAAAGTCACTGAAAACGCCGTTTTGCTGGATGTGCGCACCAGGGCGGAATTTGACCAACAAAAGATCAACGGCGCTTTGAATATTGATTTTTACAATCCTTCTTTTCGTTCGGAAATTGAAAAATTGGACAAAGAAAAAGCCTACTTTGTGTATTGTCGCAGTGGCAATCGCAGCGGACAGGCTTGCCATCTGATGTCAAAACAAGGGTTTACCAAATTGTATAATCTATCGGGAGGTATTTCCAGCCTGGCTTAATGAGTGTATAATATGAATAATTATTTTGACGTATTTGTGTCTGCTTATCAGGGATACGCGCGTTATTTTTGGAAAGAAATAACCCATCCACATTGGCATAACTATTTCTATTGGCTCATTGCAGTGTCGGCTTTCTTTTTTGCGCTGGAATTGCTGGCACCCTGGCGCAAGGAGCAGCCGCGTTTTCGCAAAGATTTTTGGCTCGACTTTTTTTACCTATTTTTCAATTTTTTCCTTTTTTCCCTGCTTATTTACAATGCCGCCTCCATGGTGGTCGTTACGCTGCTCAACGATGGCATCCAGGCAGTGAGCGGATTTGATCTGCAAGCGTCCAATCCTTTGAATGGCGCGCCCATGTGGGCAGTGTTGCTCATCGGCTTTGTGGTGCGCGATTTTATACAATGGTGGGTGCATCGCTTATTACATCGCAGTGCATGGCTGTGGGAATTTCATAAAGTGCATCATTCGGTAGAACAAATGGGTTTTGCTGCGCACTTGCGTTATCATTGGATGGAAAATGTGGTGTATCGCAGCATCGAGTACATTCCACTGGCTTTGCTGGGCATTGGTTTGTATGATTTTTTTATTATACACATCTTTACATTGGCAGTAGGACATTACAATCATTCTAATATTACCGTACCCGGAAAAGTGAGTGGTGGCGTAGTGGGCGCTTTGATTGGCGTGGCAATTGCAACCGGTAGTTTTGGTTTGCAGTTATTACACGCTCCGGTGCTATGGCAACAGTTGCTAGTGGTATTCGTCAGCATTATAATGGGCATTTTATTGTTAGGACCTTTTATGAAATATGTTTTCAACAGCCCGGAAATGCACATTTGGCATCATGCGTATGAAATGCCGCCCAGCCATCATTACGGCATAAACTTTGGCATTACCCTGGCTATTTGGGATTATATTTTTAAAACAGCGTACCAACCCTATTCAGGGCGCGACCTTCGGCTCGGCTTTTCCGAAATAGAACAGTTTCCAAAAGATTTTATAAAGCAAAATTTACATGGATTTGAAAAGGAAACATCAAAATAAAACAAACCTTATGGCTGTTTTTGCTAACTTTACATCGCACAACAAATCATAGCATAGCGCTGTTTACATAAATCGAATTGATTTAAATTGACGTGAAACAATGATTGCGCAAAGTTCAACGCAGGCAGAGATACAGGCTTTATTGCACAAACACTACTCGCAACTTGCCGAAAGAGGGCTTCAGGAGGAAATTACGCAAATTGGTAAATTATTTTTCTTCAAAGCCGGAGAACTCATCACCGATTACGGTAGCTACATCAAGCTCATCCCGCTCGTGGTCAGTGGCAGCATCAAAGTGGTGCGCGAGGGCGACGACGGGCGCGAATTGTTTTTGTATTTCTTACAACCCGGCGAGGCGTGCACCATGTCGTTCACCTGCTGCATGATGGACAAAAAAAGCGAAATCAGAGTCATCGCTGAAGAAGATACACTGTTCATCGGCATTCCCATTCGTTACATGGACGAGTGGATGACGCGCTATCAAAGCTGGAAAAACTTCGTGCTGCGCTCTTATGACAATCGTATGCTGGAAATGATCAAAGTGATTGACAATATTGTGTTCCGCAAACTGGACGACCGCCTGATGGACTACCTGCACAAAAAAGCCGAAGTGAATAACGCCAAAGAACTTCAAGTAACCCATCAGGAAATCGCCACCGACCTGGGCGCCACGCGCGAAGCGGTTTCTCGCCTGCTAAAACAATTGGAAAACAGCGGCTACCTGCGCCTCGGACGTAATAAAATTGAGCTTTTGAAATAGGCTATTTGCTTTGTTAACTTTCGTAAAAAGGATTTTTTTTACAATCTCTTTGGAAGTTCAGTACAACTATTCCAGCATCAATTTGCCATCTTTTACAATCGTTTTTCCATCAATCACGACCGTAGCGTTTTTGATAGGGAAATCATCAAAAAATCCGCCTTCTATTTTGTTTTTACCACCATACATGGTATTATCACCCAGAGAAAGATACACCATTCCCGCAGCACTAACAGGTCGATAATTGCCAGGGTCTTCCATCACTTTAAAAGCTGGATTCAAGCCTACTTGAAAACCGGCAAACATATCTTTGGGACCAGTATATTGTTGCATCGCTTCTTCCATAGCCGTTTTGTAACGATCATTATTTAAGATCGTCATTTTACCATTTTTGAATTCGCAGGAAACATTCGTCACTGTTTCCGCATTTCTCATGGTCAGTTTAGGCACTACAATTTTTCCATTAGCAGAATTTTCCATAGCCGTGACAAAAATATTTCCACTGGGCAGACTTACAACTCTTTGTAAGGTTAATGCGCTGGCAGCATCCTTTTCATCAATGACACCATCATCAATAAATGCGGGTCTTTTATCCAAAGTAAAGGTTAAATTTGTACCGTATGGCGTTGTGATCTTTACTGTCTTTCCGTTTGCTAAAATCTTTTCCAGTTTTCGCGCATCTTCAGCAATTTTGTTATAATCTGCGTTAACAGCCGCCCATTTCATTTTGGCATAAGTATCAAAATCCAGTTCTCTTAAAGCAGCATCCGCTTTGGATGGTTCATCTATCGAAAGGACTCTTATTTTATAAGAATTGATTGCATCATCTAAAGCTTGACTTGCCTTGCTCGCTATTGCAAATTTTTCTTCTGGTACATCTTTGATAATGGCTTCCATATTCTCATAAGCAGGCACCTGAATCAATACATCTATTTCCTTCACCCATTCCATGAAAAATTTAGGTTCTTGAGCGAGATATTCATTGGGCACATCATGGTAAAGCGAGTAAGCCAGTTTATCTGTATATAAAAACATCGTTACAAGACCGCCGCGTTTTTGAGCTTCAATCGCAATCGCTTCCATGATAGGTATTGAGTGCTTTCCGCCCATTATAACTACAACGTCTCCTGGTTTAATCTGTACATTGTCGGTGGTAATTCTTTTCGCGAGCGCTTCGTAATTGACATCTTGTGCGAGTAGGGAAAATTGGCAAAAAGCCAGAAAAAGTAAGATAACTAATAGGTTGTTCATAATTATAAGAGG
>CAZFBN010000245.1:0-4545 GCA_964517145.1 uncultured Saprospiraceae bacterium
TTTCGCTAATTTAACCTTTCTTTTTTCCCTAGCATTACTTGTTTAGTTCTACCATGATTGTAATAATTTTAAAGCTTTTTTTGCCCAATTCAGGTCATTGCGATACGAGGATAAGCCGTGTTCAAAAGCAAGCTGTGAGGTAATGTCCATATCGGGTTTGGCTAATTTGTAAAATTGCTCTAATTGTTGCAGGTAGATTTTGATATTTTCTATCAATTGCTCTAAAAATTGAATTTGTATTTCTATAGCTGTCAATTCATTCATAAAAGCAAAGCGCAAAATCAATTCAGCCATACGGCGCTGAATATCGTCCTGCGTGATTGAGTTTTGCAACCATTCGAGCAGCGCAGCGGTGCCGCTTTCGCGAATCTGGAAAACCGTTTTACCATTGTTTTCGACATTTTCAATCAATCCCACTTTTTGCAGGCGCTTCAATGCCGGGTAAATCGTGCCGGGACTGCTGCTGTAATTGCCTAAAGCCGTGGTTTCAAAAATTTTGCGGATGCCGTAACCCGTGAGTTCGCTACTTTGCAAAAGTCCCAGAATGATATAATCTATGGAAGTGAGTGTTTTTTCTTTTTTTGACATTTTAATACGTTTCGTACTGTAAAAATAATACGATTCGTATTAAAAAGCAAATAGGTTGCAAATAAATATTCTTTATTTTTGAAAAAAGAGTTTGAACATTTCTTTCCATTCCTTGTCATTTGACGTATGCCTTTGCTATTAATTTTTTACTTTCGCAATTCATTAAAAGCAGCTAGATGTCTATTGAATCGCAAAGCGACTTATTAAAAATTACCAAAGTGAGTGAGGCAGTCGGCGAAACGCTGCGCCAGATGCGGGAGTACGCCCAACCCGGCATGAGCACGAAAGAACTGGATGAATTTGGGTACGCCATTTTGCGGAGTTATGGTGCCAAACCCGCGCCAAATCTGGTGTATGGCTTTCCTGCGTGGACTTGCATCAGCTTGAATCACGAGGCGGCGCATGGTATTCCTTCGGACAAGGTTTTTTTGAAAGAGGGCGACCTGATTAACATTGACGTGTCTGCAGAACTCGATGGTTATTATGCAGATAATGGCGGTTCGTTCATTTTGGGGCAGGATAAACAACAATTGCAACCTTTGGTGGACGCTTCTCGCCGCATTTTGTATAAAGCCATTATGCAAATCAAAGGTGGCGTGCGCATTGCAGAATTGGGGCGTTTTATTCAAAATGAAGCGAAAAAATCGGGATTTAAAGTGATTAAAAATTTAGTGGGGCATGGCGTAGGCAAAAGTTTGCACGAAGAACCAACGGAAATTCCTTGTTTTTATGATCGCCAGAATCGTACGCGGTTTAAGAAAAACTCAGTCGTTGCAGTAGAAACGTTTATATCCACGCGTGCTTCGCAGGTGTATGAGCAGGGCAATGGCTGGACGTATGTGACAAAGGACGGCAGTTTTGTAGCGCAGCACGAACACACATTGGTAGTGACCGACCGCAAGCCGATTATTTTGACCGAAGCCAATCAAATTTGGAATTAAAAAATCCCAATCAACAGCGCGAAATTTTAATTTTTCTTTCTTTGGCTGCCAGAAGCTTTCTATTTTTATGCCGATAATCTGACTTCTGTCATCTCTCATCTGACCTCTAAAATATGAGCCAAATTAAATTCGGAACAGACGGCTGGAGAGCCATCATTGCACTCGATTATACGGTTGATAATGTAAAACGCGTAGCAGATGGCACGGCGTTATGGCTAAAACAAAATGGCGGCAAGCAAGTCGTAATTGGGCACGACTGTCGCTTCGGTGGGCAATTGTTTGCTGAGACTACCGCGCAGGTGCTGGGAGCACACGGTATCAAAGTATTTCTGGCAAAAGGCTTTATATCAACGCCGATGGTATCCTTAGGGGTGGTGAAGACCAGCTCTGATTTGGGCGTAGTGATTACGGCGAGCCACAATCCACCTTCTTACAATGGGTACAAATTAAAATCAAACCTGGGCGGACCAATGTCGCCGACGCAAGTGGAAGAAGTGGAAAAGTTGGTGCCCGATGTTTTTAACGGAAATTTGCTGTCCCTGGCAGAAATGCAGGCAAAGGGCTTGTTAGAATACGCTGATTTTGAGCAGATTTACCTCGATCATGTAGCGGCAAATTTTGATTTGTCAACCATGCGCAATGCCAATTTTAAAATTGCATACGATGCCATGTTTGGAGCAGGTCAGAGCGCAATGCGCCGCATCTTGCCAGACGCTGTATTGCTACATTGCGACGACAATCCTGGTTTTCACGGTCAAGCGCCAGAGCCGATTCACCGGAATTTGGGTGAGCTTTCCGAATTGATAAAAAACACCCCGGAAATTGGCTTGGGCATTGCAACGGATGGCGACGCCGACCGCATTGGCATGTATGATGAAGACGGTGTTTTTGTAGATTCACATCATATTTTGCTGCTGCTGTTGTTGTATCAATTCAAATATAAAAAGCTTGGTGGCAAGGTTGTTATCACCTTTTCAGTGACGGATAAAATGAAGAAAATGGCGGAAGCCTTTGGGCTGGATTATGAGGTGACGAAAATTGGCTTTAAATACATTGCCGAAATCATGGCGAGTGAAGACGTGATCGTGGGCGGTGAAGAGTCGGGCGGCTTGGCAGTGAAAGGGCATATCCCTGAGCGCGACGGCATCTGGATTGGCTTGATGATTTTGGAATTTATGGCAAAAACCGGCAAATCGGTCAAAGCTTTGATTCAGGAAGTGTATGATATGGTGGGTGCTTTCAATTGTGATCGCGATGACTTGCATATTGAAGAGGCTCAGAAACAAGCAGTTATAAAACGTTGTAAAGAATATCCTTACACTTCGATTGGCAGTTATACGGTAGAATCGGTCGAAACAATTGACGGGTTCAAGTTCAATTTGGGCAATGACCGCTGGGTGATGCTGCGTGCCTCTGGGACGGAACCTGTGCTGCGCGTGTACGCTCAGGCGGAAGATCCGCAGGAAGTGCGCCGCATTTTGGACGCGGCTGATGCTACTATTTTTGATAATTGAATAGAAAGTGTTGAACGCTTGATACAAAACGTTTTTAAATAAGTAAGTGGACATAATTAGATTTATAAAAAAAGTTAATGTAAGTGTTTGATTTTCAATTAAATGAAACCTTCGACTGTTGATTAAAAAACCGTCCAACTATTTATAAAGAAAAAAAAAATTTAACCACAAGGTGCACAAAGATTTTCACAAAGTCCACAAAATAAAGCTCTTGTGTGCTTAGTGAAGCCCTTGTGATCCTCGTGGTTAAGTATAGTTGAGGGGAGGGCATTATTTGAAAGCGTTAAGAAAAGCTTCGGTAGAAGCCCAATCCCTATGATGCAAAAAATTATCCCTCATTAATAATTGAACGGTCAAAGGACCGATCATCAAAAAGGAGGCAACTTTGTCAATGCCTTTATAAGGCAACTGCTTTTCGCCCGCCAAGTCAAAAAGTTGCTTGATAAGGGAGAAAAGGGGTTCGATAGCTGGTTTTCGGTCTCGATACAGCCATCTGGCTGGTGCCAGTTGAATCATGGCATTGTACCATTTGACAAAGGGCTGCTTGACATAGGTTTTAAAAGCGCTTGGTGTTTGTAATAAAACCCCATCAGCTTCAAAAAGCGTACGGATGACTTTCAGGCACTGATAGCCAGCATCCCCCACCACAATGCCGACCAGGTCTTTGATAGGATCCAGCAGTTTAGTGACTTGAGCATGGTCTTTGGCCGAAGCCGTGGTTACCCAGGCTGCCACCGGGAAGCGGTTTTTCAGACACACCAGGTGTAAGCCGTAGCCAAAACGCCAACCATGATAAGCACTCTTTGCCCAGGAGGCATCGGTGTCAATACTGGGATGCGGCACGATGCCTGCCTGGCGCTGCTTTTTATGCCAAAGACCGCCTAAAGCTCGAAAGACACTTTTGTCTATGAAAGCCCAAGAGCAGCGGAAAGTGGGGTAATCCAACGCTTGGCAATGCCGCACAATCTGCGGTAGCAGCCAATGGATACAGCCCGGTAGCTGCAAAAAGTGTCTGCGAATCGTTTTCCGACTCGGCGCACCTGGAAAACCAAAGGCTGCGAAGTGCGCTTTGGCATATTTGGTCATGCCTTCGAAGGTGTAAATACCCTTCAGCGCCATGACCATAAAAAACAAGGTCATCGACGCACGACCATAAACCAACGGACGACCTCGACCTCTTTTCTGCTCGTAACTCAAGTAGCAACGCTGCAGAAATTGTAAAATTTCAGCTATCTTAGTGGACATTTGATTTGAGCCTTTGTCTCAAAATTAATATCCACCGATATTTTTTACGAGGCAAAGGCATCTTTTATGCCCACCCCTCAAGTATAGTTATTCTTGTCTTTTCATTTGACCTTTCAATTCTATAACAAAACACGACGTACGCCGGTGATTTTGCATGCTCCGTTTTTAATGCGTTTAACCTGATAGGGGATGGCTTTTTTTGACAAATGGCAGCAAAACCTACTGCCAAGATTTTTTATTTCAAAATTTATATCAGA
>CAZFBN010000246.1:0-4498 GCA_964517145.1 uncultured Saprospiraceae bacterium
AACATCACTTTTTCTTCATATTAAACTTTTTTATTAATTTTAAACAAGTTCATCAACTGAAAGTTTAGTCTTTTCATATAGCATAGATAACTTTGCTTTGAAAGAAGAAGTGCTCTCTAAATTAAATAGTAAATTTTCTACGTTATTATTTAATACTTCCGATTTGGTTGAAATGATTAATATAGGTTTCTCATTGTCATAAGCTCCGGCGTTCTTAGTAACATATTTATAAAATATGAGCTCCCATTTTGATTCACCTGGTTTTCCAAATAAAGCATATTCACCTGCGGGGATAAGTTTTTCTTGTACCCATACATCAGTACTTAAAGAAATTTTTGTTGCAGCATTAGCCCCCATCCTCCACATTTTTCCATAAGGAGCTACACCATTGAATCCAAAGTAAGTTCTACCTTTAACTCCCGGTCTGGAGTATTCAATTTTTATTATTGATGTTCCTAAATCATAGTTTACGCTGCAAAATGGAGAAGGCGCAGGTGTAAGTATCCCATTAGATGAATCATATTCTTGGTTCTCAAATATAAAATCATTTAGTGTTTGCTTAAATTCAGATATAAGATTCTCCGGAATAAGATTGATACCTTGATAGTCCTTTATCATCTTTTTAGCATTCTCAGCATATTTACCATCTGGATATTTATTTAAATATTTTTCATAAGCAGCTTCAGAGTCTATATCACGAGCAAATTCCCAAGCATCGTCATCAGCTTGTTCTTGCTGTTTGCGCAGGATTTCGGCTTCGCGTTTTTTTTGTTCTTCGGCGCTGACACCGAGAGGTTTAGTATTCGTAGCTGTTTTCTTAGGAGGTGTTACTATTTTAGATTTAGATTTCGGATTCAGTTTCGCCTTCGCCTCTTTAATTTTCACATCCAAATCATCCGTTTTACACTTCGTTGCACATCCCTTCGCCGCTTCCCATTTTTTAATGGCATCTTCGTAATCACCATTGTAATAAGATTCTATACCAGCTCTGCGGAGCTTATCACAGCAGGATTCTTGTGTATATGCAATGCTAGAAAAAGTTAGAAATAAAAAACATAAAAGACAATTAGAATAGTTCATCTGGGTAGTTTTTTTTACAAATATAAGCTTTTTTTCAACTGCCGTTCCTTTTATCACGAGAAGTCATTAACTCGCAAAGAATCCCCATTTCCTTCGTATCTTGCTCGCCATTGAAACCGTGCCGCAATGATCGACAAACAACCTTTAGAACTCAACGCCGACTTCCAATACGCCCTCGATGCCATTGAAAAACAGGGCAAAAATCTCTTCATTACCGGACGCGCTGGCACCGGCAAATCCACTTTATTACAATTATTTCGCAGCACCACGCGCAAGAAAACTGTCGTGCTCGCGCCTACGGGCATCGCCGCGCTCAACGTCGGCGGGCAAACGATTCACTCTTTCTTCGGCTTTCCGCCCAAATACATCCAACGTCACGAGATCAATAAACGCCGCGACCGCCGTTTGTACAAAAACCTGGAAATTCTCATCATCGACGAAATCTCGATGGTACGCGCCGATATGCTCGACAACATTGACTATTTTCTGCGTTTGAATCGGGAAAATCCGAATCCTTTCGGCGGCGTGCAGGTCGTGTTTTTTGGCGACTTATTTCAATTGCCACCGGTGGTCAACAGCAATTCGCCTGAGATGCAATTATTTCAATCTCATTACGAAACACCTTACTTTTTTTCGGCAAGGGTGATGGAAGATTTTCACATGGATATGATGGAATTGCAAAAAGTCTATCGCCAGGAAAACCGGCACTTTCTGCGTTTGTTGGAAGGCATTCGCCTGAATCGGATTGAGTTGGATGAATTGATAGAATTGAATGTGCGCTACGAAAAAGACTTCGTCCCGCAAGATTTTTACATCACCCTCACCTCGCGCAACGACCGCGCCAACGCCATCAACCAACAAGAACTCGACCGCATTCCGCTGCCCGCGCAAACCTACTATGCTACGATTACTGGCGACTTCAATCCCCAACTTTTCCCCACCGAGCAAGCCCTGCGCCTCAAGCTCAGCGCCCAGGTCATGTTTATCAAAAACGACCCCAAACGCCAGTTCGTGAACGGCACCATTGGCAAAGTCGTCAAGCTCGAAAACGACGCCATCACCGTCATGATTGAAGAAAATGACAACCGCCGCTATGTGGAAGTGGAGCCGCTCGACTGGGAAATCCTACGCTACGAACCCAGCACCGCCGACCCCACCGCCATCGAAACCCGCACCATTGGTACGTTTCGGCAGTATCCGCTCAAGCTCGCTTGGGCGATCACCATCCACAAATCGCAAGGTAAAACGTTCGACAAAGTCATCATCGACCTCGGTTCCGGCGCATTCGAGCATGGGCAAACCTACGTCGCCCTCAGCCGCTGCCGCACCCTCGAAGGCATTGTGCTCAAACAACCCATCCGCCAGAAGGATATTTTGACCGACGAACGAATTGTCGAATTTTACGAACGATATTTTTAAATTTTAGAATAAATTGCTATTTTCGCTTTGCGACGCAACGATTGCGACTACCTATTCCCGCCAGAAAATAAACGACTAAAACCACTTAAATTTTAAGACTATGGCTACAACTATCAGCAGAAAGAAAAAGCAAAAAATGCAGGAACTCGACAAGCGCGACAACAAAAAATTTATGACCATTCTGATCGGCGCTACGCTCGTTCTCCTTATTTTAATGTATCTCATTTTTCAAAGTTCATTTTGAAAATAGGATCTGAACCATGATTTTCTTGATTTGACGGTTATAATAATAGCACATTTATTACAAAAATCGGGAAAATCATGATTCAGCCTCTTATCACGCTTTTTCCTGCCAAAAAATTTCCAAGCAGCACATTTTCCTTTCCATTATATTTGTAGAATCATTTCCGCTGATGGGGTAATCTGTTGTCCCTGTTGTGGTTAAAATATTAAAATCCATTCTACCATGAGAACATTCCTTTTTATTGTTACCATCATCACCTTGATTGCTGCTTGCCGAAGCGAACCCCGTACAACAAAGGCATCCGCAGATTTTACTGTGCAAACCGATCTGACCAATTTACAATATGAAAACCTTCGTTTGCTTCCCATCATTGCCAATGAAGCTTTTGTGACGCAAAACGCTGGTGCCGCCAACATCAATACCTTGCAGGAAGCCCTGACGCAGCCGCGCTTTCGCATCACAGAGCAAAAACCTTTTGGACGACGCGAAGACGAGCAAGCGGTCAATGGCTTACTGGTACAAAACAAAACCGAAGCACCGGTTTTCCTGCTCGGCGGAGAGGTGGTGCAAGGCGGGCAGCAAGATCGTGTCATTGCGCAAGATGCGGTCATTGCAGCGCGTAGCTTGCGCAACATTCCGGTATTTTGTGTAGAACCTGGTCGCTGGCGTTACCACGAAAATGAAACCAACTCATCAGCCGACAAAAAAGTGTATGCTTTCACCGGGTATTACAATGTAGCTTCGCCGCAGGTGCGCAAATCAGCGCAATACGAGCAAGACCAACGCGCCGTGTGGAAGCACGTTGCTGCCATCACCGAAGCCAACGACGCCACCACTGAGACGGGCACTTATGCGGCGCTGGAACAATCCAAAAAATTTACACAGGCACGCGACCGTTATTTAGCTTTTTTTAAAAATCGACTAAATAACTCCGACAAAGTAATCGGCATGGTTGCCATTAGCGGCAAGGAAGTCATCGGTGTGGATGTCTTTGCCCACCCTACCCTCTTCCGCAAGCAATACGAAGCCCTGCTGCACAGCTACGCTACGCATGCGCTGACGAGCGGCGCGCCGGTAAGCATAAATGAAGAAGGTATTACATTATATGTGCAAAATTTAATAAAGCAATATCATAAAAATGCTAAACCACAATGGAATGGAATGGTGCTGCATTGGGGGGAGTTGTAAAATTAAAAATAATGATATTGAAAATAATTATTAGCTTATTCACTTGGATGTTCATTTTGAGCAACACAGTTGTACTAAGTCAATCTGCAGAACCAAGAAGCGAAATGTATATTTCTTATGGATTTTACTCTGTTCCAAGACTAACCAAAGAATTAGGTAAAGCTATTATACCAGTATTAGCCAGCCCTTACACCGATATAAATCACATTCAGGTATCTGGCAATCAAGTTTTTGTATCAGGTTATAATTATCAGTTCAATTCAAAATATAAAATTGGTGGTCATTTTCTGTATGAAAATTTTTCACAAATCACCACCTTTCCCGATGGGGAGTACTATCAGTACAACACCAATATTTACACTCTTTTAGGTCGTTTTTATCGAAACTGGACAAATAAGGATAATAGTATTTTAGAATTTTACACAAGCCTTTCAATAGGTATTAGTTTCTTTTCCTATTCAGACCAACCTAAACTAAATCATTCATTTGCTTTTCAGCTAACTCCAATCGGACTAAGAAGCTGTTAAAAATTAAAAAGATTGACATATAAGAGAAGCATCCTCAGGA
>CAZFBN010000247.1:0-4451 GCA_964517145.1 uncultured Saprospiraceae bacterium
AATGTAAATGTACTTGTAAATAAAAGGGAAAAAGTTTTATTCCGTCTATGCCGAGCATTTTCGACCGTCCCACTTTGCGCGTAAGTGTCAAGACTCAGCGAGCCTCAGAACAAAAAAGGTTCAAAGCCGAACCCCCTTTCGACCTTGAACCTTCCACCTATCAACCCATCAACCTTTCACCCATTAATACCCCGCATTCTGCGTCATCAGTCCGCCACTCAAGTCCACTTCATTTTGCGGGATGGGGAACAACTCGTGCTTGCCTTCCTGGAAACTCTTGCCCAGTGCTTTCAGGAGCGCAGCGGCTCTGCCCTGGCGTACAATGTCAAACCAGCGTTGCTGTTCCAATGCCAGTTCCACGCGGCGCTCGCGCCAGATGCGGTCGCGCAATTGCGTTTTATCCGTCACGGTTACATCCAGTAGGATGTTGGTGCGGGTGCCACGGTCGCGCTTGCGTACCTGGTTCAGGTAGTTCAAGGCTTCTTGTGGCTTGTTATTTTCGTTGAGGGCTTCGGCAGCCATGAGCAGCACATCGGCGTAGCGCAAGAGGCGAATGCCTTGTTGTTCGTACATCGGAATCACCCGATCATTCAATAACTCTGCGGCGGTCAAGGCGTCTTTGCTGGCGTAGAGTTTGGCTTGAGCTACCTTGCAGTACGTGTCAATATAAGTCTGTTGATAAATTCTGCCCACGCCTTTGATTGTGCCTACATAGTACGTGTCCTGCGCGCCCAGATAACCCGGATGATGCGTTTCAATCTCGCCTACCGCCACTTTTTCTTCCCGCGCTTTTTCCAGTGCTGCCACTTGCGCCTCGGTCAATATCAGCTGCTCTTTGGCTGCTTTGGCTTCCAGTGCTTTGAGTCTTTTCTTAAATGTTTCCAGATTGTGCCGCAGCCAAATAGAGCAAGCCACCTGGCGATACACTCATACCTCGCTTTTTCAATTCATTCGATACGCGCACCTGTCCGTAAGCAGGAAGCTCCGTAGCCATCGCCACAACCCCTTGTTCTACCTGCTCATCCACCCGATTCTTGACGTTTGCCTTGCGGCGGCTCAACTCTTGCAAAGCTGCTTCTCCGCCCGATTCATACAACTCCTTGAATCGATAAAAGCTATCGCGCGAGTAACCCATTACCTCGCAGGCTTGCGTTACATTGCTTAATTGCTGTGCTAATTTTAGTAAGCCTAACTTGTTTTTAATAACTTTGTTTGCTGCCCCGACCTTGGTCGGGGTGGTGTGATCTTGTTTTGGTTGTTTAATAATCGCATATCAAATTTACCAAAACTGTCAGATTTCATCGTTCCATGATATTGTTACTTTTTTAATTCCTGATCTATTAAATTTGTAATATTATCAATATCTTTTATGGTGGAATGGTAAGCTCGGTCTTTTTCAGACATAATTTTTAGTAATATCAGAATTATATTTTGGAATTCAACTTTATATAAATTTTCCAAATTTTGTAACTCGCCTGTGGATAGTTTTAAGTTGTTTTTTACACTTGGTACTACATTGGTTATAATGAGTTCATAATGAATGTTTTCCGATCTGTTTATCAATAAAAATTGTTCCTCTAATTTTCGAATTTCATCTACGATATTTGAGTTGCTCAGCAGTTTGATTGCTCCACTATTTACAATAGTTTCATAAATATCCCCTGTCCCATCAAAGTCTGAATAATTGATGAGTTGGCTTGCTATTTTTCCCAGCGTATCCGCTTTTGTTCGATCATTTTTTTCAATAATTTCATTGGCATACTCAAATTGTATCATAAAATTTTTATTAAAATCTAAATCATCCTCAAGTATGGATTTATAGTTTTTAATTTGATCTCTTATCGTTTTATAAAGGGTCAATTCATCGCTTCTTTTTACTTTGTTTTCCTTCATGTTATTTATCTGAAGGGCTAATAAAATCCCGATCATGATGAGTAATATTTCTCCAATGGCGTAAATAAAATAGTTTTTTAGATTGACATTTTCGATCATTTTTCGTCGTAAATATCGGAAAAGGCGTAGCATAAGATTATTTTTAAGTCTATTTATTATAATCTGACAATGCGCTGTATTTAGCCGAATCCAAATTAACTTTCTTCTCTCCAGCTTACAACGCAATTATGACAAGCAAATCATTGATTTTAGTCACCCTTACGTCAGCGATACCGCTGCTTCTCTTCCCTGACTTTTTGCGCATATACTTGCTGTAATTGCTCGTTCGGATGCTGGCACAAAAATACCTGTATGCCCTTTTCTCGGAAATACGGGTTATTTACTTTTCCCACTACCTGACATTGTTCAAAAAACTGATCCAATCCTGCAATTTGATAATGAATGTAAATAATCGGACCCTTCGTAATGGTGTCGGGCGCCCACAACACATAGCTGTCCGCAAAAGTGAGGGCATCGGGCAAGCCATAGGATTTGCCATAAAAATGAACCGCAGCGGCGTTGCCATAATTGCTTTCGGCATAGATGGTGCAGTTAATGCGCTCGGATGTAGGGATTTGCTGATAGGCTTGATGAACCAATCCAACCAGTTCCTGCCAACCAGTCATATCCGAAAATACCTGCGAAATGGGGTGTACTTTTCCATCTTCCCAACGCGAAAAAGGGTAAGAAACAAAACCGGCTGTTTTGGTAGTGTATTTACTTAACGCATCAAAGGATAATAATGGCAGCGCAAAAGGTAGCGCCAGACTGGATGATACAATGATAATAATTAAAATAACATAATTCCATTTAAGTAATTTTTCGATAAAATATTTTTCTAAAATATACCCACTTATTGCAAATAGCCCAGGAAATAAGCCAAGTGCATAATACGCTTTCCCTTTTGATAATAAAAATAGTAGAATAATTGTAATAACGGCGATACTAATATAACGGTATTGCCTTTCAGCTTTTAACAGGAATACGCCGACCAATCCAATCATTGCAAAAAAGGTAGAAAGGTAATTCAAATCGAATAAATCCATTATAAAATTTTGATACGTCATATTCACCATTTGGCCTTTGCTCAATTCGCTGATATGAGAAAGGATCGGGAAACCGTGCGAGTATTGCCAGTAAATATTTGGCGAAATAATCAACAATCCGATGATAATTGCAAAAGCTAAATGCTTGTTTAACAGCAGTTTGCGCTGAGGCAAAAAGAGCAGTCCCACAAAAAAGCCCGCTAAAAGATATACGACTAAATATTTATTTAAAAAAGCGATGCCGCTTATGATGCCAATCCAAATCCAAATTTTTGGATTTGGAGTTTGTAACATTCTAAAAAACAACCAAATCAACAGCAGCCAGAAAAACTGTTCAAATACATTGACCGTAAAAAGCGTATCAAAAAGTAGAAAACCGGGTGACAACACAAATGCGGAACAAGCTAACACCAGCGCTAAGTGATTGCCCCCCAATGCCTTTATGAGTTTGGCGATCAGCACAATAGATGCCCCGCCAAGCAAAGCCGGCAGCAATCGTATGCCAAAAACGGAGTAACCAAATATTATTTTGACGAGGTAAGCGACCCAACCGATGAACGGCGGCACACTGGCATTGCCCCAAGCGGGGTAATCGCCCTGATGGAAATATAACATTTCATCGCGGTGCAGTTCATAATGGGTATTAGTAAATAAATGTAGGCTAATTTTAAAAATCACAAATGCAGCGGTCATCTGCCAGAAGGGGGCTCTCCAGAAAGTTTTCATTATGCAGCGGTTGGTTATAAAGCACCCGCTAAATTAGCCACTTTCAAGCGCAGTAATAATGATTTTTATCATGCTTGCATTCAAGCGTATGCAGTAGAGCAAGCTGCTAAAGAACATGCGATTATAAAATGGAGCTTGTTTTCATCAGTCAAATAAAAAATATTTCCAGTGTGGATGTCCTGTTTCGCCAGATGAGTACCAACCTTGGCTTCGCGCAGATTCTTCTGGGGGTAGCAATAAAAACCAAGAAGTATGACTGTAAACACGGTGTTCGTCTTTAGGGTTATAAACGATCCACTCTTTAGTGCCGATGACATCAAACAAAAATCGCGGCTGCTCGAAAGACAAATTGTACGAGTCGCCAAAAGGTAGATAATGGTACTTTTCTACTCCAATTGTTCGCGGGAAATAGTCTTTGTACATGGCTTGCAGCACTTTGGGGTAGTAGCCATACTTCGTTTTAAAATTTTCAATATGGCTTATAAATTCACTTGCATTTTGAATACTTCTGTCGCGGCTCCATTGGGTTATTGGTTTTGCCAATGCAACTTGAAATAATAACATCATAACAGGAAGCAAAATAAAATAGAATGGCAAATACCGAAGGTGGTTATGATATTCGAGTGATGCTTTATTCATTCGTTTTCGTATGCGCAGGAATATAGGCAACCACAATGCAAGGATAACAATGCCAAATATTTTTCCTCCTATCAGCATTGTCAAAAAAATAAGTATTGCCATACTAAG
>CAZFBN010000248.1:0-4365 GCA_964517145.1 uncultured Saprospiraceae bacterium
TACTTCATCTGCCATTACAATAAATATTTAGCATTACTTATTTAAGACTACCAAAATAACAACTCAATGCCGGGTTAGAAAGGCTTTTTGCAATGCAAGTTTTAAAAAAAAGGAAGCAGGGAATAGTGTATATCAAATTTGAAAAAAGAAAGCAAAAATATGAAATTTAAACAATTGTAAATCAATTTGTTACTTGGGTTAATTCGACATCATCCATCATCCATTGACTATCGACTATCTAACTGCGCCACCTTATCTCGGATCAATACTCTTCATCCAAAAGCGCAAATTTTTGGGAGAAGCAGTCGGCTCCTGCAAATCTTTCCAAGTGATATTGCAAATAATGTTCGTAGGTTGGAAGCCTAATTGTTCCCAATATTCACGAGGTTCGGCAAAGCCTTCAGGAAAGGCGGGATGATCGGCAGGACGTTGCACACTGCAAAAAGACAAAAACTCAAACTCCCCCAAACTTTTGGCACGCTGCTCTGCGGCTTCAAAAAATTTGGTGTTAATTCCGATATTGCGGTATGGCTTGCGAATGATAGACTCCCCTAAATAATACACTTTTTCAATATCGTAGCCACTTTCAGCCACGGGCGCACTAATGTTTTCAGTTTGATGATTGAGCGGCAATCCTGTTGCAGCGCCCACTACTTCCGTACCATTAAATGCCATCACTATCAAATTGTTAGGCGCATCAATCAAGGTTTTCAGGTACTCAGTTTCGTATGCCATGTCACCATCGTACAGGTAGGGGAAGTCCTGAAAGACTTCAATGCGCAAGCGAGCCAATTCTTCAATGTATTGCTCCGCCTGCCAGCCATAGAAATTTTGAATATGGATCATCGGTAGCATATTTTGGTTAAGTTACTAATTTACAGCATTTTCTGAGACAGAATATTGACAAAAATCACCGAAAAAATTTACTTTTTATCACCTGTAAAATGTAGATAAAATATTAATCCATACGCCCTCAAAGGTGTTTTAGTAAAGATGCAAATGCTTTCTTTCAAAATTTTCTGAATTTTTAGGAACTTTGAACTGTGCTGTTACTTTAGTGTTAGAACATTGTAATCGTGCATAAAATTTAAAATTATTTGCATCCTAATAAAAAGATTAACATCCAATAATATTTGAGTTGCACATCAGCTTTTATTTGTAACTTGCTTAAATTATTGCAATCGTGGTTGACATGAAAATTGAAGAAGCCATCAAGCAGAAGCGCCCTTTTCGCAACCTGCATCAAAAGGCGGTGGTGAATATGATTTATACAACGAATTGGTTGACAGACCGCCTCCGTGAACACTTGAAACCATTTGATATTACCGTTCAACAGTACAATGTGCTACGCATTTTGCGCGGCGCAGGAAAGCCCATTTCTACTTCTGATATTCGCGAACGTTTGCTCGATAAAATGTCGGATACTTCGCGCATGGTAGATCGGCTTTGCCAAAAAGGCTTGGCGATACGCACCGTATGTCCAAGCGATAAAAGGTTGGTAGATGTGACCCTGAGTGAAGCAGGCATGAAGGTGCTGGAAGAACTGGATCGCATTAGTGACGACATGGATCACATTCTGAGCAAGCTGAGTGAAGAAGAAGCAGGGCTCCTGAGTGACTTGCTCGATAAAATTCGGCAGGAATAATGCAAGTTTATTGTCATATGTTTTGTAAATCCCGATCTGAAGTGCCAGATCGGGATTTGCATTTTTGTTTTTTTATTTAAATGACTCATTTTCAATAAATAGATGAAAGGTATCTTACTTTTTCTGGCACTGCTGGCCGGTACGATGCTGCCGGTGCAAGCATCCATTAATGCTAAAATGGCGAAATTTGCAGGTGGACCCGTGATGGCAGCACTGCTTTCTTTTGGCGTTGGCACCATAGCCTTGTTGGTTTTTGCATTGTTGTCTCAACCCAATTTTGGATTACAAATCGCCAATACGCGCCAAGCACCGGCTTATGCCTGGCTGCCCGGCATTTTGGGGGCATTTTATGTGGTGGGTTCGGTTTATTTTTTACCAAAGCTAGGCGTAGCGCTCACTTTTAGCCTCATTGTTGCCGGGCAAATGCTGGTGACGCTGGTACTCGATCATTATGGTTTGCTCGGTGTGCCGATCAAACCGATTAACATTGCCAGAATTATTGGCATTCTACTCATTGTTGGCGGGGTGATTCTGATTCGTAAGTTTTAAAATACGCATCAAAAAGTGCAAGATTTGTGTATGCAATACAAAATTTATGCGTTTCTCTTATCCGCGCCTTCTGCAAAAGACCTACCTTCGTGGTTAAAACAAAATTGAATTGACCAACTATGAAATTGTTAGACCATAAAATTGCACTTGTGACCGGTGGTTCGCGCGGCATCGGCGCAGCCATCATTCGCCGTTTTGCAGAGCAAGGGGCACACGTTGCCTTTACTTATCTTTCGTCGGAGGCTCCTGCAAAAGCGCTGGAAGAGGAATTAAAGATTCTGGGTGTCAACGCCAAAGCGTATCGCTCGGATGCGAGTTCGTATGCTGGTGCGGAAGCACTTATCAATGAAGTGATTAAAGATTTTGGAAAAATTGATATTTTAGTAAATAATGCTGGTATTACGCAAGATACGTTGATGTTGCGCATGAGCGAAGAACAGTGGGATCGCGTGATTGAAACAAATCTGAAATCTGTATTTAACTTGACTAAACATGCGCTCCGCCCCATGATGCGCACCGGTGGCTCGATTATCAATATGAGTTCGGTGGTGGGCATCACTGGAAATGCCGGACAAGCCAATTATGCTGCATCTAAAGCGGGTATTTTCGGTTTTACAAAATCCATTGCTAAAGAAATGGGCTCGCGCAACATCCGCTGCAATGCCATCGCGCCGGGCTTCATCGAAACGGATATGACCGATAAATTAGATGATAAAACGAAAGAAGCTTACTTGACGAATATTCCACTCAAACGCCTCGGTAAAGCCGAAGAAGTAGCAGATTTGTGCGTCTTCCTAGGGTCGGATATGTCCACCTACATTTCCGGGCAGACGATC
The DNA here is from genome assembly GCA_964517145.1 of uncultured Saprospiraceae bacterium. Taxonomy (GTDB): domain Bacteria; phylum Bacteroidota; class Bacteroidia; order Chitinophagales; family Saprospiraceae; genus JADJNW01. Next base: position 3,031 of record CAZFBN010000248.1, read on the forward strand.
AGTGTGTGCGGCGCCATGACTACGTAGTGCAGCATTGATGATGCCTTTGGTATCACAGCCTTTAGGCTGTGCAAAAACCTGAAGCATATCATTATACCCTTTTGTAAAATGCTTCAGGTTTTTATAAAATGGTATCATACCATCACCCCAAAAAAACTGTCGTCCCAGAGTTGCCCGAAACGACAGCGCTGTCGGCACGCAGCCGACTCATGATTGAACACCCAATTGACCATGATATTTGCGAAATATCAATCCGCGATAAAGGTAAGCGCTAGCAGTCAAGCATGCGCTGACGTTCGTCAATCGTTCGCATGACTTTCGTCAATCCCTTTTCAACAGAACCTCCAGCTTCCTTACTGATTCGTTTTTTTCTGAATAATTTTTTCTGCTTCTTTCTGCGCGTTGGGCGGCATATTCGTACTGTAATAATCCAGCAACGCTTGCAGGTCGTACCAATTTTTGAAATCCTTGATTTTCAAACTTTTACCTTCCTGGCTCAATCGAAAAGTAGCGCCCTCACCTTCCTGGTCTTTTTCATAATAAGTTGGCTGATCTTCAAAAGGCTGCAATTTGTAGGCGTATTTGCCATTAATTAAAAAAAACTCATCCCCGTTGAAATCCAACGTTCCATTAAAAATCGCAATGCGTTCATCACAAATTTGATAAATGGATGCTACAGGGCTTTTCCCTTCCATCAACGCCGGAATGGTACGTTCCAAATCAATCACCGTAAAATACGGAAACGTAATAAATTGGCGCACTTCATCGCTATAACCATAGCCGCCGGCAATGTACAACAGATTGTTTTTTTGATAATAAGCCAGTCCATCGGATGCCATTTGCTCCCCCAACACCCCCTGCAAACTGCCGCTATTATAAGCAGAAGCTCTTTTTTTATTGATATCGATTAAAATAATTTCCAAATTTGGAAAGTCTTTTTTGTAAATATCCGGCACGTCGCTCTTCACATGCCCGCCAAAAATCAATAGTACATCCTGCCATTTGCCCACAGCATAGCCTTTCATATCCTGAAGGGTGGGATATAAGATGTAAGCTTCTTGAGGTAATGTTTGCGCTTCGATAAGAGCCATATTTATAAAAAATAAAATAGTGTATAGGAATGTTTTCATGGTTAGGACGATTTAGATGATTGTATCACAATTATTGTGTAATAATGATGCTCCTTTTTTAGCACAAAAAAGGTGAGTTGCGTCACTCAAAAACCTGATTTTCATCAAAATACGCAAACATTAACTTTGTTTAACATTTTTCAGGCGCTTATTAAGAGTATGTTTAAAATTCTGATGGAGGTATAAAAAAATGAGAATCAGTACA
>CAZFBN010000249.1:0-4221 GCA_964517145.1 uncultured Saprospiraceae bacterium
GCTGCAAAATGGCAATGTTATTGCGCTTTTTATACTCGCCAATGCTCTCCGACAACTTCATCCGGCTTTGCAGCAACGTCAGCAATTCATCGTCCAATTCATCAATCTCATGGCGCAAGTGCTCCAAGGTTGGCAAGTAAGAACTGTCATACGTCGCCTGGCGCACGTGCAAATTCGCCACCAATTCCTTAAACTGCTCCGGCGTAATCTGCTGCGCTGCATCGCTCCAAGCCGCGTCGGGCGTGGGATGCACCTCGGTCATAATGCCATCATAATTCAGATCCATCGCCTTCTGCGCCACATCGAGCAGCGTATCGCGCCGACCGCAGATATGACTGTTGTCCACTAGCACCTCCAACTCCGGGAAAATCCGCTTCAATTCAATCGCAATTTCCCAGCGCGGCACGTTGCGGTACTTCGTCGCCGAATGATGCGAAAAACCTCTGTGAATCGCTGCAATCCGCGTAATCCCCGCCTTATAAATCCGCTCAATCGCCCCAATCCACAATTTCAAGTCCGGGTTCACCGGATTCTTCACTAGCACCGGAATATCAATGCCCTTCAGCGCATCCGCCACCTCCTGCACCGAGAAGGGATTCACCGTCGTGCGCGCGCCCAGCCACAGCACATCAATGCCGTACTTCAGCGCCTCAAACACGTGCTGCGTATTCGCCACCTCCGTCGTCACCTTCAAGCCCGTCTCCTCCTTCACCTTCTTCAGCCAGCCCAAGCCAATCGTACCCACGCCCTCAAATTCCCCCGGACGCGTGCGCGGCTTCCAAATGCCCGCCCGAAACAAATCAATGCCCTGCGGCGCCAATCCCCGCGCGGTTTCCAGCACCTGCTCCTCCGTCTCCGCGCTACACGGACCCGCAATAATGAACGGGCGCTTCTTAAACATCGGTTGAAAAGTCATTTCCATATTTCTTCTTTTTTTAAAGTTTACAATTTAGTTATGAATATTGAGTTTTTAAAATCAATTCACATTATTTACTTTTTGGACATATCTTTGAAAAATCGCAATTTTCGCAAGTCTCTTTACTTTTGGGATTTCTTGTAAAGTTATTTTTCAATATGCTATTGATAATACTTTCTACCTCTTTCTTGGCTTCAGTCAGGCTTCTTGGTGAGGCATCAACTGGTTCACGATTCCCACCTTTTTTATCCAAATAATGTATATGCGCCTCATCTATCTTATTTCCTAAAGCCTCTTTTATTGCTAGTAAATAGATTTTCGCTTGTAATTCATACTTCCGCTCATATTCATTTACACGCTTCCCTGTTTTAAACTCCACAATTTCCAAAACTGATTTTGATATTGTTTCCGCAGTTTCCTGACGCTTGAGTAAATCTACTGAACCTGAAATTAATCCATTTCCTATCTCATAATCAAACGCTTGCTCCGTTTTGAGTGTCAATGAAAAATCTTTTTTCCAAATTTCTACATAATTCAGTAAAGCAGTTTCTGCTGCTGTTTTTAGCTTATCATTAGTTGAAGGTGGTGCATAGCGCATATAAAATTGCGCTGCAACAATCGCTTTTATCTCTTGCTCCGTCGGTAATTGCCCGTTTTTGAAATTTGTGTGCAGAACATCAATAATATTGTGCATTTGTTTTCCAAATCCTAGGGCTTCAAGAATAGGCGACTGAAAGCCATAAATATTTGCTAATTTGTACATATAACCGCATGACCAATAATAGGATAATTCGCTAAAATTAGTAGTAAATTTATCTGTTTTTTGAGTGAGATTGTCGGCGCAAACTATTCGTTCTGTTGGGTCAGGTTTATTTTCGATGACGCACAAATTGTCATTTAATTCCTTAAAACGATTAAGCGTTTTGTCTCCATAGGAAGATTTTTTGCTTTCTTCATTCCTTTTTTGCCAAGCAGTTACGAATAAAAATTTCTTAGCACGAGTGACCCCAACATACGCCAAGCGCCTTTCATCTTCATCGGTTGTTTCGTATTTAGATACGTCAAACGTATTATTCAGAAAAGTTGGCTCTTCTTTTCTTCTACTAGGTTTATACTGAAAAAATTGGGGCATAAATATTATGGGGAAACCTAAACCTTTGGCACTGTGTAATGTAATGAACTTTACTGCATTGATTTTACTATGTTTGTCTTCGCCCGTTCCACCTTCATCATAAAGTTTCTCTGCATGAAGTTCTATAAATCTAATAAAATTTCTAATGTCATAAAAAGTACAATAGTCACGAGCGATTTCATAATCAGCAATAGCCTCGCTAAGTCTCCCTAAATTATAAAGACGTTTTTCATTCACTGCTCCCTGATGTAAATCATCATTACTCCCATAGCCAATAATCGAAAGAATTTCTTGTAAAAGAGTTTGTAACGAAATCCTATTTTTTTTATCCTCTGAATTATATTTCTCAATAAGTTCTTTAAAAGGCTCATTAAGGCGGTCTCTTTGCCTGTCGTTCAAAGAAAACGCATCTTGAACCCCAAAAATAAATTCATTATCAAAATAATTCCAGTAATTGGTTGCATTAAAATAATATTGAAATTGTGAAGAGTTATTATGACTTACAATCATTTTAAACATTTCCATAATCATCCCAATCTCATCCTTTTTAAATAATCCACCTACACCTTCAAAAACCGCTGGAATATTTACATTATCAAAAGCCCTCACATATTCTTCTGCTGCTTTTTTGGTACGAATAAGTATAGCTATGTCTGAATATTTTAATGGTCTCTTAATTACGTTACCCTCCTTATCTTCTCCTTCAATATATTCTTTACCAACAAGCGACTGTATTTTATCTACAATGAATTGAACTTCTTCGGTTTGGTAATTAAATAGTAATTTATAAATATCACCATCATGTGTTTGCTTTTCATTTGGCAAGATAGATTTTTCTAATCTCCGTTGATTATTACTTATAAGTTGCGCTCCAAGTTTTACAATTTTATCGCAAGAGCGTCTATTTATTTCTAATTTATGAATAGAAACATTATTATAACGGTTCTGAAATGTAATGATATTTTGTACATCAGCTCCTCGCCACTTATAAACAGACTGGTCGTCGTCGCCAACCACACACAAATTTTCGCTATTGCTGAATAATTGTATTAAATCTTCTTGAATACTATTTACATCTTGATACTCATCAATAGTGAAGAACTGATGCTTTAATCGAATTTTAGTAAGTATTTGTGCATTTTGTGAGTTGTTCAAAAGGTCAAAACATAATCGAAGAATTGAATTGAAATCCAGAAATCTTTTTTCTTTAAGTTTAGATTTATAACTTTGATAGCTATTCCAAAACAACCCATTAGTATTATCATGGCTTTGGTCTAACCGCTCTTCTTGAAAAATATTGAGCGTATTAAGAAATGCTTTTAGTGTATGATTTTCTTTATTGCTACCTAAATGAGATAAATTTTTAGGGAATCTATTTTCTGTTTCTAACCAATTTTGTAATTTATCAAGTCCTAAATCTCTTTCCCAATATAAAACAAATGAATATTGGGCAGCTTGAGTGAGTAAATCAAAACCTTTATACTCTGTAAAATACTCTTTTAAAATTTGTAAGCAGAATGAATGAATCGTCCCAATAAAAAGTTCGCCAGTGTCTCTTCTATTATCAGGTAAAGCATTAATTTTTTCTTGAATTCTAAATCTTAATTCTTCTGCCGCCTTGTCTGTGTAGGTAATAGCAACGATTTGGTCAGGTTTAGCAATACCAGCCCAAATTTGATAAGCAATCCTTTCAGAAATAAAGTCAGTTTTTCCTGCGCCTGCACACGCGATAATCTGTAAATTACCTTCGGTAAGCTTGGGATTCTCTTCAAATAGTTTTTCGTTATAAAATATCATATGCTCATTTTTTCAAAAGCTAAAGTTGTACAACATCCTAGTCCCGCCGTGCCAAATAACCAATAACCGATAACAAATTTCATTTACTTCTTACTTCCCACCACCGACTTCGCATTCAAAATCGGACGTATTCTATTTGCTTCTACTATCAATTCATAAAACGTCTCAAAGTCCTTCTTAATCAACAAACTACGGAATCGAGACAACTGATTGATATGCTCATCCAGCACATCCAGCACATTATCACGGTTCTGTCGGAAAATCGGTACCCACATATCCGCCGAACTCTTCGCCAGCCGCACCGTCGAATCAAATCCCCCACTCGCCAACTCAAAAATCCGGCTCTCATCGCGCTCCTTTTCCAGCACCGTCAGCG
>CAZFBN010000250.1:0-4209 GCA_964517145.1 uncultured Saprospiraceae bacterium
CCTTTCGGTGAATGTTCATTGCACTTGTACGGTTTTGAAGGTGATCTGGTTAGAGCTGATCTTGTGAAAATAATCTTCAAGATTTGTGAAATCAAAAAGTTAAAATTAAGTCATTACCAATGTCAACGGTTAGTGCACTTTTTCATACAATTCGCGCTGCGGAATTTTGCCAATTCCTGACTTATCTTCCAGTATTTCAAATACATTCGTTTTAATAGTATGTGCAATATCTCCCGTGGGCAAATCATTACAATCCAAACCAAATGGGTCTTCAATTTCCTCTCCCAATAATTCAACCCCAATGAGCGAAAAGAAAATAAACATGACCAATGGAATAGTCGCCCAGCCAAAAGCAGTAACCAATGCAAAAGGCAACATAATGGCGTAAGCGGTAATGTAAATTTTGAGGTAAACCGCGTAAGAAAAGGGAACCGGTGTGCGGCGAATGCGCTCACAGACACCAAGAATATCCAGCAACGCCTGATGATTATCTTTTATATTTATGTAATCGCCTTCGGTAATCTCCTGATTTCGATGTGCTTCCGCCATTCGATTAAAAATTTCGTAAGCGATGTAATTAGGAATATGCCCTTTTGTTTGATACACCTCTTTTTCATCATCACTGAGGTAAATAAGTTTGTCGAGCTTCACACCATCGCGCAGATGATCCACTAATGCAATGCAAAAATTACTAATTTGTTTTGCAAAATAGCGACGCACTTCCTGATCTTGCTTCGGGAACATCGCGTGCACATACACCGCCAGATTTCGGGTATTGTTCACCAAAGCGCCCCATTGCTTGCGCCCTTCCCACCAGCGATCGTATGCCGTATTGGTACGAAACACCAGAAAAATACTCAAAATAACCCCCAGCAAGGAAAATATCTGCACATTCAGCGCAATGCGCACGTGCAACTCCCAAAAATCTACCGCCAGACAAACCAAAGTTGTATAAACGCCCACCATCAAAACTCCTCGGAAAATTTTTTGAATCGTCCAGCTTCGATACAAGTGAAAAAGATCGCCAAACCAGTTTGCGTTGGTTTTGTAATAAATCATTTCAGGAAATTTTAGGTTTACTATTTGTAAAATAATTTTATACAAATTAAATTTTCTTACATATTTAAACCCATTATACGCTCAGATATACGCTAAAATTTGCGATTTTTTGCGAAAATACCTGCGTAAAACTGCAAGAAATAATCAACGGTTCATTGGATATAAATTCCAATATCGAAAATGTTTTTATTGGAAATTTTGTTTGAATATTGTTAAAAATTTGCCACCGCAACAGTATAAAATCATCGATGTGCGTTAAATTCATCGCGGCATTTAAAAGCATTTATCTTTATACAAATCAACAATACATAAAAAGCCTTTTAACGTATGAAAAAATATTTTAAAATTTGGATGTCAATTTTAATTCCGCTGCACCTGTGCGCAGTGGCTTTTGCTCAAAGCGAGGAACCGCCGCGCATGAAAGGCATGGTGGAGCGGCATAATTACTGGCGCAGTCAGTTAGGCATCGGTGAGTTGGTTTGGTCGAGTGAATTGGCGGCGTTTGCGCAGGAGTGGGCAAATAAATTAGCAAAAAGTTGCAATATGAAGCACCGCCAAAAATCTCCCTACGGTGAAAATATTTACTGGAAAAGCGCTGCCAGCAACCCCAGCGAAGTAGTGGACGCCTGGGCGAGCGAGCAACAATATTTTAACTTTACCACTCAGAAATGCAAAGGCGATTGGTCAAAATGTGGGCATTACACGCAAGTGATTTGGGAAAACACCAAAAAAGTGGGCTGCGCCGTCGCGGTATGTAAAGATGGCGGCGAAATTTGGGTGTGTAATTATGATCCGCCCGGAAATTACATTGGGCAAAAGCCTTATGCAATTAAAAAATAAAATAAAAACATCTTCTATTTTAAGAAAGACATTCTACGAATAAATATGTGGAAATGGCATGAGATGACGGATTGAAATTAATTTAGATGCCAGAAATCAGACACCAGATGCCAGATCATAGGCGGTTGTCTAAACAGATGCGTTTCATTTATTAATAAAAGTAGTATGAAATATGTAATAATTTAGGATGCATGTGTTTTTTTGCTATTAAATGTGCGTTTTATAAAAATGTACATTTAATATTATTTAAAAAGCATTGCTCGAATCCAGTTAATAATGGAAAGTATTAGACTGGTCAGCAGCATTAATAACCCAGTAATTGCCATAATATTTAAGGTTTTCCACCAGCGAGTCATTTGAACAGATGTTTCAAAAGTATCAAATTTGAAATACCTATTTGGCGGCAAATCATGGGGTTGGTAAGATAATTTATGATATAAAATTAAAATTGTAATAATTATAAAAATTGATAGTACCAGTAAACCTAAGCTAATCCATTTTAAGGTTTTACTGACTGGAAAACTTAAATATTCTAAAATAATATAACCTAAACCCAGGAAGGCAAAGAGTGAACCTATTATGATGAATAAATACGAGTTATTGAACTGAATATCTAAAAAATTATTATTAATCAACCACGCAAGTACACATAGCGAAACCCCCATCAAAAGCAATGAAGTATTTATAATTGTATTCATTGGTTTTTTGCTTTTCAGCCGCTTTCCTACAATTTTAATCACGCCGCCTGCTCCACAATTAAATTAAATGTCTTGAAAATTTCCTGCAATTCTGCAATCAATTCATCTCGCTTGAAAGCATACTGTTTTATCATAGACTGATTCTCCGTGGTTTGCTTATGCAAGGCAATCATTTGATTGATTTTTGCAATCTGTTCTGTAATTTCTGCAACGCGGATGTATTTGTAATCCATTATTTCTGCTTTCATACGTGCAATAACTATTTTTGAAGTACAAGTTTCAAATTTTTTATCCGATTAAAATGCGCTTCGTTTAGTGTTGCAATTTCTAAATCATGCACGCGTGCAGTCGCAGCGATGGCAATATCTGCAAAACCAATGAGTTTATTTTCCTATTTGAGCTCTTTTTGAATGATTGCGGCTGCTTCCGCTTCGCGGTCGTCAAAAGCCAGCACCTCCAGTGTTGCTAAAAGTTGATGCCAGAAATCTTGTTGTCGAGGCGAATTTCTGACCATAATTTCATATTTTGTAATCGAAGAAATGGCGACTTGAGGATACTTTCTTGCTAATTCGTAGAAAAAAGTACCTTCCTTATTAGGTTTGCGGAAATAATCTATCAAAACGGAGGTATCAATTAAAAGCATCGGTTCCCACTTTATCCAATTGCGCCCTCGCAGTTAAAAAATCCTGATATTCCTCCTCGCTCCAAGTAGGACCTTGCAATAACAGGGCTTGCAACTCGGTTTGTTGCTCCTCCTGCGCGACCTCTTGTTGCACCACTTTCAGCAATTCTTTCTTTTCTTGTAAGGACAATTGGTGAATAAACTGCAATAATTGGTCAAATTTTAATTCTAAGCTTATTTTCATAGCGGATGAATTGAAGAGTCACTTTACAACTTACAAGAAATTTTAGGGATACGAATAAAAACCATCAAGCTGCAATATTTAAAACTTGAAAATCCAGTTTAAAAGTTTTTAGCAGCGCACTCAATTCATTCACAAATTCTTGGCGAATAAATTCATATTGGCGAATAGTAGAAGCATCTGCATCGTTTTCTCGATGAGAATCAAGCAGTTTGTTGAGTTCGTCGATTTGCTCTAGAATATCGCTCACGCGAGCAATCTTCTCTTCTAATTCATAGCTTATCATGGTTCTTACTTTTGAAATCCTTGAAAATGGATACTTACAAACCCTTTATTAAATTTTATTTTTGCTCTGTTTTTCTTGGTTTGACCAAACCAATGTTCCCAATATGTCAACTCGCCCTTGTAAATATTATAACGTTTGTGTTCTTCTGGGTATTTTCTCACCGTGTAAGCATCCAATTGGTACACTTCCCGCGCTCCTCTCAAGCGAAATTGTTGTTCAATAACGACTTCTTTCTGTTCAAAAATAGTATAATCTATGATAGTTACAAAATCTATATCTTTTGGGTTCCGTTTACTACTGACAAAACTGCCGTTAATCCATTGTTCAAAATCATCCGTGACTTGCTCTGAGAAATCTTTTAGAAACTTTTGATATTGCTCAAAAATTTGATGCCTACTGGAATCCTCCTCAAATGAAGCCACAAAAATTTCTTTGAACTCAGCCAAAGTAAGTTCAATTTTTT
>CAZFBN010000251.1:0-4206 GCA_964517145.1 uncultured Saprospiraceae bacterium
ACATCACTTTTTCTTCATATTAAACTTTTTTATTAATTTTAAACAAGTTCAATAAAAACAATACAATCAGTGTAAACATAGCGCATGGGATTTTTTTGGTAAAACCATCTTGCCGCTATGTATCCTTTCTATTCCAAAAAGGATGCCATAGCATTTTTTTATAATACGTGAATCGTATTCACAATTTACGAAATAATCAAATTTTGCAATAAGCTGCTGATATACAGCACATTTCGCAGATTGCAAATTCGCAAATCATAAATAAAAAAAGGTGTTGCTCAGGGTTGATGCTGGGTAACAGGTTTCGTTAGCGGGTGTTGCCGTAGTAGATTTTGATTGATGCGCTTGACGAGCAGAGGACCTTCAAAGATTAAACCGGTATAAACCTGCACTAAGGAGGCACCTGCATTGAGTTTTTCGGTGGCATCGGCTGCATTGGCGATTCCGCCAACGCCGATAATGGTGAGCCGACCCTTGGATTGTTTATTTAAATAACGAATAACTTCGGTAGAACGCTGCTGCAAGGGTTTGCCGCTCAAACCTCCTGCGCCTATATTTTCAACCGGTTCGATTAAATTTTCTCGGCTAATGGTTGTATTGGTAGCAATAACGCCTGCGATGCCCGTCGTTTCTACAATGTCAACGATGTCATCCAGTTGTGCATTGTTTAAATCGGGTGCAATTTTTAGTAAAATGGGTTTGGGCTTTGGTCTTTGCTGATTCAATTCTTGCAGTGTTTGCAGCAGCTGCGTTAAAGGTGCTTTTTCCTGCAAGGCACGCAAACCTGGCGTGTTAGGCGAGCTTACATTCACCACAAAATAATCCACCAGTTCAAAAAGCTTTTCAAAACAGAAAACGTAGTCTTGTGTGGCATGTTCGTTTGGGGTGTCTTTATTTTTACCAATATTGCCGCCGATGACGAGGTTTTTTGGACGATTTTTTTGCAAAGCTTGCACCAGCGCATCCACACCATCATTGTTAAAACCCATGCGATTGATGAGTGCTTCATCTTTTTTCAAACGAAATAAACGTGGCGTAGGATTGCCGGGCTGTGGGCGCGGCGTGACGGTGCCCACTTCAATAAAACCAAAACCGAGCGCCGCCATGGTGCGAAAATACTTGCCATCTTTGTCAAATCCAGCTGCCAAACCAACCGGATTCGGAAAACGAATACCAAATACCTCGCGCTCCAGATGTGGATGTTTTAATTGAAACGTTTTTCGAACAAGATAGCCCAGAATGGGAATTGCCAGCGCTACTTTGAATAGAATCATCGTCAAGTGATGCGCCTGCTCAGGCAGGAAAAGAAAAAAGAACGGCTTTAGCAATAATTTGTACAAGGTCTTCAATTTGCTGCAAAGGTAAGCATTGCTGTTGGTAAACCCAATCAGATGAGCACGATTAAAAAGCCAAGGTGCTTCAATAAAAAGGGTCGGCAGCGCTTGCTGCACAACCCATAATCATAATCCCAAAAACTATTCTTTAAAAAGAAATTTATGTCTTCGTATTGAATTGGCTGATTTGAATACAAATTTAAAAAAAAATTCAAATCAAACAATAATCTATTCTCAATTAATTCTTTATGCTTGCTCTTCGGCTTTCACAAGTAGCTGAAAACCGTTGCCGTGGATGTTTACAATCTCAATATTTTCGTCGCGGCGAAGGTATTTGCGCAATTTTGTAACAAAAACATCCATGCTGCGTGCCGTGAAATAATTGTCTTCTCCCCAAATTTTGGTAAGTGCCTCTGAACGCGCTAATATATCATTTATATGTACTGCAAACATACGCAAAAGTTGCGCTTCTTTGGGAGATAATTTTATTTTTTCTTCATCGCCACCGCTAGAATCAAAGGTTAATATTCGCAAAGGATAATTAAAGTGATACTTCCCGATGTAAAATTCTCGAATTTCCTCGCTTGGATCGGGTTTTTGATGACTGCGCTTTAGGATTGCCTGAATCCGATACAATAATTCTTCCGAATTGAAGGGTTTCGTGATGTAGTCATCTGCGCCGATTTTAAAGCCTTTGAGCACATCTTCCTTCATGGTTTTAGCCGTGAGAAAGATAATGGGCATTTCGGCATCTTTTTCCCGAATTTCCTTCGCTAGGGTAAACCCATCTTTTTTGGGCATCATTACATCAAAAATGCAAAGATCGTACTTTCCCTTTTTGTAGCTTTCCAGACCCTGGACGCCATCCGTTGCTAGGGTGACGTCGTAATCGTGCATTTCAAGATAAGATCGCAGCACATCGCCAAAATTTTGGTCATCTTCTACCAAAAGGATTCTGTTGTTTGCCATTGGTATGTCTTTTTCTTCTGGTAATTGGTTATTCGGTTTTTATTCAACCGTTATTTGTTCAATGTTAACGGTGATGGTAGGGGTAGTTATTTTCCTAGTTTGACAACTATTTTAACAAATAACGTATAATGAATTTACTTGTTGTCAATTTTATGTTGGAAGAACAGAATGAAACTACTGCCCTTGCCTAATTCACTTTTCACATCAATGGTGCCTTTGTGCGCATTCATCATGGCTTTTACATAGCTCAGCCCCAAGCCGAAGCCTTTTACATCGTGCAAATTGCCGGTATGAACGCGGTAAAACTTGTCAAAAATATGCTTCCTCGCTTCCTTGCTCATGCCCATGCCTTTGTCCTCCACGCTCACCTCCACGCCGCCCGGCACATTGCGGGTATGGATGGTAATATCTGGCGCATCCGGTGAATACTTGTTCGCGTTGTCCAAAAGGTTGTTGATAATGTTGGAAATATGCAATAAATCGCCTTGAATGATTGGATTCGTCGCTTCGAGCACCGATTTTGCCGTGCCGCTGCGCTTTTCCACCTGCAAACCAATGTTGACCAATGCAGATTCAATCACTTCATGCAGATTCACATCCGACAGTTTCAGGGAGAAATCTTTCTTTTCGATCACCGCCATTTGCAACACTTTTTCCACTTGATTATTCATACGAATATTTTCCTGTTTTATTATATTGGCAAAGCGGCGCACTTTATCAGGATTGCCAGAAATCATCGGGCTGTTAATGGAATCGGATGCCAAAGAGATGGTTGCAATGGGCGTTTTGAACTCATGCGTCATATTGTTAATAAAATCATTCTTCATTTCCGACAATTTTTTCTGCCGGAATACCACATGAATGGTATAAGCAAAACAGAACAAAATAATGCTGGTAAACAGCAATGAGCCCAAGAAATTCATCCATGCCGAGCGCCACACATACCGGTTTTTAGTTGGAAAATGCACCATCAGCATCCCCGGCGAAGCGCCGTCGTGTGTGAACAGGTGTGCTTTGTATTCTGATTCAAAAATATTTTGGTAGCCAGGCGACACTTCTTTTGGATTGAAATCAGCAACTACGTAATGGTCGTTGACAATGACAAAGCTGTTGCTTTCATTCGAAAAAACACCATAGTCGTAAGGGATGTTAATGCCCCGATTGTCCAGTTCCTGCTGCAACAATGCCTGAAGTGGATCGAGCTTTATGCGCTCTTCCAGCGGCAATTCATTTAAATTTTGCTGATAAAATGCCACCAAACTACGGGAAGCCTCTGCGCGCTCTGCCAGGCAGTTCAAGCAGTTGCAATCATTGTTTAAAATGGTAAGAATGGCGTCGGGTGTAAGGGCGTTGTTGCTACTCAGATGCGCGGTCCGATTTTCAAAATTCAGCTCCACAAAGCTTTTGGCGTCACCGGTAGCAGACTGTTGGTTTTCCCAGTAGCTTGTCATAAAACCATTGACATTCTGGTTAAAAAACTCCCGGCGCTCCATGTCTTCAATATTCTTTACCACCGTATTTAAAGCGGCATACACATCCTTTCCAAACTTTTCTTCGTTCACTCGAATGGATGTAAAAATCAACCCCATTTGTAACCAAAATACTCCAAATACTGCCGCACTCATTAAGCCTATGATGATCCAAATTGCCTTCTTATTCATTATTCAGGTGGATGGGTTGAAAGGTGGATGGGTTGAAAAGTGGATGATACAAGGAACGCAACATTGCAAATCAACCATTCAGCCAAACCAACCATTCAACAGGTACTTTACAAATTTAGCGTTTCAATGAACGCAGCACGGCAATTTAACAGAGATTTAACGTATCAAAAAACCAGCTATTCTTAGCCTGGTAGAACTAAACAAGTAATGCTAGGGAAAAAAGAAAGGTTAAATTAGCGAAA
>CAZFBN010000252.1:0-4201 GCA_964517145.1 uncultured Saprospiraceae bacterium
TGAATCATCATGGCAACCGCGATTCGCAAAGCGCTTACTTCGTGCGTACCCTGCGTCCGCGCGTGTGGGTGCAGCAGCTTTGGTCGTCGGATCATCCCGGCGAGGAGGTGCTGCGGCGCATTACAGCTACTTCGATGTATCCGGGCGAGCGGGATTTATTTGCAACGGATATGCTGGAATCCAATGAGTTGGTAATTGGTGAAAAAATTGCCAATTCTTATAAAAGTCGGCACGGGCATGTGGTGATTCGGGTTTTCGATGGAGGGAAGCGGTACAATATTTTTGTATTGAAGGATGATTCTATAAAACGGGAAGTTATTGCAACGTTTGGACCATATGCGTCGAGGTGAGTCAGCCTAAAGGCTGGAGGACGAAAGGCAGCCTAAAGGCTGCGCTACGGTGTGTAAAGAAAACTTTAAATTCCAAAAGACATCCACCAAAACGTTTCGGGGGTGCATCTGTTTAATGTTCAGAAAAGAGTGGTAATTTTAACCTTTCAATATAAAAGGACATTAAAACAATGATTCAGTTGAAGCGCTTTTTTAATATAAAATCTTGGATGGCAGTTTGGGCACTTGCTGCATTGATAGCAGGGTGTACCGATACCATGCAACAAAACTTACGCCCGAAACCGGTGGCATATGGTGAAGTGAATACCATTTTGATTGTGATGGATGAAGAAATGTGGAAAGGTCCCGTGGGAGATACGTTGAATGATTACTACTCTTCCGCATTCATCATTTTGCCGCAGCCGGAGCCCATTTTTGATTTGTGGCATTTTACGCCAGAGGAATATCTGTCGCAACCGGTGCGCCGGGAAGCCAGTGATTACTTGATCGTCGCCAATTTAGCGGATGCGACATCGCCCGCTACCAAGCTCGTATTGAATGCCATCGGGGAGGAGAATGCCCGCAGGGCAAAGGAAGACCCTGCGTATAACACCGCTATTGTTCGAGAAAAATATGCAGAAGGGCAGTTGATTGTTTATCAGTTTGCCTACTCGCAAGATGCTTTGATGGCAAATATTGCAAAAAACTTTCCGGCGGTTGCCAAGAAATTCCGCGATGCGGATGTCAAGCGCGTAGAGGCTTCGATTTATTTAGATGGAGACAATCTCAAAGCAGCAGATGTGGTGCAAGAAAAACTGGGTGTAAAAATCCGCCTTCCAAAAGACTACATCGTTGCAAGTACAAAAGACGATGTGCTCTGGTTGCGCAAAGAAACGGGTAAACTGAGTAGCAACATTATGCTCAGAAAATTGCCTTATACGGCTCAGCATCAACTGACTAAAGCAGGCATCAAGGCATTGCAAGATTCGATTGGGCGGAAGTATGTGTCTTCGCAGATTTCGAATACGTATATGAGAATCAATGATGTAGATTTGCCAATGTTTGTAGATGCAAAAACGATTGACAACAAGTATGCGCTGGAAGCGCGGGGCATTTGGGAAATGGAGAATGACTACATGGGTGGTCCTTTCATCAGTTATTTGATTCATAATCCCGATAAAAACGAATTGGTATTTGCATTGGGGTTTGTTTATGCGCCAGGTGAAGACAAACGCAACTGGATGCAATACTTGGAATATATTTTGAATACGATTAACTTTTGATGGAAACTGTTTAAGCGTCCATCCTGCAAAGGCGATTCACTTGGAGAAAGTGGGTCGCTTTTGTATTTTTATTGGAATGCGATGATATCTTTTTTGAAGGTATTACCTCTTACCTCCTTAATTCAACTATTTTTTTTAATAGTAATACTTTACTTTAACAAAATCTTCACAAACTAAAGCTTATATTGCGTGTTCCGATGATAATATAAAACGCCCATCACCATGGTAAAAGAAAATTTTACTTTCAGAGCTAACCTTGCGTATGATCTTCCTGCTGCGCTCGTCGTATTTTTAGTGGCATTACCCTTGTGTTTAGGCATTGCTTTAGCTTCTGGAGTACCCTTGTTTTCTGGTATTATCGCTGGAGTTGTCGGCGGCATTGTCATTGGTCTGCTTAGCAAATCCCAACTGAGCGTAAGCGGTCCGGCTGCTGGTTTAGCAGTTATTGTATTGAATGCGGTGCAAACCCTGCCATCATTTGAAGTATTTCTATTGGCGGTTGCGCTTGGTGGTGTTTTACAAATCATATTAGGTTTGTTTCGCGCGGGGGTCATCGGCGATTTTATTCCATCGGCGGTTATCAAAGGGATGCTGGCAGCTATTGGTTTGTTACTGATACTCAAGCAATTACCACACGCCATTGGCTATGATAAAGATTACGAGGGCGATGAATCCTTCCTTCAGCCGGATGGGCACAACACTTTTTCGGAATTGTGGTACATGTTGCAAGAGCAAATCTCCATGGGTGCGGTGCTGGTAGCTGTTCTCTCTCTGTTATTTTTATTTTGGTGGGATAACAAAAAAACGAAGAAACCAGCGCTGTTGAAAAAAGTGCCAGGTCCCTTGGTAGTAGTGGTTTTCGGGATTGTGGCTAATCAAATTTTTCGAGCGTATTTTCCTGCCATAGCAATACAGGCGGAGCATTTGGTAACGGTGCCTATTTCCAACTCTGCTGCTGATTTTTTTGGAAATTTCCGTTTTCCCGATTTTAGCTATATCCTTCACCAGGAGGTTTGGATCATTGCGGCAACGCTGGCACTGGTAGCGAGTATTGAAACACTGCTCAGCATTGAAGCTATTGATAAATTAGACCCTTACAAACGCAATACGCCCACCAATCGGGAATTAATTGCACAGGGCATTGGCAATATAACCGCAGGCATGATAGGAGGTATGCCGGTGACATCCGTGATTGTACGCAGCTCTGCAAATTTGAGTTCGGGTGCACGCACGCGCACATCCACTATCGCACATGGTATTCTACTTCTATTGAGCGTAGTAGCAATACCGCAATTGCTTAACCTGATTCCCCTATCGGCTTTAGCCGCAGTGTTGATTTCAGTTGGGTACAAACTCACCAAACCAGAGATTTTCCTGCGCAAGTATGAAAAAGGGATGGCGCACTTGATACCATTTGTTGTCACAATTGTTGCCATTTTACTAACAGATTTGTTAATAGGCGTTTGTATTGGCTTGGTTGTAGCTGCATTTTTTATTGTACGATCCAATTTTAAATCTTCGATTGTATTTTTACAAGACGGCAATCATTTTTTGATTCGCTTCAAAAAAGACCTGTCGTTTATTCACAAGTATGAATTAAAGCGCGTGTTGGATCGCATTCCGGCGAACAGCAGCGTCTTGTTGGATTTGTCACGTATTGATTTTGTTGATTTGGATAATTCTGAAATTATCAGTGATTTTATAGAAAGTGCCAAATTCAAGGACATTCACCTTACCATTAAAAATCAAAGCGAGAAACAAAAATCAATACTTAAAACAGTAGATTAATTATGGACCGACACGAACGTCTTTTATTAGAAAACAAAGCTTGGGCGAAAGAAAAAATATCGGAAGACCCTCAATTTTTTGAGCGACTGGTCAATGTACAAAAACCGGAATTCCTGTGGATCGGGTGTTCTGATAGCCGGGTGCCGCCAAATGAGATCACGCAAACACATCCCGGAGAGATATTCATTCATCGCAATATTGCTAATATGGTGATACACACCGATTTAAATATGTTGAGTGTGTTGCAATATGCGGTAGAGGTATTGAAAGTGAAACATGTGATTGTGTGTGGGCATTACAATTGCGGTGGGGTAAAGGCTGCTATGACCCATAATTCGTATGGCATCATTAATAAATGGTTGCGCAACATTAAAGATGTGTATCGCTACCACCAGGCAGAAATAGACGTGTTTGAAACGGAAGAGGCTCGTTTGAACTGTTTGATCGAATTGAACGTCAAAGAGCAGGTGATGAATTTGGCAAAAACATCCATTGTACAAGCTGCCTGGAAAAACCACCAACGCCCAAAATTGCACGGCTGGGTGTATGATTTGCACGATGGCGTTATTCGTTCTTTAATTGATATGGATCCTGGTACGCCGCTGGATCATCCGATCTATGAGTACGATAATTTACTGGAAACGTAAGGGTTTTTTAAGCACACTCCAAGAACTACAATTTTACGTATTTTAAATTTTAATACCCATCCAATAAGTCCATGCGCAGGGCGTTATTGTCGCAATTCGTTTAGAAGCTGTTAAAAATTAAGTTTTTCCACATCTAATAGCAAGTAAACGCACT
>CAZFBN010000253.1:0-4189 GCA_964517145.1 uncultured Saprospiraceae bacterium
GCGGCTTTGGGGGTGGCGGAGGCGTTGGTGTTAGCGGCAATGGCGGCAGTGGCGGCTTTGGGGGTGGCGGAGGCGTTGGTGTTAGCGGCAATGGCGGCAGTGGCGGTTTTGGGGGTGGCGGAAGTATTGGTGTTGGTAGCACAGATGGCAGTGGCGGCTTCGGTGCTGGGAATGCTTTCAGGATTGACAATCCTGATCCCGAACCCGATATTGTTTCGAGTGGGGCAGGCATGGGTGCTGGCGGCGCTATATTTGTTGCCAGCGGTAAGCTTACTTTACAAAATGTCGTTTTTGAAAATAATAGCGCTACGGGCGGCACCACTGGATTACCTGTACCCAATGGCGAGGGCAAAGGCTACGGCGGTGCGCTCTTCATTTTTAATGAAGCAGATAATGGTGGTGTGGCTGCGCCAGGTACGACTAATCCCCCGCAAGTGACTGCCTGTGGCGTGACTTATACCAACAACAGCGCAGCGGATGATCCGAATACCAATAATTTTTACAATACCAAACCGGGCGCATATACTGCTTGCGCAAACAATACCCAACCCACTGTTTATAAAGTAACCAATACCGACAACAGCGGCGCCGGTTCCCTCCGACAAGCCATCGCTGACGCCAATGCCGACAACACAGCAACGGCTACTAATCCGCACATTATAGACGCAAGCGGCGTGACCGGCACCATTAAGGTGGAGATTGATCCAAGCAACAACTTGTTCTTCCTGGTCATCACCAATCACATGACCATTAAAGGCTCGGGAGAAGCAAACCTTACCATCAGCGGCAATGGTACCGACGCTGACCCCAACAAACGCAACCGCATCTTCTGGATTCAAAACGGCACCATTACCCTGCAAGACCTCAGCCTCGCCGACGGCTACGCCAAAGGCGGCAACGGTGGCGGCGGCGGTATGGGTGCTGGGGGTGCTATCTTCATGCACGAGGGTAAACAAGACCCAAATGATGCAACGGGGGTATTGAGCGGCAGTATAGACCTGCGTTTGATTAATGTGACATTCAAAAATAATCAGGCAATCGGCGGCAATGGCGGCGGAAACACTTTCGGCGGCGGCGGCATGGGTGGCAGTGGCGGCTTTGGCAGCGGTGGTGGCGGCGGCGGCGTATTGGGCGCCGGGGACGTCTCAGGCGGGAGTGTTACTAATGCTGATTTCAATATGCCTGGTGACAACGGCGGCATTGCTATTTTCGGCAACGGCGGCATGGGCCCCAACGCCGGAGGCTTCGGCGGCGGCGGCAGCGGCGGCGGAGGCTTTGGCGGCGGCGGCGGCGGTGCAAGCTTGGGTGGCGGCGGCGCAGGCTTCGGCGGCGCCATCTTTGTAGCCAGTGGCAAGCTCACTTTACAAGGGGTCACTTTTGACGGCAATACCGCCACCGGTGGCACCGGCACTACTAATGGCAAAGGCTACGGCGGCGCGCTCTTTATTTTTAATAAAGCGGATAATGGCAATACAGCAGCGCCCGGTACTACCAATGACCCGCAGGTATTGGGCTGTAATGTCATCTTTAACAACAATAGTGCAACCGATGACCTCAATGCGACTACGAATAATGATAATTTTTATGGCAATTTCAATACAGGTCCATTTACTAATGGCATCATCTATGTAAACGCTAGCGCCAGTGGCACGAACAACGGCACTTCCTGGACGAATGCCTTCACCAAACTGCAAGACGCGCTCAGCGCCGCTTGCACCTGCGGCAGCGGAGAAATCTGGGTCGCCAAAGGCACCTACTACCCCGATGAAGCAGGCAGCATGAACACAGACGACCGCAACGTGACCTTCCAACTCTGCAATGGCGTGAAACTCTACGGTGGCTTTAGTGGCAACGGTACTGAAACCTTACTCACGGATCGCAATGTTACTGCCAATGTTACCATCCTAAGCGGTGATATAGATGATAACGATACCGACGCTAATAATGACAACATCATCGCCGTAGCAGACATTCTGGGCAACAACGCCCTCCACGTCGTGACTGGCTCCGGCACCGACGAGACCGCACTGCTCGATGGCTTCACCATCACCGCTGGTAATGCGAATAATGATATGGTAATGAATGGTAGCTTGGGTGCCGGGATGTTCAATGACAATGGCGCCCCTACTGTGAGCAACTGCAGCTTCTCCGGCAATAGTGCTGACAGCGGCGGCGGGATGTATAATGACAATAGCTCGCCCAGCATTACCAATTGTACTTTCTCCAGCAACAGTGCTGGGAGCGGCGGCGGGATGGGCAACGAGTTCTCCAACCCCACCTTGAGCAACTGTAGCTTCTCCGGCAATACGGTTGTTAATTTCGGTGGTGGGATGTACAATGCTCGTAGCTCGCCTATCGTGACCAACTGTACCTTCTCCGGCAATTCGACTGACCGGGATGGCGGTGGGATGTACAATTTTGCTGTCAGCTCGCCCATTATTACAAACAGTACCTTCTCGGGCAATAAGGCTGGCTTTAGCGGCGGCGGTGGGATGGTCAATTCTCTAGGTAGCTCGCCCACTATTACTAACACCATCATCTGGAATAATCAATCGGACGGCAGTACTACCACTCCTTCCGCTTCTATTATTAATGTTGACGAATCAACGCCCATCATTTCCTATAGCCTGGTGCAAAATATAACCGATGGTACAAATAATAATCTGGATGGAACAGGCGCCAATGGCATGAATGCGAATTATCCGCTTTTTGTCACACCAGTTGACCCCAGCACGGCACCGACTACGGCGGGTAATCTGCGCTTGCTGCCTTGCTCGCCTGCCATTGACATGGGCAATGATGGTGCCATGGGATTGACGGCCATCACCACTGATTTGGATGGTAAGCCGCGCAAAAACGACGCTGCCCCTGGAGGAATGCAAGTGGACTTAGGCGCTTATGAATACCAAGGTAGTTTGTTCAGTGGCAATGTGGTCTTCGTCGATGCCAATGCGGCGGGCAATAACGACGGCACTTCCTGGACAGATGCTTTTTCGAGCTTACAAGATGCCTTGACTGTTGCCTGCGGCTGCGATAATTTGACCGAAATCTGGGTCGCCCAGGGCACCTACTACCCCGACGAAGGCATCGACAAAACCAACGATGACCGCAGCAGCACTTTTCAGCTCTGTAATAATGTGAAAATCTACGGCGGCTTTAGCCGCAACGGCAACGAAACCATGCTCAGCGAGCGCAATGTCACTACCAATGTCACCATCCTCAGTGGCGATCTGGATAAGAACAATACCTTAGATAATGGCAACGCCTACCACGTCGTCACCGGCTCTGGCACCAACAACACGGCTATACTCGATGGCTTCACCATCACTGCCGGTAATGCGAATAAGAGTATCATCTTTCCAGATGGTTATGGCGGTGGGATGCTCAATGACAATGGCTCCCCTATGTTGCGCAACTGCAGTTTCTCGGGAAACAGCGCTTTCCGAGACGGCGGCGGGATGTTTAACACGAGCTCCAGCCCCACCCTGAGCAACTGCAGCTTCTCCGGCAACTCGGCTGACGAGGGCGGCGGGATGGGCAACGAGTTCTCCCTCCCCACCCTAATCAACTGCAGCTTCTCGGGCAACTCGACTGACAATGGCGGCGGGATGTATAACTTTTTTAGCTCACCCACTTTGAGCAACTGCATCATTTGGAACAACCGCGATCAAAATGTTACAGAAACGGCAACTGCTTCTATTTCTAATTATAATTCTACGCCAATCATCACCTACAGCCTGGTTCAAAATATCACGACGGATGATGTAATGACTGGCAATAAAGACGGCATCACTAATGCCAGCGATAGTAACTATCCAGCATTTGTCACCCCGGTTGATCTCAGCATGGTGCCGACTATAGAGGGCAACCTACGCTTGCTGCCTACCTCTCCCGCCATCAACATGGGCGATAACGCGGTTGTCACCGTGCCCCCATTCCTGGCAGATGGCGATGGCGACCCCATTGATTTGGACGGCAAAAAGCGCATCGTCGCAAACACCGTTGACCTGGGCGCCTACGAATCCCCTTGCCCGACCATCAGCGCTGAAATTACCGGAACGACTACGATTTGCCCCAGCGGCAGCACCAATCTAACTGTCACCATCAGCGGCGGCACAGCGCCTTACACCGTCCTGTACTCCCCCGATGGTGGTACAACAAAAGTGACGGTTAATAATTACCAAAGTGG
>CAZFBN010000254.1:0-4163 GCA_964517145.1 uncultured Saprospiraceae bacterium
TCGGTGCAAAAACCGAATACAAACTGTACGGCGGCACCTCGATGCGCCCGGTGCACTCAATGTACCCGGAAATGACACGTTTTTCGGGCTTGCCGAGTTCAATTCCTGCCATTTCCATCTGCTCCGCGCTGAGATTGACTAAAGTGGCTGCGGCGGGAGGCGCTTCGGATAGGGGTGCTTCCTTTTTGCCGCAAGCGAAAACAAGGAAAGAAATGAGCGTTATAAAGCTGATTTTTAAGATATTTTGCATGGTATTTATTTTTAATTATTGTCAGAAGTAGAATTTTCAAAATGTTAGAATTCACAGGATTGCATCATTCTGGAAATTCTCTAATCCTGTGAATTCTGATTCCGACTTCATTCTGTTAAAAATTGCAATTCCAACACACTTTGATTGTACCGATTCAACAAATTCAAGTATTCCAAGTCATTTTTTAACGCAGCTTCCAGGCTTTGCACATAGCGGAAATAATCAATTTCACCATTTTTCAACTGGGTTTCTGCCAGATTCCGAAGGGATTGCGCCTGTAACCGCAAGGTTGCGCCGTTGGTATTCAATTGCTCTTGTAAAATTTGTACCTGCTGCGTGTGCCATTCGATTTGCCGCTGCAAATTGGCAGTTACAAATTGCAAATTATTATTCGCAATAAGCTCCTGTAAATGAGCCTGTTCGATTCTTGCTTTCTGCGATTTATTAAAAATCGGTAAGGCGACGCCCGCGCTGATTCCCTGCAAAGTAAAATCTGGTCGAATACTCTGGTTGAAATAACCAAACGACCATTCGGGACTTAACTGCTTTTGCTGCAAAATCGTTTCTTGCTGATTTACAATAACTTGCTGGCGATACGGCTCGGTTAAGGCACTGGCAACATTGGCTACAACCGGTAAATTAATTTCCGAAAGGGCATCCGTCGGCAACGTAAAATCCCCGTTCAAAAATGCTGCTTGCCGCAAATTGGTCAAAGCTGACTGCGCATCGAGTTCCGCCGCTGCCAGAGATTGATTTAAAACCAATAACTGATTGTCCACCAATGTTTTATCCAAGCGATTAATTTCACCGGCGTTCAATTGTAAGGTGGCTTTGTCGCTGACATTTTGGTACAAATCTCGTTGCTGCTGCAACAAGCGAACTTGCTCGGTCGCGTACGCCCATTGGTACCAGTGCTGCCGCACCTGATTCGCAATTTGCTTTTGTAACAGGATTTTTTCACTTTCGGAAAGCGCCACATTGGCTTTTGCCACTTCCTTGCGCTGGCGGTTAGCAGCAGTATTTCCAAGGCTTTGCGAGGCATCAAAACGATAATCTATTAAGTTCGTATTGATCTGACCGCCTTCCAAATTAAAACTGGTTTTCGGAATTTCTCGCGCTCCGGCGATGCCCAGGGTAGCAATTTGCACCTGCAAATCCGCGTTTTTCAGGCTCGGATGCTCGCGCAAAGCGTGCGCCACAGCGGAATCCAGCGGCAAGGTGGTTTGCGCAAAAATGCTCGTTCCCAGCAGCATTAATACAATGGTCACAATTGCTTCGGTCGGAATTTCCGGGCGACTCAGCTTGCGATTCACCAGATAATACAGTACTGGCAGCAGGATTAAAGTGAGTAATGTCGCGGTCACCAACCCGCCGATGACTACGGTTGCCAAAGGTTTTTGCACTTCGGCACCATTGGAAGTGGAGAGCGCCATTGGCAGAAATCCAAGCGCCGCCACGGTTGCGGTCATAATCACCGGACGCATCCGCACCAGACTGCCTTCGATAACAATTTCTCGAATATCGGTTTTCCCTTCTTCGTAACGCATTCTATTAAAATGACTTATGAGTACAATTCCATTCAATACTGCCACGCCAAACAAGGCAATAAATCCAACGCCCGCCGAAATACTAAACGGCATGCCCCGCAGCCACAGCGCCAACACCCCACCAATCGCCGACATCGGCACCGCTGTAAAAATCATCACTGCATATTTCAATTTTCCAAAGGTGAAATACAACAGCACAAAAATCAGCAGCAGCGCCACGGGCACGGCAACCATCAAGCGTTGCTGGGCTTTTTGCAAATTTTCAAATTGACCACCGTACTGAATGCTATAGCCAGGTTGTAGCTTGAGTTTCGTATCTAATTGATTTTGAATATCTTGCACCAAGCTGGCTATGTCGCGGTTGCGCACATTCACGCCAATGCTAATGCGGCGGCGCGCGCTTTCGCGGGAAATTTGCATCGGTCCTTTGGTGTAAACGGTCGTCGCCACTTCGCTCATCGGAATGGTCGAACCATTCGGCAAATGCACAAATAAGCGATTCAAATCCAGCTCATTACGCGCTTTTTCCTGCAAACGAACCACCAGATCAAACTTACGTTCATTTTCAAAAACGACCCCAGCGGTCTCGCCCGCGTACGCCGCCCGCACGAGGGTGTTGAGTTCCTCAATATTCAAGCCGTATTCAGCGATTTTTGCGCGGTTGAATTGCACCATCAATTGCGGTAAGCCCTCGGTTTGTTCCACTTTTACATCGCCTGCGCCAGGAATTTTGGCAATAATTGCTGCTGCGTGATCCGCCTGGTGTTTGAGTTCTTCGACATTCTCACCAAAAATTTTCACTGCAATATCCGTCTTCGCGCCAGTCATTAACTCATTGAAACGCAATTGAATAGGTTGGGTAAATTCAAAGGACGCTCCGGCGATCACTTCGAGTTTTTCCTTCATTTTTTCTACCAATTCTTCCCGCGACGAGGCGCTCGTCCATTCTTCTTTCTCTTTCAAAATAATCATAATATCCGCGTCTTCGATTGCCATGGGGTCGGTCGGGACTTCGGCGATGCCAATTTTGGAAACGACGTGCTTTACTTCAGGAAAATTTTCCAACAGGATTTTTTCGGCTTTCGTGGAGGTATGCACACTTTCTGTCAGGGAACTGCCGGGTTGAATTGCCATTTGCATTGCCAAGTCGCCTTCTTCCAAAGTTGGAATAAATTCAGCTCCTAATGATTTGAAAATCAAAAAGGTAGCCAATAAAAAAGCCAAGGACAATCCCAAAATCAGGTACGGCAATTTCAAAGAAAATCGTAAAACCGGTCGGTACAAATATTGTAAAAATCCAACGATCCGATCCGCAATGGTGCGGTGTTCGCGCACTTTTTTGGGCATTACCAGCGCCGTCATCATGGGCACGTAAGTCAAGGAAAGCAGCAAAGCACCAAGAATCGCAAAGCTAAAGGTCATCGCCATCGGGCGGAACATTTTGCCTTCCGTGCCGGTCAAAGTCATAATCGGAATGAACACAATTAAAATGATAAAAACGCCAAAAACCGAGGCGCGGAATAATTTAGCGGAAGCGTCCACGACGATGCTATCTAATTCATTTTGAGTCAGTTGCCTTCCAAGGTAATAGGTGAAAATGGCGTGCAAGACCCCTTCGACGATAATCACCGCGCCGTCCACCACAATGCCAAAGTCAATTGCGCCGAGTGACATCAAATTAGCTGACACCCCAAAATAATTCATCAAAATCAAGGCAAACAGCATCGCCAGTGGAATCACCGAGGCTACGACCAGCCCCGCCCGCAAGTCGCCGAGCAGCAGCACCAGCACCAGCACCACGATAATGCCGCCTTCGAGCAGGTTTTTTTCAACCGTATGAATGGTCTTGCCGACCAAAACTGAGCGGTCGAGGTACGGATACAATTCAACGCCTTCGGGAAGCGATTTTTTGACCTGTTCGATCCGGTCGTGCACATTCGCAATGGCATCCGACGAATTCGCGCCTTTGAGCATGAGCGTGATGCCACCAACCACTTCGCCTTTGCCGTCCATCGTCATCGCGCCGAAACGCTTGGGCGCGCCGAGTTGCACTTTTGCCACATTTTTAATTAAAACCGGAATATTTTGGCGATTGGTAATAACGATGTTTTCAATATCGCCCACATTTTTTACAATCCCTTCTGTACGAATGTAAAAAGCATTGGGTGTTTTTTCAATATAACTGCCGCCGCTGTTCTGATTGTTGCGCGCCAGCGCATCAAAAACTTCCGCAACCGACACATCATAACTTTGCAGCAAGATGGGGTCGAGCGCCACTTCATATTGTTTCAAATAGCCGCCAAAGCTGCTGATCTCAATGATTCCGGGCGTTCCGGCGAGTTGGCGTTTCACAATCCAATCCTGAA
>CAZFBN010000255.1:0-4145 GCA_964517145.1 uncultured Saprospiraceae bacterium
AGTATCGTTCCAGCCGTACTTGTCTGGCAACCGTTTGCATCACTAACGGTGAGAGTAAATACTCCTGCAGATAATCCTGTACGACTGTCAACTGTTGCGCCGTCACTCCACAGATAGGTGTTTGCGGGAGTCCCGCCTGTTACTGATACAAGGATTGATCCATCATTAGCGCCATTGCATGTAATATTGGCAACTGTTATCGAAACACTAAGCACAGCCGGTTCAGTTATAGTGTATGTGCCAAACGCTTTAGCGCTATTATTATCCGTTACCGTTACCGAATAAACACCTGCACCAACACCAGCCAAATCCTTACTAACCGCACCAGTACTCCAATTGAATGAGTAAGGAGTTACTCCACCGCTAATGATTTGTGTTACCGATCCATTCGTTAACCCGTTACACGAAACATGAGCCAATGCTGCACTAACCGATATCGTTGTCGGTTCCGTTACAGTATAACCGGTTGTTTGCATACAACCCTTACTGTCGGTTACCGTTACCGTATAGTTACCAGAATATAGTGAACTGATATCTTCAGTAACTGCGCTGTTACTCCACAAATAACTGTAGGATGGCGTACCACCTGTTGCTGTGATGTCAATACTGCCATTGTTCGTTCCTGCTATTATCACATGAACAACTGTACCCGAAACATTAAGCGCCAATGGCTCGCTAACGATCTGGGAAAAGATAGAAGAGCAACCATTATTATCCAGAACAGTTACGCTATATGTACCTGCACTTAGACCGCTGACATCCTGAGTTACTGCCATCGTACTCCACTGATAGGTATATCCCGGTGTACCGCCTGACACAGTGATATCAATCGCTGCATCACTACCGCCATTACAACTAACATTGATAAGTGAATTAAGCGATACTGACAGCGCTGTAGCCGGCTCAGTAATACTATACGTACCTGATGTAAGGCAATTATGTGCATCATAAACCGATACACTATAAGTGGCCGGCGCCAACAGATTTATATCCTGTGTTGTCGCACCATTGGTCCAGAAATATGTGTACGGAACAGTACCGCCTGCCATCGTAATATCAATACTGCCATTGCTGCCCATATTACAACTAACATTGTTTGTTGTTGCTGCTGTAATTGCCATTACGGCTACCGGTTCAGTAATCGTATAACCGGATGTAGTTATACAACCTTTGCTATCGGTAACAGTAACTAAATATGTACCTGCAATGATAGAATTATTATCTTCAGTAACCACTGCATTACTCCACAGGTAGCTATAAGGAACCGTGCCGCCAGATACAGTGATATCAACAGCGCCCGTAGCATTGCCACGACAATCAACATTCAAAATTGTACCGGAGATTATTGATAAAGCGACGGCCGGTTCGGTTATTATATAACTTGTTATTGCCTGGCATCCTCTGCTGTCATTAACTGTTAATCCGTATGTTCCGGCAGCAGCACCTGTAACTGATGCACCTGTTGCTCCGGTTGACCAGTTATAGGTATAACCCGGTACGCCACCAGTGATAGTAGTGACCACTGAACCATCAGTACCTCCATTACAACTTACATTACCTATCGTTTGTGCTATTGCTATAGCAGTAGGTTGAGTAATTGTGTAATTGCCGTATGCCCTAGCACTCATAGCGTCGGTTACAGTAACAGTGTACACACCAGCCGCTATTCCGGTAATATCTTTTGTTACCTGACCGCTGTTCCATACAAAAGTGTAAGGAGTAACACCTCCGGTTACAGTTTGAATGACAGATCCATTGGTTCCTCCATTGCATAGCACATTGATTACGGTAGCTGTAAGTCCAAGCGAGCCCGGTTCAGTCACCAGATAAGATGTCATAGATTTACATCCCTTATTATCCGTTACAGTTACTGTATAATTGCCTGCTCCAACCGCGCTAATGTCTTCACTCAACGCACCATTGCTCCATAAATATCCATAAGGTATACTTCCACCTGTTATGGTAATATTTACTACTCCGGTCAACTGTCCGGCAATTGCCACATGTGTCACTATGCCCGTTACATTTAGTACTGCCGGCTGTGTAACGGAATAGCTTCCTGTTGTTACACAAAGATGAGAATCGGTGACCGTTACAGAGTAGTTATTAGCCGGTAATGTAATTATATCCTGCGTTACAACTCCATTGCTCCAAATATAGGAATAAGCAGATGTTCCACCGGTTATAGTTATGTCAATTGCTCCGGTTGAATTACCTGAACAATCAACATTAGTAACTGAATTAGCACTGATAATAAGCGCTGCGGCCGGCTGTGTTATGGTATAATTATTTGTTACAACACAACCATGCGCATCGGTAACAGTTACATTGTATCCGCCGGCTGTAAGCGTATTACGGTCTTCAGTGGTTATTGCTCCTGTCCACAGGTATGTATATCCTGCCGTACCGCCTGCTACCGTAATATTAATCGCTGCATTACTGCCACCAAAACATGATACATTCGTTACCTGACTTGCCGAGATAGCAAGAGCTGCAGCCGGCTGGGTTACTGTGTAAGGTCCGCCGGTTGTTATACATCCTTTGGCATCGGTTACCGTTACACTGTATGCACCAGACGCAATACTACTCCGGTCTTCGGTTACTGCTCCGCCCGTCCACAGATAGCTATAGCCCGTTGTGCCGCCGTTTACCGTGATGTTAATTGCGCCGCTTGCGTTGCCATTGCAATCAACATTGGTTATACCACTTAATGTTATTCCTAAGGCAACGGCCGGTTGAGTAATCGTATATACCGCTGTCATCGGGCATCCCCGGCTGTCGCTGACCGTTAAGCTATAGCTACCCGACGGCCTGCTGCTGAGCGATGTTGTGGTTGCTCCTGTTGACCATATATAACTGTATACCGGAACACCACCGCTTACCGTGGTTACCACCGTACCATCGGTACCTCCGTTACAATTTACATTACTTACCGTTGCTGCTATTGCTATAACCGTTGGCTGTGTTATGGTGTAGCTGCCATAGGACTTGGCGCTCACTGCATCGGTTACCGTAACATTGTATATACCCGCGGCTACACCACTCAGATCTTTGGTTACAGGGCCTGTACTCCATACATACGTATATGGCGTTACTCCCCCGGTTACTGTCTGTATGATTGATCCATTGGTGCCTCCATTGCACAATACATTGGTAACCGTTGCTGTCAGTCCTAAACTGCCCGGTTCTGTCACTGTGTAGGATGTTATTGATTGGCATCCCCTGTTGTCTGTTACTGTTATGGTATAGTTACCTGCTCCCACTGCACTGATGTCTTCGCTCAATGCGCCATTGCTCCATAAATAGCCATAGGGTAATGTACCGCCCGCCACGGTGATATTCACTGCGCCGGTCAACTGTCCGGATATAGCTACATGAGTTATCACTCCTGTTACAC
Organism: uncultured Saprospiraceae bacterium; assembly: GCA_964517145.1. Lineage (GTDB taxonomy): Bacteria > Bacteroidota > Bacteroidia > Chitinophagales > Saprospiraceae > JADJNW01. The sequence continues at coordinate 3,398 of CAZFBN010000255.1, forward strand.
TCAATACTGCCGGTTGAGTTACTGTGTAGCTGCCTGTCGTTACACACAGATGCGAATCGGTGACAGTAACCCCATATGACGCTGCCGTCAGGCCACTGATGGTTGCTGTTGTTGCGCTGTTGCTCCACAGATAACTGTAGCCCGCCGTGCCGCCACCAGCAATGATACTTACTGTTCCATTATTCCCACCATTGCAACTTACATGTGTTGTAGCAGAACTGCTGATCGTCAGAGCTGCTGCCGGCTGGGTTACCGTATAGCTGCTATTTGTTTTGCAGCCATGTGCATCAGTAATAGTTATACTGTATCCGCCGGATGTTAAGGTATTGCGGTCCTCACTTGTTATTGATCCATTCCACAGATACGTATAAGCCGATGTCCCTCCATTGACTGTGATATTTATAGCTGCATTATTTCCACCAAAGCACGATACATGTGTTATCAATGCCGACGATATGGTTAATACTGCTACCGGCTCAGTGATAACATAACTGGCTGAAGTAACACATCCCTTACTGTCGGTTATTGTTACAATATATGTATTTGCCGCGAGTATATTAATATCCTGCGTCACCTGGCCACTGCTCCATGAATAGCTATAGCCGGCCGTGCCGCCTCCTACCGTGATATCAATCGATCCGTTGATATTTCCGCGACAATCAACATTCGTTTGTGTACTGGTCGTAATAGTAAGCGCTGCCGCCGGTTGAGTTATCATGTATGGCCCACCGGTTGTTGTACATCCCTT
>CAZFBN010000256.1:0-4074 GCA_964517145.1 uncultured Saprospiraceae bacterium
TAAGAAAAATAGCTTTATATTAATAAAAATATTTAATAAATTTGTCAGTATGTTGATAAAAATATTAAATATTTTTTTATATGGAAAATTTAAAAAGCAGGGAAATACTTGATAAATTAATAAGTTATCTTGAAATACCCGAAATTTTAGTACTTCACGGAGCAAGGCAAGTCGGAAAAACTTCCATAATGAAACTCTTAATTTCAAAACTTGAAGAGAAAAAACAAATAACCTTTTATTTTGACCTTGAAAACCCTGATTTTTTAGAACTGTTTAACGGCAGATTTAATGAAATTACAGGTTACATAAATTCAAGGATTCCGGTTGGCAGAGCAGGTGAAAAGGTTTTTGTATTTATTGATGAAATACAATATCTTGATAATCCGACAGCATTATTAAAGCAGTTCTATGATCATCATAAAGTAAAAATCAAAATAATTGTTTCCGGTTCTTCAAGTTTTGCCATTAAATCCAAATTTAAAGATTCCCTCGTTGGCAGAATTCTGGATTTTGAAATCAAAGGGTTAAGTTTCGGTGAGTTTTTAAATTTTAAAAATCTAAATTACGTATTTGATTCTAACAATGATTTGATAAACAGGGAGTTGACAAATCTTTTTACGGAATTTATCACATACGGATATTATCCTCAGATTGTCAAAGCAGAGAATATTGAGTTAAAGAAAGTGTATTTAAACGGGATTATAGAAAAATATATATACAAAGATATTCGGGATATTGCAAATGTAAGAAATGTTGATAAATTCAATTCAATGATAAGGATACTTGCAGGTCAGTCCGGACAACTTTTAAATGTAAACGAACTTTCCTCAACAACAGGTATTTCGAGAAATACACTTGAAGAATATCTTTTTATTCTTGAAAATACTTTTATAATAAAATTAACAAAACCATATTACAGGAATTTCAGAAATGAGTTATCAAAAATGCCAAAGATTTATTTCGAGGATACCGGATTAATGAGTTTGCTTTGCAGAAAAAATTTTTCCGAAAAGCCGGACGGACATATTTTTGAAAATTCAGTTTACAATTTTCTAAGCAGAATTACTGAAAAAGATGAAATAAAATACTGGAGGACTGCCTCGAAACAGGAAGTTGATTTTATCGTGAACTCAAAGTCCCTTTACGCTATTGAAGTAAAACTGAGAGGAACCGGAAAAAGCAACAGCGGATTAAAATCATTTATTGCAAAATATGAATCTGCGAAACCTGTAATTATTACTTTAGAGAAAACCGGATTAATCAAAAATCCAAATTACAAATATCTTTACCCCTGGGAAATTCATAGCTTATTTATTTGAATCGGTAAATATTTTTAAATTGCATTTTGTAATTAGCGTTGTTATTTTTACCCCTATGAAGGGTAAAACCTTTTGTTCTTTCTTAAAATTTTAAATTTTATCAATATGTTTAAAAAATTTTTTCTCCCTCTTTTGATGGTTTTATTGTTTGTAAATACTCCGAATCTGCAAACAATTACTCCACTTGGAGTTTAACAAATAGGTTCCGATGAAATGAACTTAAATGAAAACTCTATTTATGCATTCAATGGGAAGATTATTTCCGCTCATAATTCTTCCAATAATTCTGTTGAAGCTTATATGTCAAATGACCATGGTATAACATGGAAATCATTAAACTTTGAAGGAAATTATTGTGATCCTTCAGTTGTTGTTAGTAATAACGGAAATATTTATATAGGGACTGTAGGATTATCTGGACCAAGTAAATTTACTACCGTAAGTGTTAATTATGGAAAATATTGGTATTCGTTATATCCAGGGGAAGTTACTTTCAGTGATAAACCATATTTATGGTATGATAATATGAACGATATTGTTTATTACTCAGCCTACACCGGGAATAAAACTTTTAAAATTTTTAAGTTTAATAATATTGTAGGTTTTGAGCCTATACATGTAATATCTTTAGGAAATAATGAAGAAATACCACCTCAAGGAGATCCTTCAATAAGAATAACTTCAAATAATTCAGGTTGTATATTTGCAGTATTTAATGATTATTATGATGTGTATTTTACTAAAACAGAGGATAATTATTGTTTACCTGCTGATAATAACTATGAATTCACTGATGAGCTGTTGGTATCAACTGATAATTGGCAATTTTCTTCTCCGACAATTGCTGTTAATTCAGATGGTAGTAATATTTTATTATGTTATACAAAAAATTCAAACAATAAAGATATTTCAATTAGGCGTTCAACTAATGGTGGCTTAGGATTTGAAGAAAAAATTAATGGAATTCCAACAGATGGAATACAATTTCACCCATGGATTTCTTATTGCAACGGCGGTTTGATAGAATTATTTGCCTTTGTTTTTTATGATGGATCTGATGGACAAAAAATTAAGATTGCTTATTCTACAAATGCCGGAGATAATTGGAATACTTACCCTTTAGCTAATATAAATAATTTTATCGGACAAAACGGTGGATTGCCAGATTATATTGGTCTAGATATTGAATATTATAATAATTTATTCTATCTATATCCGGTTTACACAGATTATGAAAATGGGATGTATAAATCATACATTGCTCCAATATCTATTAGCTTCAATAATGAAAAATTATTGAGAATAAACCAAATTGATGATATTAGTTTATTGCAAAATTTACCAAATCCATTTAATCCAAAAACCGAAATAAAGTTTACTATAGGTAATTCATCATTTATTTCTCTAAAGATATTTAGTTCAGACGGAAAACTTTTAGAAAAGTTAGTTGATAATTACTTGTCAGCTGGAGACTACTCATTCGTTTTTGATGGAAGTAATTATGCTTCCGGAATATATTATTATGTTTTAGAATCTGGTAACTCCAAATTAATTAAAAAAATGGTTTTAATAAAGTAATTTTTTTTCAGGGGTTACCGCTTCGGTGCGGTAACCCTTTCAATTAAATAATCATATCTTATGAAGAAACTTTTTATTTTCGTTTTACTTGTTTTAACTTCTCTGATTATCTCAGATTCAAATATTTACTCTCAGGCAACGAGAAAAGTATTATTTGAAGAAGCGACCAGTTCTAATTGCGGACCTTGCGGTCAGAGTAACCCAATTTTTGATGCGTGGCTTGTAGCAAATCCGGTCAATGCAATTGCTATTAAATATCATCCGAATTTCGGACCTGACCCGATGTATCTTGCGAATCCAACCCAGAATACTGAGAGAGTTAATTATTGCGGTATCAATGCATTTCCAACGGTTAATGCAGATGGAATTTTATTTGATTGCTGTTGGCCATTTTCAGCATCTTGTTTTACAAGTGTGCTGACTCAGAGGCAGGCGGTAACTACTCCACTTTCAATCACTGTCACAGACGCAAGAATTGCAGGTGATTCAATCCGTTCAACAGTTGTACTAAATCTTTCTTCAAATTTACCCGCCGGAAATTATAAATTACGAGTTATGGCTATAGAAAGCAGAGTTCATTATGCGACTGCACCCGGCTCAAATGGAGAAACAGATTTCTATCAGGTTTTCAGATGGGCTTATCCGAATACAACAGGAGTTGATGCTCCAACAACAACAGGAATGTACAGTTATACTTATACTTATAAAAGATTATCAAACTGGGTAGATACCTCAATATATACCGTTGCATTTGTTCAGAATGATGTTAATAAAGAAGTTATTAATTCCGGAAGAGGTTATTATATCCCGACAGGTATTACAGGAAATAATTCTTCTGTGCCGTCGCAATTTTATTTATCGCAGAATTATCCGAATCCTTTTAATCCGGTAACAAAAATTTCATTTGGAATCGCAAAGAGTACTTTTACAACTTTGAAAGTTTATGATATGCTTGGAAATCTTGTTTATACACTTGTAAACGGAAATCTTCAGCCCGGAACATACAGCTACGATTTTGACGCATCGGATATTTCAAGCGGAGTATATTACTATATAATGAATGCCGGTAATTTTCAGGAATCCAAAAAAATGATAGTTGTTAAATAAAATTTATAAAATTTTAAATGAAACCCGAATATAGGAAACAAATTCAAAAGTTTTTATCATTAGGGCTGAC
>CAZFBN010000257.1:0-1094 GCA_964517145.1 uncultured Saprospiraceae bacterium
TCGCTGCGCTCGGCGGCGATGCGTTGCGCTCGGCGCTGGCGACGCTGCCCGCCGCGCCGCATCTCCCTACCACAGAGAAGACCCTTGCACGCTGCCCAACTCAACGCGCTGGCAATGAGGGCTGCCGGCGTGCGTTCAACGAACTGTGCGGGTGAGGCAGACGAAAAGACATCTTTGCAACGAACGAGGAGGAGTCAAGATGGAACCAGAAGAACAGCAGATTGTTGAGGCGGTGCTGGCCTTCATCAACGCCGATAGTTCGGGTGAGAGCAAGCGTATTCTTGAAGAGCGGCAGGATGTACTGCTGACCGACGCTGCGGATGCGGTCATTGACGCCTTGCAAGAGCAATATGCAAATGATGACAGAGCCGTTCGTATACTGGAAGAACACCACACCCTCCTCCGCCGCGCCCGCACCGAGGGGATTGACGCCGCCTTTGCCGAGCGGATGCAGCCCCACCCCGCGCCCGACATCCCCCCCGACCTGCTGGCACGCTTGCAAGCCATCCAGTCGGAGGAGGAACTGCGCCAACTGCTTGAGGAGCACCCCGAACTGATGCCTGTGCTGGAGCAGATGGTGCAGCAGGCAGCGCAGCAAAACCCTGAAATGGTACTGGCTCTGAACCTCCAGACGTGGATAGGTACCCCAAACTGGAGCGAGAGCAAAGCCTACCTGGAACAGCACCCCGAACTGCTCACCGATGAGGCCGAGAGCCTGATAGCAATGCTCCTTCAGCAGCAGGAAGATGAACGTGTTGCCCGTATACTGGAAGACCACCGAACCCTCCTCCGCCGCGCGCGCGCCGAGGGAATTGACGCCGCCTTTGCCGAGCGGACGCAGCACAGCAGTATTGGCCCGATACCACCAGAAATCCAACCACTGATTGCCGAACTGCAACGGCTCACTCAACGCAGCGACATGCCCCGACGTGTCGCTGTGTGCCAGGAAGCAGTGCGCCTTGTTGACCGCACACAGCAGCCGGCATTGTGGGCAGCATTGCAGGTTGAACTTGGTAACAGTATGCAACAGACCCCGTTTGGGGAGCGGGCGGAGAACCTGGAGCAGGCCATCGCCCACTATCAGCAGGCCCTGG
>CAZFBN010000257.1:1194-4065 GCA_964517145.1 uncultured Saprospiraceae bacterium
CGGGCGGAGAACCTGGAGCAGGCCATCGCCCACTATCAGCAGGCCCTGGAGGTGAGGACCCGCGCCGCCCTGCCCGTCGAGTGGGCCACCACCATGATGAACCTGGGGAACGCCTACTCTGACCGCATCCGCGGGGAGCGGGCGGAGAACCTGGAGCAGGCCATCGCCCACTATCAGCAGGCCCTGGAGGTGATGACCCCGGAAGCACTACCGCAGGAGTGCCGCGACACGGCATCCAACCTGGGAGACACGCTCTACGAGATGGCGCGCTACACCGATGCCCGCGCCGCCTTTGAAACCGCCCACGCTGCCATCCAGAACCAGCGTAGCGAAGCCCCCCGCCAGGAAGCGAAGCGCCGCCTCTCGCAGGAGAATGCCAATCTCTACGCCCACCTGGTCGCCTGTTGCCTGCACGAAGGCGATACCACCGCCGCCTTTGCATACACCGCCGCAGGCAAGGGGCGGGCACTGGTAGATACGCTCGCCAGCACCCGCTTCGACCTGCTGGCTGCCGCCGCAGACGACCCGCAGTTGGCGAAGGATTGGCAGCAGGCCCGCGACCTGCGCCAGCAGATAGACACGCTCCAGATGCAGCTTACCAGCCAGTCTGGTGGTGCCACCGATGATGCTGCTCGGCAGCGACTGCGCGCGCTCTACGATGAACTGCGCGCGTTGCAGCAGCAGGAAAAGACGCTGTGGGAAGACCTGAGCTACAAATACCCTGCGCTCACCGCCACGCAGCAGGCACCCGCGCTCACTGTGGCCGATGCTCAGGCATTGGCACGGGAGCTTGACACTACCCTGGTCGAATACTACCGCCACACCGAGGGGTGGTGCGCGTTTGTCGTGTCACCCAACGGGATGCACTATGCCCCGCTCCCTGGCATCACCGATGACCTGCTCCAGACGATGGTTGACTGGTTGCTCAAGATGGACTCCGACTTCCGCACCAGCCGGGTGCTGATGGGCAAGCCGCTGCACAACTGGCACGCGGCAGTCATTGCGCCCCTGCGCGAGCATCTGCCCGCGGGCGGCAGAGTGGTGCTGTCCCCACACTGGGCGCTCAACCTCTTTCCCCTCGGCGCGGCGCGCGACCCGCAGAGCGGGCGCTACGCCTGCGAGGACTACCTGCTCACCTTCACACCAAGCATCTCTGCGCTGTGGGTGATGCACCAGCAGGTGGCGAAGACACAATCGACAGTATCGCAGAAGAACGGCCTGTGCCTCTTCAGCGCCGCCTACGCGCCCGACATCCCCGGCCTGGTTCCGGCCACTCAGCAGACGGTGGCCGCGTTCGCGCCCCACCTGGTCGAGCAGTACAAGCAGGTGACACCCGACGCCATCATCGCGGCGGCGCAACAGCAGCCGGCCCCCGACATCCTCCACATCGCGGCCCACGGCTGGTTTGATATGGAGCAACCCGAACAGTCGGGGCTGGCGCTGCACGACGGCTGGCTGTCGGTGCAGCGTATCATCAGCGAGATGCCCTTGCAGCACACGCAACTCGTCACACTGGCGTCGTGCCTCGTGGGGCGCGCCAGCCTGGAGCAGAGCGGCGAGGCGGTCGGCATCACCCAGGCATTCCTCACCGCGGGCGCGCGGTCGGTCGTGACCGCGCTCTGGTCGGTGGAGGTGCAGGCAACGATGGCGCTATTCCAGGCATTCTACCGCCGCATCATTGCCGGCGAGCCGCCGGCAGTGGCGATGCGCGCGGCAGTGGCAGACATCCGCGCGGCGGGGTGGAAACACCCCTACTACTGGGCGGCGTTTCAGGTGTATGGATTGGCATTTTAGCGAGGAGGAATCACGATATGGACGACGCAGTGGTGGTACAACGTGGTCTGGATTTGCTCAGTCTGATGACAATGGACCCGGAGGGCGTCTGGGCGACGTTCACTAACGAGCAGCGCGCAACTGCGGCGCACACGCTGCGCGGCCTCACCGAGCGCGCCGCAGCACTGCAAACCGAGCAGGATGCCGCGCGGGGCCGCGCAGAGGTCATCGCACTGACCACCGAGGTCGTGCGGCTGGTGGAGCAGACCCCTGCACTGCGCGCGCTGCTGCTGCCTGCCGATGCTGACAGCGGCGTGCTGAGCGCAACGCGCGCCGACCTGGGCGACACCGAGAATGAGCAGCGCGCGCAGGCACAGCAGTTTGCTGCGCAGATTCACAACACCCTGGTGCTGATCCAGCAGGCCGCACCCACCACACCGCCAGCGGAGCCGCCGCCGCAATCGTCGCAGTCGTGAGGGTGTGATGGACGCTGTCGAACAGCAGCGCAGTCTGCTTGCCACGCACCGCGAGGCGCTGCATCACCTGCTCCAGCAGCAAGCGCAGTTTGGTGCGCATACTCCTGAATACGTCGCCATCGGCATCACGCAGCGGCGCGCCGAGATTGCGCGCATCAAGGCGCTGCTACGCGGGTGGGGCGCGGCAGCAGACGACCACACCGACGACGAAGAGCACCCCACGCCAACCGACACCGACGCTGTGTACGACCTGCGCGACCCCGCGCTCATTGCCACGTTCTACGGGCAGCGCGGGAAGCTCCAGCCGCTTGCCAACCACCTGGCGCAGCACTTTGAGTTGACACAGGAGAATGCCACGACCTTCGCCAACGATGCCACCGCAACGTGGCTGCTGCACTTCGATGTGTCCGCCGCACCCGACACATCGGTGGTGCAACTCGCGCTGAACGATACCGCCCCGCCCGCCGCCACGTGGCCGGCACTGCGCGCGCAGCTTGAGGCGGCGCTGGACGATGCGCGGCTGCGCTGGCCGGTGTGGGGCTACACGCTCGTCTACCAGGCGATGCTGGTGCAGGCTCCCGACCCACACGTGCCGATGGGCCAGGCGCTTCTGCCCACGCTG
>CAZFBN010000258.1:0-4057 GCA_964517145.1 uncultured Saprospiraceae bacterium
GTTCATTTATTGACTGATATTAAAGTTTTTTATCAATTTTAAACAAGTTCAGTGTAAAAATAAAAGCCTTCCAAAATTCTACAACTTTGAAAGGCTCTGATTCGTATTATAAATTCGGCAAAATCGATTTCTTAATTTCCACCCAAAATCAACGGCAGCCCGTCGCCATTGCCACCGACAATAATCACTTTGGAATTTGGAGAATTCGCCAATTGCAGCGTTGCTTCTATCCCTTTGTCTTTCAGGATTTTATCCGACAAACTGGCGCTCAGAATCTGGTTGGATTTTGCCTTGGCTTCCGCTTCGATGATGCGGCGCTCGGCTTCTTTGCGCTCTTGTTGCAGGATGTATTCATATTTCAACGCAGACTGCTCGGCTTGGATTTTTTCTTCAATCGCGGTCTTTACTTTTTCTGGTAAAACGATGTTTCGAATCAGCGTAGCCCGCAAATCCACGTAGTTATTGGTCATGACGGTTTGCAAATCCTTGTGAATCGCCTGCTGCACTTCCTCGCGTTTGCTAGAGTACAACTCCTCCGGCTGATAGCGACCGATGATTTTGCGTACAGAAGAGCGTACTTCCGAACGAATCAAGTTGTTAACGTAGTCTTTGCCAAATTTTTCATGCAGGAGACCAATTTTGTCGTACACCGGATTGAAACGCACGGTGATGTCCACCTGAATATTCAAACCATTATTCGACAATACTTCCATTGGCTCTTCAATCTGCTGCTCGCGCACGTCGTACACGTACATGGTGTTCCAAGGTGCAATCATGTGAAAACCAGAACCATACACTTGATCTTTTTGTAAGCCGCCACCGAAACGTTCAAACAGGACGCCCCGCTCGCCGGCATCAATGGTAAGAAACGTAGCATTCGAGAATACCAGCACCACAATCAGGATGATAAATATTAAAATACCCGTGGTGATTAATTTACCTTGTTTCATTTTTTATTTGATTTTAAATATTCGCTCATTCAAATAACACACAGAAGTTGTTTAAAATTAAAGATTTTATTTAATATGACAGAGGCAATTCGACGCTACATTCTCTTGTTCAAGAGTAGATTGTTGAATCTTCCAAAATACGAGAACGTAGGAGCTTAGTTTGAAAAGATATTACGATTTTTCATTAATTTTAAACAAGCTCACAGCTAATTTTCTGAGTTTCAATGCCTAAAGGTACAAAAGAACTTTATTGCGCAACGCGCTTTTTTCCGACTTTAAAGTTATTAACTATCCGATGAATTGCACTATTTTTTCGACTGACATTTATTCGTAAAACCTGCTTGTTGTACCTCTTACACTATTCAAAATTTGTGTATCTTCGCTCTTCGTGATTCCAACAGATGCTTATTCCCATTAAAAATCACCAATGTAATAGCGTCTGAATTTCAACGTTTTAAAACTAATCGTATATGAAACAATTTTTGATTCTTGCCGTTATTGCAGCATTTGTATTTGCTTGTGGCAACAACACGAACAACCAACAAACTTCCACAGAAAGTACACCAGCAGCCAGCGAGCCTGCGACTGCCTCCGCTGAAGGCGAAAAACTGTACAAACAATACTGCGTGACTTGTCATGGCGTTTATGGCGATATGGGCGCGAGCGGCGCTTTCAACCTGACTACTTCTACCCTTTCTGACGAGGAGCGCGTTGCGGTTATTTCCGAAGGTCGTCCTAACACAGTTATGGTAGGATTTAAAACTATTTTGAAAGAAGACCAGATCAAAGCAGTTGCTGAATATACCAAATCGCTGAAGCAATAATAACAATGACATTGCGAAAAGGTGTTATCGTATTTCAATTACTAAAATGCGGTAACACCTTGAATATAAACACCTTATAATGCCATGAAAATACTGGGGTTGATGTCGGGCAGTTCGCTTGACGGGCTGGATTTGGCATTTTGTGAATTTCAGTTTGAAAATGACGAAGTGCTTGCGTGGCGCATCGTGCAGGCTGAAACAATGCCTTACTCCGAAGCCTGGCAAAAACGCCTCCGCGACTTGCCGCATGCGGGTGGGCGCGAGCTGTTGCTGGCACATGTGGCGTATGGGCATTACCTGGGCGAATTAGTCCATGCTTTTTTAGACGAACATGCCCTAACGCCCGATTTTATTGCATCGCATGGGCACACCATTTTTCATTTTCCAAAAGAAAAAATGACCTTACAAATCGGCGATGGCTCGGCAATTGCTGCTGTGACGGGCTATCCGGTGGTTTGCGATTTTCGTGCCATGGATGTCGCCTTGGGCGGGCAGGGTGCACCGATGGCGCCTATTGCTGATCGTTATTTATTTTCGGAATATGATTTTATGCTAAATTTGGGCGGCATTGCAAATGTAACGGCTCGAATAAATGATAAATACATTGCATTTGACATCAGCGGCGCCAATCAGGTTCTGAATAAATTGGTGCAACCCCTTGATTTAGAATATGATGCAGGTGGACAACTAGCAGCATCCGGCAGTTTGAACGAAACCTTGCTCGCTCAGGCAGCCGCACTTCCTTACCACCAATTGGGCTATCCAAAATCGCTGGGCAATGACTGGGTGCAGACGCAGTTGATTCCTATTTATATGCAATTTGATGCTTTAATCGAAGATAAGCTGCATACGGCTTGTGTGCAAATAGCGCAGCAGACCGCCAAAGAACTTGCGCAAATTATTCAAAAAGAGCATTTTGTAAAAAAAAATTATCGTTTACTGGCAACCGGCGGCGGTGCCTTCAATGATTTTTTAATCGGATGTTTGCAAACCTATTGCCAACCACTTTCCATCGAAATTGAAGTGCCGGATGCTTTAATCGTCAGTTTCAAAGAAGCCGCTATGATTGCATTGGCAGGATTGCTGCGCATGAAGCAACAGCCCAATTGTCTGGCATCGGTGACCGGCGCTAGCCAGAACGCCATTGGCGGCGGCGTATATTGGGCAAATGGAGTAAATTTAAGGCAATAAACGCTGAAAACTATTCCAACTGCTTTTACTCGAATCGAATGCCATACTACAGCCGCGCTGCTCCGCTTCCATGTTGATGGCGCTCACGCGATTGTCGGGGTTGGGGTGTGTGCTTAAAAATTCAGGGAGCAAACCTGTTTGCCCTTGTTCGATCATTTTCTGAAAAAAGCTGGCAGCGCCATTCGCCGCATAATCCGTTTCACACAAGTATGCCACCGAGTATTGGTCAGCTTCGGCTTCGTCGCTGCGCGTAAATTGCAAACCCACCAGCGATTGCAAAATATCGGTTGCTGCATTTTTCTCTTCCCCAACGATCACATTCACTAAAAATGCAATACCATGTGCTTTGGTTAATTGGCGTGTAGAATGGCGGCGGTCGGCGTGCGCAATTTCGTGCGCCAGCACGCCTGCAAAATCATCCTTTTGCTCCAAAAATTTGATTAACCCAGTATAAACAAAAATAAATCCGCCCGGCGCAGCAAAAGCGTTCAACGTATTATCATCTTGTATAATGTAAACTTCCCAGGGAAAATCTTTAGCATGCTCCACCTTACCCGAATTTAAAATATCTGCCACTACGCCTTCCAAAAATTCATACGCCTGCGGGTACTGTTCGCGCGGCAACACCGGGTATTGTTGCGGATTGTTCAACACCTCCGTGCGCAATTGTCTGCCCAGTTCTACATCTTGCTCAATGGAAAATAAATTTAAGTTATTCACTTCCGTGCAAGCAATACTAAATAAAAACAAGAACAATGTAAGCAACAATGGATAAAGCTTCATATTGACAAGCGAATTTTTAAATGAAGCATTTCAAAGGCAGGAAAGTTCAATAGGAGTCAATTGATTTTTTGAAAAAAACGGATGAGTAATTGCACCAAAAGCTATATTTATTATTTATTGATATTATAATTTTCATTTTGAGCTGCTATCCAGGATTTCACAATTTCTGGCAAACGCTCGAGCACCTCTTTTCCAAAAAGCGCTTCCGTTAGCAATCCCATGTGTAATAAATCACAGATTCTACATAAATAAGATTGGTAGTCTTAAATAAGTAATGCTAAATATTTATTGTAATGGCAGATGAAGTAT
>CAZFBN010000259.1:0-4050 GCA_964517145.1 uncultured Saprospiraceae bacterium
ACAAGTTTAAACAGATTTTGGCGTTATTATTAAAAAGAAAAATGGTGATAGAGGAATAGGTTTACCAGGGAATGCGGTTCATTTCCTACCCCATAATTTTCTCCTTCACCCATAAACCAAGAATAAAATGAAACGTGGAATTAAAATTGCCCTTATTTCAGTCGCGGTGCTTTTCGTGCTCATCATCGGTGCGGCTATCGCGGTGCCCTACTTATTCAAAGACCAGATTCTGGCGGCGGTGAAAGATGCTGCCAACGAAAATTTGAATGCTCGCGTGGATTTTTCGGATGTAAACATATCGCTGTTTCGGGATTTCCCGGATGTGAGCGTTCGCCTCGAAAATCTAAGCATCAGGAATATCGAACCATTTGAAGACATTCACCTGGCGGATGTAGAAGCGGCGGACGTCACGGTGGATATCATGTCCATCATTCGCAATAAAAAACCTTGGCGCATTAAATATATTGGTGTGAAAAAACCTAGCATCAACGTGTTTGTACTAGAAGATGGTCGCGCCAATTATGATATTGTGAAACCTACGGCAGATACCGCAAGCGCCACAGCGGACGAAGCGTCGGGAAGTTTCAACATTGCGCTGGATCAGTATAAAATTGAAGATGCCAGCTTGCTGTACGACGACGAAAGCGCAGGTATGGTACTGAAAATCAAAGGATTAACCCACAGCGGCTCTGGCGATTTTACGGAAACGGTGTATGATTTGGATACCCAAACGGAGATTGATTCGCTGAGCTTTAGCTACGGCGGTATTCCCTACCTGAAACGCGCCCATACGACGCTGGACGCTATTTTCAATATCGATCAGGCACAAAGCAAATATACTTTAAAGGATAACACTTTAAAAGTCAACGAATTAACTGTAAAAGCTGATGGTTTCGTGCAAATGCCCGACACGAGCAACATCGTCATGGATTTGAAATTTTCGACTCCAGAGAACAGCTTTAAAAATCTGTTGTCCATGATTCCGAATGCTTACATCGCTGGTTATGAGGATGTTAAAGCCGAAGGAACTTTTGAATTTGGTGGATTTGCGAAAGGTACTTATAATGCTACGAATGAAACCTACCCTGCTTTTGCGTTTAATTTAGGTGTAAATAATGGCAATATAAAATATCCTGACCTCCCGCTGGGTATTTCTAATATTAATACCAAAGTAAATGTGAATAGTCCGACGAGCGATTTTGATGATCTGGTGGTAGATGTGCCAAATTTTGCGATGCAATTAGGCAGCAATCCAATTAAAGCTATTTTTAATCTAAAAACACCGATTTCCGATCCTGATGTCAACACTGAAATTGATGGAACCCTGAATCTCAAGGAGTTATCACAAGCTTTCCCGATGGAAGGGGTCAATGCATTGACGGGCATTATCACGGCTGATGTGGCTGTAAAAACCCGTTTGTCCACCATCGAAGCGCAGCGTTATGATGAGGTAAATATGCGCGGTACTATGGGCATTCGTGATTTTAATTATAAAGATGCCACCTATCCGGCTATTAAAATTAATAATGCGCAGGCTTCTTTTACACCTGAAAATGTAAAGATTCAGAATTTTGATGCAAAACTGGGTAAAAGTGATGTAAAAGCGAGCGGTTCTATTCAAAATATTCTCGCTTATTTTTCACCGAAGAAAACCATGCGCGGCGCATTCACCGTGCGTTCCAACTATTTTGATGCCAATGAATGGATGCCGGCGGAGGAAACCGGCACTACAGCGCTTCCTGCGTCAGAAGAACAACCCGCCGAAGCGACCGAAATTTTTGACCGCTTTGATATGACAGTGGATGCAGAAATGAATGAAATTGTTTATGATATATATAATTTAAAAAATACGGTCGTGCGCGGCAATATGAAGCCTAATAAATTGGTGGCGCAGGAATTCAGCACGATCATAGGTGACAGTGATGTAAAAGCCTCCGGCACCATCACCAATATGTTTGACTATCTGTTTGACAATCAGACACTTGGCGGAAATATTGCAGTGCGTTCCAAACTGATGAACCTGAATCAATTTATGACCGAAGATGGTTCTGTTCCACCCGCGCCCGCGACCACCACGGAGGCAAGCACCGCCACCACGGCTAACATGGAGCCATTTCTGGTGCCGGAAAATATTGATATGACCATCCAGGCAAATGTGGATAAATTGGTTTATACCAATCTGGTGATTGACCGTTTAGTAGGCACTTTACAAGTTGAAAATGAGGCAGTTGTGATCGAAGATGCTACAGCGCATTTATTAGGCGGCAATATGGCAATCAGCGGCGGTTATGATACTAAAGATGCAGAGAATCCGGCATTTAATCTGAAATATGATTTGCAAAGCATGGATTTTCAAAAAACATTTAAAGCATTTAATAGTTTTCAGGTGCTGGCGCCCGTCGGAGCGTTTATTGCCGGTACATTTAATACGAGTTTAATATTAGACGGTACTTTGGGTAAAGATATGATGCCGAAATTTAGTTCACTAAATGCCCAGGGCTTTTTAGAAACATTAAATGGTGTAATTAATAATTTTAAACCATTACAAGCCATTGGCGATAAATTTAATATTGATTATTTTAAAGAAGCCATGTCGATTAAAAACACGCGCAACTGGTTTGAACTGAAAGACGGCTCGGTAGAAGTTAAAGAATTTGATTATCAATACAAGGATATTCCAATGAAAATCAGCGGAACGCATGGCTTGGATCAAAAAATTAACTATGCCATTAAAGCGAAAATTCCGCGTAAATTGATTGAAAAAACGGGAGTAGGTGGCAAAGCCTTGGCGGGGTTGGACCAAATTAAAAAAGAAGCTTCTAAATTTGGATTGAATCTGGGCAGCAGTGAGTTTGTCAATGTACAATTTAATTTGACCGGTGATATTAAAAGTCCGAATGTAGGGTTTAAATTATTGGGCACCGACGGTGAAAGTGTTGCCGAGTCGCCAACGGAAGCGGCTAAAGAGGAAATCAAAAAACAAGCCGAAGCGAAAATCGAAGAAGGCAAACAAATCGTGAAAGAAACGGCAGAAAAAGCCGTGGATTCGGTGAAAACGGTGATCCAGGATAAAGCAGAGCAGGCGAAAGAGGACTTGAAGAAAAAAGCCGAAGAAGAACTCAAGAATAAATTGGGTAGTAAAGTGGATTCGACAACAAAGGAAGAGATTAAAAATCAATTAGATAAGTTCAATCCGTTTAAAAAGAAAAAGAACGAGCCGAAGGATACCACGAAATCTGGCGGAGGAAGTGACTAGGTGACGCAGAGCCCAAGTGGCGCAGAAGAGCCTAGCCTAAGTGAAGTGAATAAGTGAGATGTCATTACTAAACAAATGGCATCTCATTTATTTTTCGTTATAAATTTCAAATAAAAAATTATAAATAATTTTTAAAAATGTACATCCCACCTAAATATAAAATCACCGACTTTGAAGAAATTAAAAATTTCATTCAAGTAAATAGTTTTGGTATTTTAGTAAATATTTTGAATGGTAAGCCCTGGGCGACGCACATTCCGCTGGAACTGGAAACGAACGCTAGCGGTGAAGACATGCTGATCGGGCATATTTCAAAAGGGAATCCGCAGTGGAAAGCTTTTGCTGAAAATCCGCAGGTGATGGCGATTTTTAGTGCCCCGCATGCTTATATTTCTTCGTCGTGGTACCAACATGAAAACGTACCGACCTGGAATTACATTGCCATTCATATTTACGGACAGCTGCGCATCATAGAAGATGAAGAACTATATCAATCTTTAATAAAATTAGTAAATAAGTATGAAGCCGCTTCTCAAAAACCGGTGCAACTGGAGCAAATGTCGCCGGATTTTGTGCAGCGGGAAATGCGCGGCATTGTTGGGTTTGAAATAAAAATCGAAGAGATACACGCCAAGCAAAAGCTTTCTCAAAACCGGGATGAGGAAGATTATCAAAACATTATAACAAAGCTAAATGAACGAGGAGAAGGATATGATACTGCCATTGTAGCAGCGATGAAAGCATTGCGTTAACAGTGTGGCGCATTTCAAAAGTGCGCCACACTTAATATACAA
>CAZFBN010000260.1:0-3857 GCA_964517145.1 uncultured Saprospiraceae bacterium
AAAACACTCATTTATTGATTAATATTAAGATTATTTATCAATTTTAAACAAGCTCTTTAAGTGAAACGTCAAATAATCAATATAAAATGGATAATAATAAACAAAACGAGGTGAAACATTGTGCAATGCTCACCTCGTTACAAATTATGCAGATTGTCTTCATCTAAATTTGGGGTGTAATAAACACGTTTACGGGAACTTGTAAATGTAGATTGTTTTAATATTATATTGGGTTAATCATTGTTCTTTTTCTTTTTACCTATTTTTAATTCGGTCGATCCGCCGGTCACTTTTCCATTTTCATAATTATATTTCGATTCCAGGCGTTTATTTTGATAAGGTTCCATAAAATTAGGTGGCATCAATTTTGTTGTATCTCGTTGATAATCAACCATATTTACTTTATATGTGCGTTCTGTCGGCATATGGGGCATTGTATCACTTTTAGTTACAAGTGTTTCTTTGATTTTAACGGTGTCTGTTGCAGTCTGAGCCATCCCTGAAAAGGAAGCGCCGAGCAACAGTAAGAGTAATAATATTTTCATAGCTATCTTTTTCCGTTTCGATTTTCCTGATGTCACAAAGGAAGGACAAAAAATTTAGCCCTGCAATAGCCATTCCGACCGCCACTTCCACTTTAGCAAAGTTTAACCACTTTTGCCAGTAAAACGGAAATGTGTTAATTTTTGATTTTAATTTAAAGCCCTGATAATCAGCAGGCTTTTTCAAATGTTAAAATTTAGATTCGACAATATTAAGAACTTTAACATACCTTAAAGAATTACAAATTGCGTACTTTTCGGCTCCAAAATGCATAATTTTAAATTTTGAGCAACGACATCAATCCACGACTTCCAAAGCACCAGCGCGCCATTCATGATGCTTCCCACTATATCGACGGCATTTTGAATGGAGATCGCGTGATTCTCAGTCAAGCCATTACGCTGCTGGAGAGCACCCGCGCTGACCATCAAGCGCTGGCGCAGGAAATTTTGGAGGCGTGTTTACAACAAAAAAAGGAATCGCTTCGCATCGGTATTACCGGCTCGCCCGGTGTTGGCAAAAGTACATTCATCGAAACCTTTGGTTTAGAGGTGATTCGTCAAGGACACCAAGTCGCAGTGCTAGCGATTGACCCTTCTAGCCAGTTGAGCAAGGGTAGCATTTTAGGCGACAAAACGCGCATGGGGCAATTGGCAGCGCACGAAAAATCCTTTATTCGACCTTCTCCGGCGGGCGACTCGCTCGGCGGCGTGGCTCGTAAAACTCGGGAAACCATTTTTTTATGCGAAGCAGCGGGTTTTGACGTGATAATCGTGGAAACAGTGGGTGTAGGGCAATCAGAAATTGCGGTGCGTTCCATGGTGGACGGTTTTCTGCTGTTGCTCTTGCCCGGCGCAGGCGATGAATTGCAAGGCATCAAGCGCGGCATTGTAGAAATGGCAGATATTTTAACGGTTAACAAAGCCGATGGCGAGCGCCTGGCATTAGCCAAACGCAGCCGCCAAGAGTATAAAAATGCCCTGCATTTATTTCCACCCAAAGTGAGCCAATGGACCCCCGAAGTTGTTACTTGTTCAGCAGCTACCGGCGAAGGCATCGCAGCAATTTGGGAATTGATTGAAAAATTTCGTACATTCACTCAGGCAAATGGCTACTTTGCTCAAAACCGGCAGGAGCAAGCCAAACATTGGTTGTACGAAACGTTGGAAATGCAATTAAAGCACGCTTTTTATCAAAATGCAAGCATTAAAGTGCAATTGCCGATTGTTGAAAAAGCCGTTTTAGCAGGAAAAATTTCCTCTTCAAAAGGCGCGCTCGAGTTGCTTCAATTATTTTTAAAAACATTTTGAACAGGAAGCGTTGATTTTCGTCGTTAAAAAAGAAGGGTTCACCGAAAGAATCCTGTCCGATTGAACTTAAAAGCTTTATTTTAACTTTATATCACAAAAACAAAACTCTAATTTAAATGAAATCAATAACCACCGCAGCAGTCCTCATTGGGTTGGGGCTCCTACTTTTGGTAAGTGGATGCAACACGTATAATGGCTTGGTAAATGCAGAAGAAGACGTAGAAAATGCCTGGAGTAAGGTGCAAACTGCCTACCAGCGCCGCGCCGATTTGATTCCAAATTTGGTAAATACGGTAAAAGGGTACGCCAATTTTGAACAACAAACGCTCACGCAAGTGGTAGAAGCTCGTGCCAAGGCAACCAGCGTTAACATTGATCCAGCGAATGTCACACCAGAACAATTGCAAGCTTTTCAGAATGCACAATCTGGTCTTTCTCAATCGCTTGGAAGATTATTGGTAACAGTCGAACAGTATCCAGAATTAAAAGCGAATCAAAACTTTCTCGAATTGCAGGCGCAACTAGAAGGTACAGAAAACCGCATTGCCGTAGAGCGCAACAATTTTAATGAAGTAGCCACGGCTTACAACAAAAAAGTGCGGCGTTTCCCGGGTAGCATGTTCGCGGGCATGTTTGGTTTTGAGCAAAAGCCTCAATTCCAGGCGGAGCAAAATGCACAAAATGCCCCGAAAGTAGAGTTTTAATGGTGTTCATGTCCAATGTGTTCATGTATTTACGTCCATCTCGGCGAGTACATGAACACATAAATACACGCACACAAGAACACGATCAAAATGTTGAAATTTTTCACCAAACAGGATGAAGAACGCATCATTAAAGCCATTCAGGATGCGGAGCATAATACTTCTGGCGAAATACGGGTGCACTTGGAAAAGAAATTAGAAGCCGACGTGCTCCTGGAAGCCCAGCAAGTATTTACGAAATTAGGCATGCACCAAACTGCCGAGCGCAACGGTGTACTGATTTTTATTGCCCCAGCGCATCGCAAATTTGCAATTGTCGGCGACGAAGGCATCAATCAATTGGTTGGTGAAGATTTCTGGGCAAGCGAACGGGATATCATGCAGCAGCACTTTCGCTCAGGCGCTTACGCGGAAGGCATTTGCAAAGCCATCGAGCAAGTGGGTGAAAAATTGAAAGCCCATTTTCCTTATCATTCCGATGATACAAATGAATTATCGGATGAAATTTCTTACTCCGATTAGAGCAAAAACGACCCTAAAACGCCTGAATATCATTGCAAAAAAGGCAATTCGATGAACATAAAATATTTTTTTACCATATTATATATTTTTAGCTTTTCTTTCGCTATTGCAAAAGATATTCCGCCTGTGCCCAATCCACCAAGGCTGGTTAATGATTTTGCAGGCATGCTAAGCCCCGAAGAAGAGCAAACCCTGGAACGAAAATTGGTAGCATATGATGATTCTACTTCAACGCAAATTGCAGTCGTAACGGAACGCACGATAGAAGGCGAAGAAATTTTTGATTATACCAATCGCCTGGCGAGGGCTTGGGGCATTGGTCGAGAAGGAAAAGATAACGGCATTTTAGTATATATCGCGCTTGATGATCGCAAAATTTTTATACAGGTTGGACGCGGTGCGGAAGGATTTCTGCCGGATGCCATTGCCAAAAGAATTATTGAAAATATAATAAAACCTGCTTTTCGCGATCAAAATTATTATGCAGGAATTGACCGTGCAACCGACGCTATTATCGCTTATGGTGCTGGCGAATACACCAATGACGAGGAGTTTAGTGAAGAAGACGTTGTTGCAGGTTTTATTATATTGGGCATCATAGTTTTAATATTTATTTTTATTATTGTAGCAATTGTGCGCGCTGCAAAACGACGCAATAACAACGATGATGACGACGACGGCGGCTTTTTCCGGGGTGGTCGTTACAATGAACGCGGCGGTGGCGGCTGGATTTTCTTCCCCCCAATTGGCGGCGGTGGCGGCTGGAACAGTGGTGGCG
>CAZFBN010000261.1:0-3826 GCA_964517145.1 uncultured Saprospiraceae bacterium
ACATCACCATTGCGTGTCGGTCAGATCGTCTTTGACCCAAATGGCGAGTACGCCAACGAGAACGTGCAGGACAACAACTCGGCAATCCGCAATGTGTGGCGTGTACCAGGTGGTGTTGCTGAGGACGTAGTGACGTATGGAATTACCGGGCACCCGAACGATCCTGAACGTCGCTTGATGCTCCTCAACTTCTATCTCGATGCCAATTTGCAGATCGGTAAGGAGATCATAGACGCTGCTCTCGAAGATGACAGTGCCAAATTCATACAGAACTTCAGACAGGTGACATTTATCGAGCCTGACAGTCGAGACATGTCTGCCACGACGCGCTATAAGCGTCGTGTACTGGCCTACCGTGCATTGTTGGCACGTGCTGGGTTTGCTGTACCAAGCGGTCTTCAGGCAGCAACGAATCGCCTTTTCAAGCAGGATTTGCTCGACGCGATGGATCGTAGCGGCGGAAGAGATTCGGCATCGCATGTCGCAGCGGCAACGGTCTTCCGCAAATCGGCTCCTTCTTGGTCAGAGCTGGCATCTGCCTTTGAAGGGTTGTACAGCTTCATGTCTACCGACGAGTACAAACGCTTTGACGAAGCCTATGCACGAACGAGCAGCTCTGGCGAAACTTGGGCAGACGAAGACTTGAAGAAAATCCTTGAGATGTTCAGCCGGCCGAATGGGGCACGTCAGATCGGTAAAGTCCGTGTCCAGCATACGGATAGCACCAGTTCAGACTATGCTGAAGACATTTATCAGGCGCTTGTCGAAGGGCGGCTGGTGATTATCGACCAGTCGAGCGGTGATCCAGGAATCAACAAAGCCTCCGCCGAGCGTATCATGTGGATGATATTCCGAAAGAACCAGGAAGCCTTCCGCAGAGGCGAAGACCCTGCCGATATTCTGGTATACATCGAGGAAGCACATAATCTGCTGCCTGCCGGCACCGATATGGACTTGGAAAACGTCTGGGTACGCACCGCCAAAGAGGGTGCCAAATACCGGATCGGCATGGTCTACGCCACCCAAGAGGTGAGTAGTATCCAGCGGAACATCCTAAAGAACACTGCGAACTGGTTCATTGGTCATCTGAACAATACGGACGAGACGCGCGAGCTGTGCAAATACTATGATTTCGATGATTTCGAAGCATCGATCCGGCGTGCTCAGGATCGGGGTTTCATGCGTGTGAAGACCCTCAGTAATCTATTCGTCATTCCTGTGCAGATCAAGCGATTTGAAATTCCGCCATATAATGGAATTTAGTTGAGGATACCAGTCTATGCCGTATGAGAATGAACGCGCCAGCTACGAACCCCTGCGGCGAATTGCAGAAAATGAGCGCGTCAAATCACTTCTAAGCAATTATCGTGTACGCCACCGCCCAGCAGACCCAACGGCGACATTGACGCTTGTCGATGTTGCAACCCTGCCAAGTCGGGGATGGAAACCGGATTGGGTGCTAGCGGTTGATGGCTCCTACCTTCCTGTCCCTATCCAGAACGGGTATCCAGGAGCGGAGGCTGCCTACATTACCGTCGCATCGGTCATGCTGGACGCAGCCAAGATGCGTAAGCTTGACCAACAGCGCCCAGTCGAGCCGAAGGTGTTTCGCTCGACACAAGAAGCAGAAGCGTTGGACGACCTTCTACCCGGACGGAACGTCGTCTATGAAGATGATGGCTCGGCTAAGGTTTCGTTTCGGCGCGCGCTTTTCAATTTGCTTATGGCTAAACGGATGTCCGAGCATGGTGAGAGCTTGCTGGATACGTATGAAGTTCTATTGCAGCACAAGCCAAAGCCGCAGAAGCAAGACACAGAGCAGGCATGTCCCTATGAAGATTGCCCGGTCGATCTGCGTTATAGACCCCAAAACGGCATTTATCAGTGCAGGTGTTCGGAAAAGCGCACCCTGTATTCCGTTGATGCCCTTCGTATCCATGAACGCATGAACCCGGACTCAGGGAGCAACGACCGTATTTACGCGGAAGTCATGCAGGTCGTTGAACGTATCTGGGTAATTCACATTCTCCGTACGCTGGAACAGCAGCGTTGGCTTTCGTCGCTGAAGCGGTTGGCTATCCTCATCGATGGTCCTTTAGCAGTTTTTGGACAGCCCGCATGGATCAGCCAGGCTATCTCGACGGAGTTGAAACGCATCAATGGTGTCGTCCGAACAGCTACCGGCGAAGATCTGCTGCTCTTGGGCATCGAGAAAGGCGGGGAGTTTGCCGATCATTTCGATTATCTTGATCAGAATGCCAACGGAGTCGCTGGCAGTTTCCCGATTAGGACAGCAGCGCTCTTGACAGATGACTATATTAAGCAGAACATTTATTTGAGTGACAGTACGAAACCCTACGGAACTGGGACATATTATGGTCGTAAGTTCTTCTATAAAACACGGTCGGGCGCACACATCATTGCCACTCTGCCTTACCTTGATGACGATCACAGTGACTGGTTCCGAGCGGATATATCGCAGTTCCCGCGTCTTGCTGATGCGGCAGCGTTGCTCGACGAATTGATTTCATCACGCTTCCCGAATTCCTTACAGCCAATTGTTGCAGCGCACGCGGAGGCATCGATTCCATTTACGCTTGGCAAGAAGGTTCTGGAACGGTTGGCACGGGATTTGACAGCGGAAACGAAAAAATGACACAAAGCTTTCATATAGGGAAGAATAAATTAAGCACACCAATTGGGCGATGGGCGGGCATCGGTCCCTACTATGCTATGTTCCCAATCCCATTTGCCTTTGAGATGGTTGAAAAACATTGTCCCACCGGTGGCGCTGTTCTCGATCCATTCGCTGGGCGCGGATCTAGTATTTATGCAGCCGTCACCACTGGACGTTATGGATGTGGTATCGAGATCAATGAAGTGGGATGGTTGTATGGCAAAGCCAAACTAGCGATGGCCCCAGAAGAGGCAGTCTTGCGTCGTAATGAAGAGATCAGCCGACAGTCTCGTGGCATTCGGATTTCGGAAATTAATGAGTTACCAGAATTTTTTCACTATTGTTATACACCAAAAGTATTGCGCTATTTACTTGCAGCGAGAAAATGGCTGCATTGGAAAGACGATGCCGCAGATACCACATTGATGGCAATTATTCTTATCTATTTGCATGGCGCAAAAGAAAAATCCTTCTCAAATCAGACGCGGCAAGGGAAAGCGATGGCTCCTGATTACTCGGTGAAGTGGTGGAAAGAGCGTGATTCGACCCCACCCGATGTTCAACCAGTAGTGTTCATGCGCCAGCGTATACGTTGGCGGTATGCTAAAGGGCTACCGGTACTTCACGAAGGCGAAATCCGCTTCGGAAACAGTGTTTCAGAACTGGACGTAATTAAACGTGATGTTGAAGCTAGGGTAATGCCGCAGTTTGATTTGCTGTTCACATCGCCCCCATACTATAACGTAACTAGCTATCATTATGACCAGTGGCTCCGACTGTGGATGTTGGGACACGAGCCGCGTCCGTCCAAAACAGGAGGTGACTGGCAGGACGGATTCTGGTCGCAGTCCGAGTATCGTGAGCTTTTGACGGCAGTGTTCACAAAGTGTGCAGAAGTTATGACTCCCGATGCCCGCGTACTGGTTCGGACTGATGCACGAACATTCACGCGCGATGTGACAATCGAAACCCTTTGTGCAACATTCCCAGACAAAGAGTTAACGATCACCTTGAGTCCACTCATAAAAGGCAGTCAAACCGCCCTCTTCGGTGATAAATCACAGAAACCGGGCGAGATCGATCTCCTCCTGCAACCTCGGTGAGTCCCATCAGTTTACACTAATCACTGATGCCCAATCTGTCAATTTT
>CAZFBN010000262.1:0-3728 GCA_964517145.1 uncultured Saprospiraceae bacterium
GAGGATGCTTCTCTTATATGTCAATCTTTTTAATTTTTAACAGCTTCTAAGAAGCGGGTAAAATCCGCTTCCCAACTTCATAAATTTTCTTCAGCAACAAAACGTCGGGCAAAACTGCGTCCACGTTTTGTAATTTCTCCAACTCATTCGATTCTGACTCTACTTGCTCGTCAGACGAAGGAGTTGAGGAGTTTGGTGTAACAGTGTTTAAAAAAATGTAGGAGCTGAGGCTCATTGCAGCCAGTAGCAACACTACAACAGTACGGGTGGTTACTTTCCTCATCTGACATTGATTTTACCTCGAATTAGGTCACATAAAAGTATGCATTTTTCTACAAAATTGCCAGCCTTATACGACCAAATTACCTGATTTTCAGACAAAATTCTTAAATTCTTCTTCATAGACGGGATGGATTTGCAAAAGGTTGCAAAAATTTGCATTTTTTTTTCAAAAATTTTGTCTCCCTTTTAAAGGATTGATAATCTGACTTTTAGTAAAAATATAGCCAAGTTGGATGAGTATAAGTTTAAAGTAATGCCTTATCCCCTTTTGGAATTGCAGCTATCAACTTCCTGGTATATTCCGACTGCGGATTGTTATAAATCGCATCGGCAGCACCAAATTCTTCAATTTTACCAGCGTTCATCACCATCATACGGTCGCTCATCAGTTTTACAACAGATAGATCATGCGAAATAAATATATACGTAAGTTGATGTTTTTCACGTAATTCCATTAATAAATTCAACACCTGCGCCTGCACAGACACATCGAGCGCGGAAACGGCTTCGTCACAAATGATAAATTTTGGATTCAAGGCTAAGGCTCGGGCTATACAAATTCGCTGCCGCTGCCCACCGGAAAATTCATGCGGATACCGATGAAAATGGCGCGATTCCAGTCCAACGGTTTGTAGCAATTCCATCGCCCGGTCGCGGCGTTCGTAGTCATTCGTGCCAATTTTATGCACGCGCATCGGCTCCATCAGGCTGCTACCCACGGTAATTCTTGGATTCAAAGCAGAATATGGATCTTGAAAAATGATCTGCATTTCCTGTCGGAAGCGCCGCATTTCTTCGGGCGAGAGCGATTCCAGCTTTTTATCTTCGATAACAACGCTGCCATCTGTCGGTGGTATCAAATGCAAAATCGAACGTCCAAGCGTGGTTTTTCCGCAACCGGATTCACCCACCAAACCCAAGGTTTCGCCGGGAAATACCTCAAAAGTAACGCCATCAACGGCTTTTATATAATCCAAAGTTTTACCTAAAAAATTCTTTTTCCCTGGAAACCAGGTTTTTAGATCAGTTACTTGAATGAATGGTTTTAATGTTTTCAACTGTTCCAGCCGAGCTGCGGTTTCTTCGGGCTTCACTTTCCAATGCTCGATTGTCTGCGCAAAATCCGTTTTTTCTTTGCTCAAAAAATCCGAAACCAAAGGCAAGCGTTTCAAACGATAATCCAGCGAAGGACGACAAGCCAACAAGCCCTGCGTATAAGGATGCTGCGGATGTTGGAAAATGTCCGCTACCCTGCCCTGCTCCACAATTTTGCCTTGATACATCACCAATACCCGATCTGCAATCTCTGCAATGACACCTAAGTCGTGGGTAATGAACAACATAGACATTTGAAATTCTTGCTTTAGGTCATTCATCAAGTCAAGAATGGTCTTTTGCACGGACACATCTAGCGCCGTCGTCGGCTCATCGGCTAATAAAATGCTTGGATTGCAGGACATTGCCATGGCGATCATCACCCGTTGCTTCTGCCCGCCGGAAATCTGATGCGGATAAGCGTTGTAAATGCGTTGAGGATCAGGTAGTTTTACTTTTGAAAATAATTCAAGTGTAGCAATTTTAGCAGTTTTGGCATCCATTTTTTGATGCACCCGAAACACTTCCGCCACTTGCTCGCCACATTTAAAAACCGGATTCAAGGAAGTCATCGGTTCCTGAAAAATCATCGCTAGTTCATTTCCACGATATTTTCTCAGTTGGTTTTCAGGCAATTGCAAGAGATCAACCACTTCGCCATTTTTAGAATGGAACAGCATTTCCCCACTGTCAAATCGCGCAGGCAGCACCGGCAACAAACGCATCACCGACAAAGCCGTTACGGATTTCCCCGAACCCGATTCGCCCACAATTCCTACTGTTTCTCCTTTATTTATATCAAAACTAATCCCATCCACCGCTTGAACGACTTGCTCATCGGTGTGAAATGAAATGCTTAGATTTTTGATTTCCAGTAGTTTATCCCGCATATCTTTGGGTTGGGGAATAGGGTGATTGGGGAATGTACCTATTAATCACCCAATTCTCCTATAACTCTATTCCCTTTCTAGTGACAATTCAATCGTCGTTTCTGACACTTTCATCTCTAGTTTATCAAAATTCAAGACGCGCTCGACCAATGCTTCGCCAAATAATTCCTTGCGCCAGCCATTTCTTAGGCTTTCTTCTAATCCTTCATCGCCGTTGCGCACTTTTTTGATGGCGGCACGAGGCAGAGCTAAAGTTGGTGAAACCCCGTTTTCCAGACATTTATACTTTATCAAAAGATATAAAGTTTCTTGCAACATTTCATCGTATGGGTCTTCAATTTCATCGGCAGGCAATTGTTTTAGCACATTTTTTTCTTTCTCCGTAGCAGGTTCTTTGTACAATTTTTCAAATAAATCCACATACTGCCGAATCATTTTTTCCGGCAAACGCCGATTGCGAATGAGCGCATCCCGCCCGGAGGACATGCCGCGCACAATCTGACTAATCAATTTGCCTGGCAAAATCATTTCCTTGGAATAATTTTTTTCCTCCGCAGTGCGCCGGCGCCAGTCCAGCAGGCGAAGCAGAAAAATCTGTTCCCGCTTGTTGATGGATTTCATCAAATCACTGTTCAAAGCTTCATGATTTGGATCTTTGGCATAATAATCCGGTGATTCCATGCGCCGAAACTCCTGCCTTGCCCAATCCAGGCGACCGTTTCTCTCCAGCTTTTCTTCCAAAATGCCCCACAGATCGTGCAGATGCAAGACATCCTCCAAGGCATACTCCAACTGTTTGGGCGTAAACGGACGCGCTTCCCAATCAGTGACGGCGTAGCTTTTATTCAAATTGATGCGCAGTTCTACCTCAACCAATTTTCGGAAAGAAATCGGATAGCGATAGCCCGCAAACGCTGCTGCCACCTGCGTATCAAAAATATTTTTTGGAATGGTATCAAACAAGGTATTCAACAAACGATAATCGTTATCACCTGCGTGCGTAATCTTGATAATCCGTTCATTTTCAATAAATTCTAAAAAAGGACTCAGGTCTTTTACAACAAAAGGATCAATCAGATAATTGCCGTGCACCGTAGCCGCCTGCAACAAGCACAAACTCGTGACGTAGCGTTTTTCTCCCACAAATTCCGTATCAAAACACAACCATTCGATACCCTGATTTTGTCTATAAAAAAGGTCGAGGTCTTCTTGGGATTCAATGAGACTAAAATTTGTTTGATTACTAAACATATAATTGGATGTCAATATAAACCGTCAGATATCAGACCTCACAAAGATGAGGTAAGAAATTTAAAATGTGAAATTTAAAAAAATGAAAAAACTGTAATTGTTTTATGTATTTTTTCGGTGTTTTGCATCCTTCAGAAGGATTTTATTCAACAAAAACAACATTCCAATTTTGCTAAAACTTTGCTAAAACCCTTGTAGAATAACAAGTTT
>CAZFBN010000263.1:0-3681 GCA_964517145.1 uncultured Saprospiraceae bacterium
CAATTTTACAAATTTTATTATAGAATTTAGAACCTAAATAGCAGGTGAATTCCAGTTTTATCAATTAAACTGTCGCGGCAAGGGCTTATTCAAGTTTTTATTAGGGTATCCGTTCAGCTAGATACAAGTTAAGTAAGTGGGCATAATTTTTTTTGCATAAAACCAGGATAAGTGTTTGATTTTCAATTGTATGAGGCTTTCGACTGTTGACTAAAAAACTGTCCAACTACTTAAAAGCCATATTTAGCTTGCATTATAATTACAAATTTGAATAAGAATGTAAAACAAACAGGAATAACATGGGCAGTGCTATTCCTGTTCTTATAAAAAGTTAAAAAATTTTATTATTTCATCCAGACATTCACCTCAGCTCCCGCCGACGCCATTTTCTGCACTTGTTTCATCATCATAGGCAGTAATTCCTTGCGATCCGGTCCCCAGCAGTGAGGCTGCCCGTCGCCGTAGGTCACGCTGCCGAAGTAGTAGGGGCTAGTGTTTTCGAGAAATTCTTCCATTAATTTGACCGCCGGATTCAGATAATACGTATCCATATCACCGGTGTAAATATGAATTTTACCTTGTAATGATTTGCCGATTTTTGCCCAGTTTCTTTTTAAATATTCATTCAAATCTGAATGTTCCTTCCAATATTGCGCCACTTCGGGGTCAATTTCGCCGGTCATTTGATTGAATAATGATTTCGCATAACCATCTTTATCAATCGGACCAAACGCCGCTTCAAAAATATCGACCTGCTCGCCGGAGCGATTCTTGGTGCCGAGCGCCAATTCATAATGATTGCGCTGCTCGTAGGTGAGGCGGATCATGCCGTCGGTGAGGCGGTCGCTGGGCGTGGGCGTTTTAATCCAGCCATTTTCTTTATAATAGGCATTTTTATCTTTATAAATATTCACTGCCTGGAAATAATTAAAATCCACCGGATCAGGACATAAGGAAAATACGCCGCCAAAAAAATCAGGATAAAATAATTGCATCGCCAGCGCAATCCAGCCGCCGGTAGAGCCGCCCGACAGGATGCGCGCATACGGTTCTTTTATGATACGAAAATTATTTTCTACATAAGGAATTAACTCCTGCATAATGGCGTCGCCGTAAGGACCGACATTTGGTGAATTGACGGCATAAGAATCATCATAATACGGGCAGGGATGCTGAAAAGTGACCAAAATCATGCGCGGCGTTCCGTCTTCATTCCAATAGTTGTAATAATCATAACCGGCTCTGGCGCGTGGATTGGCATTCGGACCCGGATCAACCTCGCTAAAACCATTCGGCGCAGCGGTTGAAAAATGCCCCTGAATGTAATTCACCGGATATTTTTTATTCGGATTTTCATCATAACCCTTTGGTAATAAGATGGTTGCACCAAGATAAATATCTTGTCCCTAGAATTTACTCAGCATTTCACTTTTGAATTTGACGCGCTTCACCCATTTGGTATCAGGAATTGGATTGATGGGCGGTATTACATTTTTACACGATAATTTTACAACCTGTTTTTGCTTGGGGTCAATTCTAATCTTCTGAATATCAGAGTATAAATTGCCCGGCGAGCGATTAAAATGCTGCCCTTCCCACTGGTCATTATGCATCCATAATGTAAAACCGTCGGAACGTTTAAATTCGGTGTAAATATTTATAAAACCTTGAATGTAATATTCCCCAGCGGGTAATTCTAACAAACTTTTCAGCGGATAACCAAAGGTCGTCTGGTCAATAACGGCGGGCTTTCCAGCTTGCAGTGCTTCCACATCTTTCCCAAAAAACGGAATGCCGTTTGTACTGATTTGCAGGCGCGGCTCGCCATTCGGTCGGTCTGAAATCATGACATAAACGCGTCCGGTGATGGGACCTTTGTTGGCAGCTTCCGGGAAGGAAATTTCAAATTGTAATCCCGAAGGCGGCGTTAATTTCGTACTGCTACTGCAAAGTATTAAAGCAAGCAATGAACTGAAAATCAATGCTATACGAGTTTTGAAAAAGTTCTTCATACTGGCTAGGTGTTTTGTTGTAATGAATAATAAATGGCGAATTTAATTTTACGTTTTTTCTGACAAATTATACTATTTTGACAAAGAAAAGAAGTCAGCTTTTCCGTGCAAAGAAAAAAGGCGACGCCGTCTAGCAGCATAGCCTTATTATTTTTAAAAAGTGCAATTATTAGAATTAGAGTTTATTAAATTTTAGGTTGAAAGCGCCTCTACACTCGCACGCGTACAAAATATTTTTTAATAAACTCTACGCTAATAATTATTTCATTTCCGCCGGAATCACCCGCACATACATCGGCTTACGGTCGCGTAAAATAGTGAGTTGCGTTGGTTTTCCTATGCTATTTTCATCCAGCAATTTGTGCAGATCGTCAATGCTATCCACCGACTTATCATTAAAACCTATAATAACATCATTTGCACGAAGTTCGATATTATACGCGGAAGTATCTGGTTCTACACTTTGGATCAGAATGCCTGATTTCACGGCTAATTTTAAGGATAACGCCCAAGGCTGATTGAGCGGCACCACTTGCCCGGCAATGCCGATAAAACCGCGCTTTACTTTACCACTTATAATGAGTTTTCCTACTACGTATTTTGCTAAATTAGAAGCTACTGCAAAGCATAAGCCCTGTGCCGGTAGAATCACTGCCGTGTTCACACCAATCACCTCGCCACTGGAATTAACGAGCGGACCGCCCGAATTGCCTGGGTTTAACGCCGCATCAGTTTGAATGACATCATCAATCAAGCGCCCACTTTCCGAGCGCAGCGTACGCCCCAGGGCACTCACCACGCCTGCCGTGAGCGAATATTGAAAACCATAGGGATTGCCGATGGCAATTGCCAATTGCCCGACTTGTAAGCGATCAGAATCACCAAAACTCACGGTTGATAATTTCTCAGTAGTTACCTGCACCACCGCCAAATCCGTTGCCGGGTCATCCCCGATGAGCCGCGCGGGCAGCAGCCGTCCGTCTTGCAGATTCACTTCAATTTTATCCGCGCCACTCACCACGTGGCTATTGGTTACAATAAATCCATCCGTAGAAATGATAAAACCGGAACCAGCGCCACCGCCGCCACGCTGCGGACGCCCGCCACGCGTGGGTTTGGGCGTTTTGGTCACTTTGATTTGTACCACCGCATCGCTCACCCGACGCGCTACTTGCACCACCGTGCGCGAGTAGGCGTCGAGCAATTCGTCATCTTTATGCGGATCAGGAAGCAAGCGTTCCTCCGAAAGGTCGAGTTCATTTGAAAGGAAATGTGTCATGGTCAATCTTTTTTGGATGTCAGAAGCCAGACGTCAGATATCAGATGCCAGAGGGCAATTGAATAGACTGGCGAAGGAATCGAGCGAGAATTGTACCAGATTTGGAAAGAAGTCAATTTGGCAGCCCAAAATTTTACAATCAGAATATTTGACAGTGAAGTTGTTTAAAATTAAAGATTTTATTTAATATATAAACTTAGTACATTGTGAATTAAATTTTTGATTATCCTCCCACAACCCTCCTTCCCTTAAGGGACGATCCGCCCGCGCGTGGACACCCTTTAGGGATGGGGTTAGCGAAGGCAATTTTCATTAAACAATTTTGTGCACAGTGTACTTAGCTGGTATCTTTGATAAAGCACCTAATTTCGCCACGAAGACACCAAAACA
>CAZFBN010000264.1:0-3670 GCA_964517145.1 uncultured Saprospiraceae bacterium
TTCAAATTCACAGTCGTTTGTACCAAACAACCATTGTTATCCTCCACTTCCACTTCGTAAGTACCGGCTGCTAATTGTTGAAATTCATTACTTGGCTGAGCCGCACTCGTATTGAAGCGATAAAAAAACGGCGGATTACCGCCAATCACCGAATCAATGCGGATGCGACCATCTTTGCTGCCAAAGCAGGTAGGATCTGTTTTGGAGATGACAGCTTCAATATTGCTTTCCAGAATTTCGATTGAGGCTGTATCCGCACAGCCCACTGCGCTGGTCACTGTCAGCGCATACTGACCTGATTTGTCAATCGTGATGGAAGGCGTTTGTCCTCCATTCGACCATTGATAGGTGTTATAGCCTGGTGAAGCGTCAATTTTTAGCGTGCCACCGGCACATAAGATGCCATTGGGGATTAGAGTAATATTAGGCTTAGGCGCTACTATTAAATTTAAAATAATCAAACTGTCACAGCTTCCTCCATCTTGAATCGTATCAGCGTAGATACCTGTAGTTGTAAATGTTTTTCCAGCAAATACATAACTTTCTCCTTCACAAATAGAAGCTGTGAATTGATTGATCCTTTTATGTACTCGAATGGTGAAGCAGTACGTTGAATCGCATCCATTTGCTCCAGTGAAGGTATTACATATAATAGTATCACTGCTAATGATTTGTCCATTAAGAGAGTAGGTATCATTATTGCAAAGCATTATACTTTCCTGTACCAATACGCTATCCAAAAATTCGACATTTACACAATGCAGCGAATCACAGCCATTCACACTGGTTAAACGAATACAAAAGCTGGTATCTTTTCGGATAGATTCGCTTTGCCACTCAAAGGTTTCGCCTGTACAGCGTTTTACAAATGCTTGCGTCCTCAAGGTATCACTTTGCACGAGCCTATAATTTCCAGTTGCCTGGCAACCACTTTGATCTATAACACTTATGATGTAATTTCCTGGTTCCAGATTTTGTACAATAGCCTGATTAATACTTGCATTATGACTCCATTGATACATATAGGGCGCCGTTCCTCCATGCACCGACGCTGACAATTGACCAGACGCGCCACAAATACTATCATTTACTGCCTGAATGCGAAGCCATAAACTGTCCGGTTGAGTCACTTGCACCGTATCCAGCAATCGACATCCACTTTGGTCAGCAACAGCGACTGGATAGCTTCCAACGGCTAAACCAGTTCTTGTTGCGATCGTATCACCGTTTGCCCATTGATATTTGTAGGGTGCAACGCCTCCTGTTGCCTTGGCGGTGAAGGTAATTCCTGAATCGCCATAGCATTTTAGGGAAATACGATCCTGCTCTAATGCCAAGTTATTTTCGATCCGAATGCGTGCTGTTGAAATCTCACCTACATAACTACTTGTGTAGCCACGCACCCACACTTCCCGATTGCCACTAGTTGGAGCAGGGCTATTATTTTTGTAAAAAATGCGGGCTATCGCTCTACGAAAATCTTCAACTGTAGCACTGCCTAAATTAGCAAGTCTAATCTTATTCGTACCAGAGCCATTGAGAGATAAA
Source organism: uncultured Saprospiraceae bacterium (assembly GCA_964517145.1). Classification (GTDB taxonomy): domain Bacteria; phylum Bacteroidota; class Bacteroidia; order Chitinophagales; family Saprospiraceae; genus JADJNW01. The sequence goes on from CAZFBN010000264.1 coordinate 1,549, forward strand.
TTAGCAGTAACAGCAGCGGTTAAGTTTTCTAAACCTACATCTAGAATACCAGTAAGGGTAATAATAACTGAATCAATCGCTTCTTCCGCATAAACCTCTAAATCCTGATCGGCAATAGGAACGGATGCATTGCAAACTGCTCCCGGATGAAAATCATAGCGGCTCCCGCCAGAACTATTATTTTGATCTAAATCTACATACACTTTACAAACCGGGGTAACACATTCCTGCTGAGAGGCAGCACCTATAATAGTCCAAGGCGTGCGGCACCGTTCAACCAAGGTTTTATTTTCAAAGTCTAATTCATAGATAATACTGCCAGTACTATCGGTTCCTACTGCATAAGTAACTACTTCATTACAGCCGCCTTGTACAGTTGTCATTGCATGAATGGGTGGTGTACCTACTGGAAAAGTCATCACAACCCGACTATTTATCGGATTATTAATATTTACTTCTACTAATGTATTGGAAATAGTGCTGAGGTACAATTTACCTCCACGAAAAGTAATATCCCCCGCAGCCTGCATTTCTCTGGGCAAATCGCCAAGATAGTTATGTCTCCTTGTGATAGGATTGAATTCTGTTAAACCTAATCCAGCACCATAAATTACTCCATTACCATTACAGCTTAAAGCTTCGACGAATTTATTATCTACGAAGGAAGGCATAGGATAAAAATACAAAAGACGACGTTCCGGGTAAAAACGCCCAATTCCTTCCCCTATGCGGTTTCCTAAAGAATAAGTATAGATACTACTATCAGGTAATATAACAACATCTTTGAATTCTTCTACTGCTAACCTTTCGTGAAAAATAGAAGCTTGACAAGTAGCTACGTCAAATATGCCCCAATATGTTATTTCTTCATTTGCAAGGCTAGTACTATCTTTTATACTATTTGTATGAAATACAAAACGTTGTCCCGCAATCTGATCAAACAGAATGAATTGCGTAAAAAATACCAATATTATCCGAAAAGCCATCGATTCAGTAACCAAAGATTTAATACTATTAATCCAACTTCACCACCTTTTTTGTACCAATAAGCTCACCAGATTGATTGTACACCTTGACTAAATAAAGTCCGCCATTTGAATTTAGGCTCACTTCCATATCATTCAAGTTTCCACTTTCAAAATGAAGCAGATTTTGTCCAACTGCATTTGACACTTCTACTTTGCCAACCGGCTCGCCCGTTACCCGAAGACGGAAGCCATTGTTGAATGGGTTAGGATACACATCAATAGTTGTAGGAGCTAAAGTGTTTGCCGTATTTTCAATTTCCTCTTCTTCCTGTGATCTCAATGCTACTAGTTGTTCCGATGGAGGTACTTCATCATAAATATAAGAAATGTAAGATTTAGTATAAGCTTCTATCAAGTTACTAAATACATATTTCCCAATTGTTTTATCTCCAACACTACCGGTAAATTCTCCACCAAAGAATACAATGCCATAGCTATACAGGAGTTTAGAAACAGTTTCATTTTCGGAAGTACCATAATTTCTAAACCAATCTGAATTACCTGTTGGTGTTATCTTCACTAGCGCAATATCATCTCCACCTCGGCTTTCTAGTAAATGATTGAAAAATAGTACTGTGTCACGGAAGGTCAATCCTACAAATAGGCTATCTGAATAACTGAAAGTCATATCAAATTTATCGAGATTAATATTATTTGCTGGTACAGCTTTCTTCCACTGTATAGTTCCACTCTGATCAAAGCTTACAAAATTCAAGTTTGATGTGTTATTTCTTGTCACAAATGTGCCAGCCGCATTTAAGGTGTCTGTACCATTAATCGCTAAGGCTACTTGAAAACCACCAGTGGAATCAATCATGTATGCTGCATCCAAAAGACGCATATTAGCTCCGCCCTGTAAATTCTTAACCAATTGTACCTGATCAAGCGAATCAATTCTGATAGCAGCAACTCCGACACTATTCCCCACACTCAGAGGCGTACCGTTTACTTTTACCGCACCTCGATGCTTAGCGGCTATAGTTATAGAGTGATTCCAACTTTCTGAAAATACAACATTATCTGTCGAAGCTATATTTTCAATAATGAACTTGTTTAAAATTGACGATTTTATTTAATATGACAGAGGCAATTCG
>CAZFBN010000265.1:0-3646 GCA_964517145.1 uncultured Saprospiraceae bacterium
ACAAAAGTCGAGTGAAAGAATTGGAGGAAGAGAATGCACGGCTTAAGAAAATGTATGCTGAGTTAAGCCTGGATCATGATATTTTACAGCATGGATACGAGATGCTAAAAAAGTGGCAAGCCCAGGACGCCAGGAAGCAATGATTGACGAAGTCAAACAATTGAAAAAGGTAAGTGCACGAAGAGGCTGTGTTGTTCTGGGCTTGAGACGCCAGACATACTATCGAAGAAAACAAGGTCATCGTCGGGAGGAGAAAGATGCGGAAATAGCAGCGTTATTACATAGGGTAACCAAACGTTTTGTAGCCTGGGGCTTTTGGATGGTGTTTCATTATTTACGCCGCCAGGGGCATCTCTGGAATCATAAACGGGTATATCGAATTTGGAAAGCAGAGGGCTTGCATTTGCGACTTCCACCCAAACGCTCCAAAATCAAACGGGAATACCAGGATCTATTGGCTCCTGGCAGGATCAATGAGGGGTGGGCTATGGACTTTGTGAGCGATTGGGTAGTTGGTCCTGGTCAGGAAAAAGTTCGCATCATCCATATCATGGACGAGTATTCTCGAAAAGCCTTATGGCCAGAAGCCTACGCCAGTATTTGTGCCAAAACCCTGGTCGAAGTACTCGATAAAATAGTGGAATACAGCGGCGTACCTGCATATATCCGCTGCGATAATGGTCCGGAGTTCATCTCCGCCCGTTTAGAAAAATGGACGGATGACCATCAAATTGAGTTAAAGTTCATTCAACCGGGAAAGCCCGCTCAGAATGGATTGATCGAACGATTGAATGGAACACTGAGAACAGAATGTCTGAACCTGGAGTGGTTCAAAAGCATTCCAGAGCTCAATAACCAAATACAGCAATGGAGTGTCATTTACAATACGGTCCGGCCTCATAGTTCTATCGACTATCTGACTCCGGATGAATTAGAGCAAATTAATTATAGACTCTACTTTAAAATGGTTGCAGCTTAGGGGAAGAGGACATGAATTACTGATTCTTAAAATGGGGGATTATCATTAAAATCATTATTATACTCATCCCATAATTCCTCATGCTCAGATTTTATAGATGCATAAAGGAACCATATCATAGTAATTAATGGGAGAAGCAATCCTATTAATTTTGCAGCTATTAAATCAGCAGAATTAGCATCGTTATAATGATATAGTAAATAGCCTCCCGATAAAAAGTAAACTGTAATCCACAAAGGTCGCCAGAATAAGCGATCGCTTCCGTTGCCTATAAAATAATGACCAAGAAATAGTACCCAGCCACTTACGATGGTATAAATATAGGGGTAATCAGGAAATAAAGCCTTAAAATTGATACCTTTGCAATAAAGAAAAACTAGTAGCATGCCAACAAAGTAAGTGTAGAGCAGGCTCCATTTATACCTGTGCTGAGTGTCTGAAGTTACTTCAAAGGATTCCGGATGATGTTCGAAGCCCCACCAAAATTTCTCTGAGGCTAACTGGTGTGCTTTAGCTTTGATGTTTTGCAGGGCATATTTTTCAATAAACTGCGCAATAGCTTGATCCGTTTCTTTATTAGCTTCCTTGTAAGGTTGTTTCAAATTCCGAAGCGAGGGATGATGAAATTCTAGAAGAAATTGATTGATTTGATTGCTGGATTTATAACGGATTTGATCTAGGCTGGTAAGCGCCTTTCGAATTAATTTTTTAAAATATACAACTTCAAAATAAATTTTCACCCTTTGGAAGAAGTGATTCTTAAGTTCGTCTTTTTTAATTTGAATAAAATTGTCTAGTTCACGTTTATAACTTGCTTCTAGTGCAAAAACTCTGTCTTTTGCTCGCTCTTTTTCTCTTTCTTCTTTTTCTTTCGCATGCCATTTATTATCTTTTTCGAATTTAGAATAAAATCCGGCAAGTTCCTCCTCCTCTTGCTTTTTTTGAAGCTCTTTGAGCCATTTTCTAAATAAGGGGTCATCGTAATTATGTGGCATTATAAATAGGGTTTATTTATCGAATATAAGTCAAAAATATCAAAAAATAAGATAAGAATGGTTCATGCTAGTAAAATAATATGATAGTGTTCAAATGTAAACAATATGTTTGCAGGAACCGATTCGATCTTATTAGAATAAATGATTTGGAGTTAGGAGCTGTGGATAGATAATTTGATCCCAATCATTTTATTTTCAGCAGTTCCTCCCACCGGGTCGTAAAGCGCTTGGAGCGCCACTCCGATTTGAGTTTGAAGTTGGGCTTGTTGCCGCAAGCGGCAAAGAACACCGCGCCGCGTCCCATTTTTTGGTTGATGGCATCGAGGGTTTTCATGAGTTCGGTGGATTGGAGGTACTTTTTTTCGGGAATAAAGAGGTTGGTTTGGAGTTGGTGGGCGGGCTTTAAGCGCTGGCGTATTGGATGCAGGGTGGGAACCTGTCTATTGTCAGCAGCAGGAGGTTTTATTCTGATAAAGGGTGCTCTCCCAACTGGTGTAAGATGCGCCGGAGATTTACGACACCGGAGCGATTGAGTTGGAGGCGGTCGATGGTGGCGCGCCCGGTAGGGGTGAGTCCGATCAGGGTGGTGTAATCTTCGTTCCAGGCGAAGTGGTCGGACCAGAGGTGCTGACGGGGGTGAAAGAGGGGCACGGTTTTGCCGGTGAGGGGATCGATGGCTTCGGTGTGGTTGTATTTGCGGTTGTTGCAGCCCTGGCAGGCGTAGGCGAGGTTGTGGGACTCACTGGTGCCGCTTTTGGATAGGGGAATGATGTGCTCTACGGAAAATGGATCGGGTGAGAAGCGGTTTTGGGAGTGGCAGTACTCGCAGGAGCCGCGGGCGCGGGTTTCGACTTCGAGTTTGAGGGCGTTGGAGATGGAGGACATGGGCTACAGGGTTGGGGATGCGTAGGTTAGTTTTGTAATCCGAGTTGGTGGAGGAGGGTTTCGAGGGAGACCTGCCGGAGCTGCGCCAATTCGATGAGGTAAGGCATGCGCTCGGCATTGGCGGCTTCGATGCGGTCGGAGATGGTGATGAGTTCTGCCTGTTCTTCGGGAAGCAGGGTTTCGGACTGGCGTTTTTCCTGGAGATTGGCATAGCGTTGCCACAATTCAGTGGGGAGTCCAAGATTGATTTTCTGGAGTAGCTCCATTTCGCGTTGTTCCGGGGCAGGGGTAGCAGCCGGAGGTAGTTGTGCTTCCAGCATTTTGGTGATGTAATCGGCAAGGTGCACGCCTTCGGCATCGGCTCGCTGGCGGAGGCGCTTCTCGAGGTCTTCTTTTATGTGAATGGTGATAGACATAGATGAATGTATTTATCCCTGTAAGATCGGGATAGGTTTGGTGAATGTGCGAATTGGTGTTTCAAAGATAAGCATTTTGTGGTGTTTAAACAAGAGGTGTGGAGGTCACCAGAGCGGATGGCGCAAAGCGAGCCCCCGTCTCTAGTTTCCCTTTGAGGGGGAAGCTATATTACAAGTTCGAAGCAATCTATATAAAGTTAGAACATTAAAAGTTAATAATTCTTTATCTTTTTATAAAATATTGATTATTAATGCAATATTATATTTGTGTGATAATTTGTTAAATTTTGTTAAAAAAAGTTGTTAAAAAATTTGCATCTAAGAAGCTGTTAAAAATTAAAAAGATTGACATATAAGAGAAGCATCCTCAG
>CAZFBN010000266.1:0-3549 GCA_964517145.1 uncultured Saprospiraceae bacterium
TCGCTTTCGCCAATTCGTCGAGCCAGCCTCCATTGCCGGATAAACGACCATCATAATAGGTAGTAGTTATAGACTTCAAGCTGGGTGTGCCTGTGGTGTAGAGTCCATTGAGCGCATCAAACGTAACTTTAGCGCCGGCAGTGCGCCCTTTCTTCGCCTCATTGACCAATTTATCCAATTGTGCCCGTACTGCAGCCTGAGTGGTAGTGTTTGTTGCAAAAGCAGCGCCGTCATAGGTAGTCGGAATGAGGAGTGGGTCTTTTTCGTCGTTGTCATTGTTGCATCCCAGCAAAAAAATGGCAGTCAATCCTGTTAAAAACAATAGTTGGGTGAAAGTTTTCATGTTATTGATATTTTAGATTTAAATTGATGGACTAATTATTGATATATATAATATCTTAAATTTATTTATTGTCAGATACCTACGATTCAGAAAACTTAAAATAGGCGCTGTGTGAACCAGCTGTTAAAACAATGTTAAGCTTATTAAGACTAATTCCAATTAATGATACAAAAATAGAATCCCTCATGGACTAAAAATAGCTACTCACTAATTTTTGCTTAGTTTTAGGTAGTTAATACCTATGATTAGTCATAGAATTTGTAGTTAGGTATTCGTCTTTTGAAGATAATTCTATGCAGAAAAGGCAAAATTACGCATTGTCTGAAGCGTGCAAAAGATCAAAACTGCCTCCAATAAATCCCTTTAACAATCGTAGAACGATTATGCATACTGATATTTGTTACATTATTTTCATTGAAAACCGGGTAGATAAACATTTTTTATGTGATTCAAAGCAAGATTTCTCCTGCAACAATATTGCAAAATAAAAAACATTTATATTTGCAATATTGTTGCAAAAAAATTCCTATGCCACTTTGTACCCGACTTATCGCTGCTTTCATTCTAACAACTACCTGGCTTCAAGCCCAGAACAATGTAGAAATGTTTGACCCGCCCGCGGTATCGCAGGAATTCTGGGCGGCTAAAACGGAGCTTAAAATCGCCATTGATGGTGAATTGAACGAAACGGACTGGAATCTCGCACCCCTCATTGAAGGTTTGGTACAGAAAGACCCCTACCAGGGGCAGCCCGCTTCGCAAAAAACAGAAATACGTGTGTTGTACAATGAGCAGTTTCTCTACGTTGGAGCGGTTTGTTATCAACCCAAATCCGTGACCCGTGTGCAAAATCTGCGCCGGGATTTTGATTATGATTTCAATGACCTGTTTGGCGTAGCTATTGACGGCTACAAAGACAAGCGCAATGCCTCGGTCTTCCAGGCTTCGCCGTATGGCAACATCCGCGATTTGCAATCCTTAGATGCCAATTTATACAACCGCGAATGGGATGCACTGTGGCAGGCTCGCACCAAGCGCTACGACGACCGCTGGGTGGTGGAAATGGCAATTCCTTGGAAAGTGTTGCGCTATCCAGCTGATTGTCAGGACCTTGGAATCATTTTCACACGGAATATTCGCAGCAACAACGAGTTGACTTCATTGCCGGGCGTACCGCGCCTGTTCGATGTGTATCGCATGGCATACGAGGGCATTTTGCGAGGCATCCAGCCGCCGCCGCCCACTGCCAATGTGCAACTCAATCCTTATTTATTTGTAGATGGCAATCAAACCAAAACCGGTAGTGTAAAAAGCGACCCGCAAAACAACGTAAAAGTGGGTGGCGAAGTGAAATGGGCAATCAATTCCAGTACAGTGTTGGACGCAACGGTGAATACGGATTTTGCGCAAGCGGATGTGGACCGCCAGGTGGTCAATTTTGACCGTTATTCTGTATTTTTTCCGGAGCGACGGCAGTTTTTTCTGGAAAGCGCCAATGTGTTCAATCCCAGTATTACCGATTGGATTCGCCCGTTTTTTAGTCGAAGAATTGGGTTGGATGATAATGGAAACGCCATTCCAATTGACGGCGGATTGCGATTAACCAGTCAAAATGCCAAGCGGCAATATGGTGTTCTTGCGATGCGTCAACGCGAGACGAGCGCTACGCCGAACTCGCATTTTGGGGTGGCGCGATATTCGCAAAACCTGTCGGACCAAAGTCGCCTCGGCGGCATGGCAACCTGGCGGCACGATGCTGCGCTGGAAAACAATGGAAATTCGCGCATTGCAAATAACAACTATACGGCTACGATTGACGGTGTATTTCGACCAAACCAAGCATTTGGTGCGCAGGGCATGTTCTCCGCTTCTTTTGACGAGGCGAAGGGCAATGGCTTTGCCGGACAATTTTGGACGGGTTATGAAAACAACCAAGTGTACGTCGGCTTACTGGAATATTTTAGCAAAGATTATGAGCCGGGCGTCGGATTGGAAATTTTTGATGCCAATTATGTGATGACCAGCCCTGCCATCAGCTTTGACCTGCGCCCGAAGTGGCTGCCCAAGTTCATACGTAGTTTTCAGCCTGAATCTTACGCCTACATTTTCAACAGTTCCGACAATGGGAATCTGCTTTTTGGCTACTGGGGTATCAATCCCTTCGAATTTATTTTTCAAGATGGCACTTACATTGATTTTACCATCGAACCCAACTGGCAGCGCCTCGACGCACCTTTCTCGCCGGTGGGTATTCAGATTGCGCCGGGTTTTTACGATTATATCCGCTATATTTTTCAGCTTAGAAGCGATCTTTCGGCGAAAATTGGCGGCAGCCTGCGGGCGGAGGTAGGCGATTATTTTGATGGAACTTTAAATACGTACACCTTGAGCGGTCGCCTGGCACCGATTCCTCATTTTGAGCTGCAAGTGGATTATGAATTGAATGAATATAAAAATTTAGGTATTGAAAATCGCAGCGATGAAACCCATTTACTAGGCGTCAATGCCCGTCTGGCGCTGAATCCGCGCGTGCAACTCATCGGTTTTTATCAATGGAATAGCTCGGTGGATCGCAGCGTTTGGAATGTGCGTTTTTCCTGGGAATATCGTCCACTTTCCTTTATTTATCTGGTTTTTAATAGCAATCAAATTGACAGTTTAAATCCCGAGAATCGCTTATTGCAACAGCAATATTTGGGAAAAATTACATTTTTGAAGCAGTTGTAATATTGTACATTAATATTCACCTGACTTTAAAATTATCATCCGAAAACCAAAAGTTTTTTTTATTATGAAAAATTTATATTTGATTTGTATTTTTAGCTTTATCACAGGAACATTACAAGCCCAGACCGAAATCACCTGGAAACAACTGGCGGATGTGACTTTCAAACCTCAATACTTTAAGGAAATTGACATGAAGGTGCTGGTGCCTACTTTCGGCGCTTCCATCAAAGATTTGGAGGGCAAAAACGTGGCAATTACGGGTTATCTTATTCCGGTTGACCCCAGTTTTCAAACAGTGGTGCTATCGAGAAATCCTTATGCTTCCTGCTTTTTCTGCGGCGGTGCCGGACCGGAGACGATCGTGGAATTGTGGCTGAGTCCTAATGAAAAACGCCGATTCCGCATGGACGAGCGCCTCACCTTCAGCGGTATTTTACAATTGAATAATAATGATTTGCAACATTGTAATTATATTTTAA
>CAZFBN010000267.1:0-3547 GCA_964517145.1 uncultured Saprospiraceae bacterium
ACGAGAGGATTGGAAAACGTAGGGACTGACCGGATAATCGCGTTGGAGTTTGCGTAAAGCCCGGATCTCGTCCCCATAAATCGGGTGGGTGGAGGGAGTTCCGTGCTTGACCCGCTTGAGGTAAATAGTCCCCCCACTAAAGTCAATCTGCTCCCAACGAAGGGTCGCTGCCTCTGAAACTCGCAACCCATGACGAAAAATCAAGAGAATTAAAGTAGAATCCCGGTGAGCATGACGGCCTCCTGCCTTTTTAAGCGCCTGTCGCATCCTCTCGACTTCCTCAAGCAAGAGGTACTCTCTGGATCTCGTCTCGACATATTTGTGTTGGTTCGGGGACTTGCGCTTCGGTTTCTCAGTTTTGCCAACTTTCGGATGTTGGCCAACGGTTGCCATGATGTCGGAAACCCTTGAAGTGATTGGGAAAGCAATTTCTATTTTACCAACTTAGAGCCGTAAGTTGGTAAAACTAGGGGAGCTAAGTGATTGAACAAACTTAAATGCCCGTAAACTTCCTCACTGAAGCAGAACGTTCTCGCTTAAATCAATTTCCCGGTACGATATCAGAGACCGACTTGATTCAATACTTTAAACTCACTGTTGAAGATCGAGCGCAACTTAAGCCGTTGCGTCAGCAACATAATCGACTGGGATTTGCTCTACAACTATGTACTCTCCGCTATCTTGGTTTTTGTCCTGATGATTTACAACAGTGCCCCCCTGAAATCGTTGAATATTTAGCAAGACAGTTACAGGTTCGAGTCGGGGAACTGCGTCTCTATGGTCAACGTTCCCAGACAAGAACAGAACATTTACAGCAAATTCAGTCTTACCTAAAATTTCGCACTCCCACTCAGAAAGATTTTAACCACTTGGCCCACTGGTTGGTAGAGCGGGCAATGGAACATGATAAACCCTCCTTGCTACTCCAACTAGCTGCTGAGCAGCTTTACCGGGATAAGATTGTACGCCCAGGTGTGACAACTCTGGAACGAATGGTTTCGACGGCTCGGTCCCAAGCAACCCTCAAAACCTATCTTCTACTCAAACCCCTGCTGACAAAGAAACACCAAACATTTCTTGAAAAACTATTAGAATTAGATACCACCCTGAAGCTGACCCGTTTAGCATGGTTACGTCGTCCTGCCACTACAAATTCACCTAAAGCGATTTTAGCAGCAATCGAGAAAGTTCTCTTTCTGCGTGAACAAAAAGTAGACCAGTGGAATTTGTCTTGTCTTAATCCTAACAGGCAAAAATTTTTATCGCAGGTAGCAAAGAAGGCGACTAATCAAGCCCTGCAGCGAATGCCGATGAAAAAGCGTTTCCCTATCTTAATGGTATTTGTGCAACAAATACTGATGGAAATTACTGATGAGTGTGTGGAGTTGTTCATTCGATGTCTGGAAGAAACTCATCGTCGTGCTTGTCGAGACCTACAAACCTTTCGACAACAGGAAGCAGTGGCTATCAATGAGAAGGTCATGCTTTTCCAGCAGATCAGCCAAGTCGTATTGGATCAAACAGTTTCAGATCCGCAAGTCCGTCCAGATATTTTTACACTTGTACCAAGAGAAGAATTACAACAAGCACTTGAGGATTGTCTGCGACTGGTGCGTCCGATGCAGGATGAATCTTATGATTTCTTTGCCGAACGCTACAGCTATATTCGTCAGTTTGCTCCAGCATTCCTGAATTCTTTTGTCTTTCGTTCCAACCGTAATGCCGACCCACTGCTTAAAGCTTTAACATTAGTTCACCAACTTAATGTTCAAGGTAAAAGGATTGTGCCAAAAGATGCTCCCATGGACTTTGTTCCATCTGAGTGGCGACCATTTATCCTTAAGGCAACTGGGCAGGTCCATCGACGCTACTATGAGTTATGTATATTGTGGGAACTTCGGAGTGCTTTAAAAGCTGGGAATGTCTGGATTGAAGGCAGCCGCCGCTACGCTAATCCGCAAACCTACCTTATCCCCTTGGAGCAATGGACACAGATTCGTACAGAAGTCTGTCAAATGTTAGGACTACCCGAAATAGGAGAACCACGCCTAAAAGTTCTTACAGAGGAACTTGATAGAGAATTACTCAATTTTTCTCAGAATTTACAAAATAATCCTCAAATCAGAATCAAAGACGAGCGTCTAGTTGTTTCACCTCTAGAAGTAGAGTTACTTGATGATAGGGTTCGCTCTTTACAAATATTAGTTTCAAAGTGTTTGCCTTTAGTAGATTTGACCGATTTGATGATTGAAGTGGATCAACTGACTGAGTTCAGTAAACTGCTCGTGCATACCGGTGGTAATTCTTCTCGTTCGCTGGAAACACAAGTCTATTTGTATGCAGGTATCTTATCTCAAGCCTGTAATATGGGGCCTACGGCAATGGCTCAAGTCTCTGGTTTGTCCTATGACAGTTTGCTTTGGCACACTCAATGGTATCTCGATGAAACGACCTTACCCCTTGCGAATACAGCCTTAGTAAACTACCATCACAGTTTATCTCTATCTCAATTGTGGGGGGGTGGGACTTTATCTTCATCCGACGGGCAACGCTTTCCAGTGGCTGTTAAAAATAGACAGGCAGTGGCATTGCCTCGCTATTTTGGTTATGGCAGGGGGGTAACCTTTTATACATGGACTTCCGACCAATTCTCTCAGTACGGTAACAAAGTCATTCCATCTACGACTCGTGATGCGACTTACTTGCTGGATGGTATTCTTGATAATGAAACGGATTTAACAATCTTAGAGCATACGACTGATACGGCTGGCTATACTGAGGTCATCTTCGCTCTATTCGATTTATTAGGCTTATCATTTGCCCCACGGATTCGTGATGTTGGCGGTCAACAGCTTTATAAAGTCAAAAGACAAATGTCTGAGGCTACGCTCAAGCCACTGTTCAAACGTCGAATCAATCAACAGTTGATTCTTGACTCTTGGGATCAATTGTTGCGCGTAGCAGGCTCTCTTAAACGAGGATGGGTAACGGCATCTTTGTTGATTGGAAAGCTGCAATCCTTTTCTGAATTGAATCAATTGTTAGAAGCACTACAGGAGTACGGACGACTAATCAAGACTATCTTTATATTGCGTTACCTTAATAATCAAGACTATCGAAGACTGATTCATCGTCAATTGAATCGAGGTGAATCGATTCACTCTTTACGACGTTTTCTGATGTTTGCTCGTCAGGGTGAGCTTCGTAAACACAAACAGGAGGAACTGGCGAATCAGGCGTCCTGTTTAACGTTGGTAACAAATGCAGTAATTGTTTGGAATACGATTTACATCGCTGCAGTCCTAGATTATCTCAGACAGGAAGGCTATTCTATCAATGAAGAGGATATTGCTCACCTATCACCAGCACGCTTTGACCATATTAATCCTTATGGTAAATATCATTTCGATTTGACTGAAAACCAGAATAGGAAAGGGTTACGTCAATTAAGACCCCTATAGAACACCCAAACTTAATGGCTGGAATTCATACATAGCAAGGTTTCCGAGCTTAGCGTTGTTTTTTGTTCCGTTGCTAAGACAACCCC
>CAZFBN010000268.1:0-3510 GCA_964517145.1 uncultured Saprospiraceae bacterium
TAAGAGCAGTTTTAAACCAAAATAACGAACTGGTCGGAGCAATAGACTTGGATGCTTGGGGTTACCTCGCCCGAAGCTGGGACACAACCTCTACAAGATATAAATTCACCGGAAAAGAAAGGGACAATGAGTCAACCTATGATTATTTTGGTGCAAGATATTATGATTCGAGGATTGGAAGGTGGGGACAGATGGAACCATTTTACAACGATTACCTTTCTTTTTCACCATATCAATACGGATTATTAAATGCGTTATTCTTGAAAGATGCTAACGGTAAAGATGTTATAATACATGGTGATGATGCACAAAATGTTTTTAAAAACTTAAATGATGCAATGATAAATATTACATTGCAAATAAATGAAAACGGAAAAATTAGTTACGAAGGAACCGCACAAACGGAGCAAGAGAAAATGTTAGTTGAAGCAATTAAAAATGAAAACATAATAGTAAACTTACTTACTGTGTCCGGAAATTATATAAATGGAGAACCATTTGCGGTTGGTGCTTATAACGGAAGCAAATATGAGAACGGGAAAATAAATACTGAACAATATTTTAATATTGAACATGCAAAAATATGGGAACAGGCAGGAGGTTCGAGCGTAGGCAAATCTGCACTTCACGAAATTCTTGAATCTTATATTGGGGGAAAATTATTTCCGGGAGAATATGGCTATAAAGAAAAAAATTTTCAAAAAGCACATAAAGAAACCGTTGAATTAGAAAAACCAAAAGAATATTATCCTATACCTAGACATTATTTTTTAGATTTAGGAAATAAAAAGAGAATACACTGGAAAACAACTTTATATAATCAATTATCGGAAAAAGAATATTTACTTTACAAAAATGAAGAAGCAAGAAAATATAAAAAAGAAGAGTTTTAACTTAAAGTATTTAATAATATTATTAGCATCGATTATTTTTCTATGTTATCACCCCGGTTGTATTTCAAGTAAGAATAATAATATCGTTTGTATAGAAAAATTATCTTCTCTTTTCATTTTTGATAAATATTATTTCTTTACTGCGAAAAAGAATAATGAAGTTATATATTTAATTACCGAAAGGAATAATTCCCTTGTTATAGATTCATCAAAGTATGAGCAAATAGAATTTGAAAATACTTATTGCCTTCCTTTAATTAAAATTGACACATTGGTAAGTGCGAATATTGATAGATTTCATGGCGCAACAATAATTTTAGATGATATTGAAATATGGTCTGAAGGTAAATTCCGCATTCCATTATATAAATCCGATTACATTAAAGGACGATATATATTGAAAGAAAGCAAAAATTAGAAATATTACATAAATGATAATCATTTTATTTACTTTGAAATTATTTTTATACTTCGGGCAAGAGATTGATCTTATTCAGGTTAATTATTCATTGGCAATCAAGGATTATTTTAAAGATAGTAATTTATACCTTTTAATAGAAAATGAAAAGACTGACACATAATTTTTATCTTAAAGACCATTTGGGAAGTATAAGAGCAATTTTAAACGGCAATAATATTTTAGTTCAGTCGCAGGATGGAGTTTATCCCGATTTTACCGGGAATGTATGGGGATTTCTCTCCCGAAGCTGGGACACAACCTCTACAAGATATAAATTCACCGGAAAAGAAAGGGACAATGAATCAGGATACGACTACTTTGGTGCGAGGTATTTCAACAGCAGAACGGCAGTCTGGCTATCCACCGACCCCTTATTTGAAAAACATATTCAGTTTACACCATATAACTATGTACTTGGAAATCCGATGATTCTTATTGACCCGGATGGGAGAATTGATGTTCCAGAAGAATATAAGAATTTATATCCAAAACTATATTCGTATTTAGAAAATAAATTTGAAAAAAATGTCACCGGCGATACAAAAATTATGAATGCATTTATGGAATCAACAGGTATGTTAGTGGAGGATACTATAAAAAACTTAAAATTTGGTCAGGGACCCAAACTAGAGATATTAGAATTAGGAAATGAAAAAGCTTGGAATTTACCAAGATTAGGCCATTGGGATGAAAATACAAAAACCATTCAAGTTGATATAACTTATATTAAAGAGTTAGAACAATCAAACAATGATGAGTTACAAGTATATACTTTCTTAGTTCAAGTGATTATTCTTCACGAAGGTGCACATGGTGCCGCTGAACAAACCGGTCCACCGTATTCAGAAAAGGAAGCAGGGTTTGTATTCGAAAAATCTGCTTTTGGTACAACGATTGGCAGTTACAACCAAGCAGTAAGAGTTTTGAACTTCCGCAATTATGAATCAGGGAAATCCAAAAGATATAAAGAAAAAGAAGATGGATGGTAAATTATGATTAATAAAAATAAAATTATTAACACTGTTTTATACTTGACTATAGTCTTTTCGTTTATACAATGTAAAATCGAGAAATATTCTGATTGTAACACGACAAAGATTCAATTGCTATTAGAGGATGTATTTAGGAAAAATCATATTTCCCGGTATTTGTTGGCAATATTCCATCATTAGATAATTCTGATAAAAACAGGAAGCATCAGGATAGTTCTATGTATTTTAATTATTTGTACTCATCGAATTTAAAAATACCGAACAAAGAATTTTATTTGTATTGGGATAATAGTTTAGAGCCTTCTTTTCCGGATTCTGTAAAACTAAGAGTTGTAAATGAACCTTCCTTAAAATACAAATATTCTCGTAAAGTTGGAATTACTCTTATAGAGGTTAATGAAGACACAACAAAATTAAAGATAAATCTGACTTATGGGACTGATGTGCTAATTACAGAAGTTATATTTTCTTATTTATTTAACGAAAATGATTGTAAATGGTCGGTTATGGATTCTATAATTTGGCGTTATTGAAAATGATTGCAATATCTAACCGGAAGTTACAGAGCTAATTTCCCTGACATAAAAGAGATAAAATCTTAATATTCTTATGATAAATCAAACCGTCTGAAGAAAACGGAAAAGTACAGCACGAAATATTATGACCTTGCGGGAGAATACAGCTTTGACCCCGATGGAAACTTCCTCACGCATACAAGACAATAGGAGACCAGCGATTCTGGGGAGCAATATGGTTTAATAACGATTCAATAGGTTGGGGCTCAGGCGGAGCGGGAAAAATAATGCATACAACAACCGGCGGACAATCTGTTAGTGAATATATCATTGGAAAACGAGCAGCCTGTTGCATTTGAACTTTCACAAAATTATCCGAATCCGTTTAATTCAAATACAAATGTTAAATTTTAAATTATAAATTCTGGCATAGTTATATTAAAAGTATTTGATTTACTCGGCAGTGAAGTGAAAACCCTTGTCAACGAATACAAACAACCCGGAACATATCAGGTCAGCTTCAATGCGGAAGGGATATCGAGCGGAATTTATTTTTATAAAATGACGGCAGGTGATTTTTCTGAAACGAAGCGAATGGTTCTTTTGAAGTAAAAAGTTAAGAAAAATAGCTTTATATTAATAAAAATATT
>CAZFBN010000269.1:0-3446 GCA_964517145.1 uncultured Saprospiraceae bacterium
TGAAAAATCAAGTGTCGTCCTAAAAAAATCAAGTGTCGGCTTAGAAATATCAAGTGTCGGCTTTGCAGGGTGTAGTGACGGAGCAAAACACCCCGCTGACCGGGTCAAAAAGGGCAGTGTCAAGGTCAAAAACAGGGATGTTGGGATTGATTTGTATGGTGTTTACATCAACACATGATATTTTAAGGACGTCACATGATATTTCAAAGCCAACACCTTAAATTTCAATCCCGTCACATGATATTTTTAAGCCAGCACTTCAATTTTTTAAAGCCAGCACTGCAGATTTCAATGCCGCCACCAGCGATTCCAATCTCGCCATGGGAGATTTCAAAGTCAACACTTTGCACTTCAATCTCGTCCCTTCCTATGTTGAAGCCGACGTGATCTATTTGAAAAATGGTATCGCTTCCTTTGATATGATTAGAATAAAAAATATTTTCCTGTAACACTTTGCTTACAGTGCTTATTATTTCTTTTTGCCTTACCTTTAATGCACATTTTCAGACGACCTTTAATAAATAGACAAATCATAATTGACCATGAAAAACTGCTACTTTATTAGTAAGTTTGGCATATTCGGCTTAGCCAGAAAGCTGCTAATGCTTCCTTTCATTCTACTCACCGTGCTGGGGCATGCTCAGAGCGATTTAATTATTACTGGCGTGATAGATGGACCTCGTTCAGGTGGCCTTCCCAAAGCTATCGAGCTGTATGTGCTTAATAATATTGCTAGTTTAAATGAGTATCAGTTAATCCTGTCCACTAATGGATCTACTGGCAATACGGCTACCTTTACCTTTCCGGCTGGTGCCGCCAGTGCAGGTAGTTTTATTTACGTATCTCAAGAAATACCCGAATTTCAGGCCTATTTTGGTGTTGCCCCTAACTACCCTACTTCTGGCAATGTAAGTGTGGCAAATTTCAATGGGAATGATGTGGTTCGGTTATTTAAAAATGGAACTCCGGTAGACATTTACGGGGTGCTGGGCGTAGAAGGTACCAGTCAGCCCTGGGAATATCTGGATAGCTGGGCCTACCGTAAGAATGGTACTGGTCCTAGTGCAAGCTTTGATATAAATGATTGGAATGTTCTCGCTCCTAACTCACTGGATGCCTTAGGTCTTAGCGGTACCAATCCTGCCAGTGGGTCTCTTCGCTTCCCCCTCGGCACTTATCAGGCTGGGACACTTGACTTGTCCACTTATGTCCGCATAGGGCGTTATAATTTGCCCGTGCCATCCCGTCAGTCGGCACCAGCCGGCAGCCAGTTAGCACTGGAAGTTTCAGCGGTAACTTATAATCCCAATACAAACACTTTATTTGTATTAGATGACGAAGGCACTTCTATTGTTCAAGTCAGCAAGAATGGGCAGTTGATTGATGTTATGACCCTTACCGCGGGTGACTTTGTTGATCCAGAGGGATTGACCCATGTTAGTGGCAACGAGTTTGTGCTAATCGAAGAGCGGGAACGTCAAGCCAACCTATTTACCTATGCTCCGGGCGGTACGCTTTCCAGAACTGATGTAGAAAGTGTGAAGTTAGGAACCACTGTTGGCAATATTGGTTTGGAAGGGATTTCCTTGGATCCTCAAACTGGTGGATACGTTCTGGTTAAAGAAACCAACCCTCAAGGTATTTTTCAAACAGCGATTGATTTTGGGGCAGGTACTGCGACCAACGGTTCTCCCAGTACCGTAAATTCGACCAACCTTTTTGATCCGGCGTTGGCAGGTCTTACCGACCTTTCTGATGTGTACGCACTTTCTAACCTGCCTGCACCACTCACCGATGACAATCTGCTGGTGTTGAGCCAGGAAGATGGCAAGCTGATCAATATTGATCGCAGCGGAACGATTACAAATGCTTTGACCATTACAACTGATGCTGGCAATCCTCTTACTGTAGCGGAGCAGGGCAATGAAGGGGTAACGATGGATAATAATGGCTTACTGTACATTGTGAACTTCCAGGGCGGCGGCGATGGCAATCATCCGCAGCTTTGGGTATATGCTCCAGCTTCCTACATTTATGCTAATGCGGCGCCGGTGGAAGTCAGCATTGCCAATCCTGTAACAAGTTTAGCAGAAAATACCAGTACAACTACTGCAATTCAAGTCGGCATCATCATCATCATCAGCGATGACGCTTTGGGAACGAATACGCTTAGCCTCACAGGAGCGGATGCAGCAGCTTTTGAAATTGTAGGTACCGGGTTATTCCTCAAGGCTGGCACAGTACTTGACTTTGAAACCAAGACCAGCTATCAAGTCACGGTGAATGTGGATGATGCCAGCCTTGGCAACACCCCAGATGCTATTACCAACTTTACCCTCAATATAACCGACATTACAGAAGCTGTTGCAGCTATAATCATTTCCGAAGTTGCCCCGTGGTCAAGCGGCAATAGCCCCGGTGTTCTGGCGGCTTGGTTTGAAGTGACCAATACTAGCAGTACGGCTGTTGATATCACCGGCTGGCGGGTAGATGATAGTTCAAACAGCTTCACAAGCGCGGTAGCACTCAATGGCGTGACCAGCATTCCCCCAGGTCAGTCGGTCATCTTTATTGAAGGAGATGCAACCAAAATTACAGCATTTGTGAATACCTGGTTTGGTGGTACGCTTCCCAGTGGTGTGCAGATTGGCACGTACAGTGGTTCGGGGGTAGGACTTGGTACTGGAGGTGACGCCGTGAATCTATTTGATGCCGGTGGTACCTTGGTCACAGGAGTGACTTTTGGAGTTTCCCCTTCCGCTTCGCCTTTTGCGACCTTCGATAATGCGGCGGGCGATGCTTTGGTTTCAACCTTGAGTATAGTCGGAGTCAATGGCGCATATAGCATTATCGATGTTGGTGCCAATGCAGCGGCAGTGTTGATCGGCTCTCCAGGAACGATTTCCGTTCCGCCAGTGCCTCTGACAACTCAGGTGGCGATCGCTGCTACCGACGCTGCTGCGGCTGAACAGTCACAAAATCCTGGAAAATTCACCGTCCTTCGCACTGGGGACACGACTAATCCCCTGACGGTGGTTTATGGGTTTGCGGTGGGTGCCGGACAAGCCACCAGTGATGACTACACCCCCACCCTCATCGGCAATGTGGAAATTCCGGCAGGTGCCAACTCCGTTGACATCACCATTACCCCGGTGGATGATCCTACGCCAGAAGGCACAGAAACGATCACCCTGGTCTTGGCTGATCAACCAGACTACGATGTGGCTGCCAATGCCTCCAGTGCTACGGTGACCATCGCTGATAATGATCTTGCACCTGGGCAGGCTTTCCCGTTAAGTGAGAATTTTAGTTCTTGTCCTCTTACTGGATGGCAGATCATTAGCGTGGATGTGGATGTTCCCAACACCTGGACCTGTAATTCCAGTTTAAGTTAACGTGAGTTCGGAGATTTAAGCTGCCAGATTAACAGTTTTTTGGGGTTCAGG
>CAZFBN010000270.1:0-3380 GCA_964517145.1 uncultured Saprospiraceae bacterium
ATAACAAATCATTTGCTATGCTTTTTATTTTTCAATCCCCGAACTCACGTTAAAACAAGTAGAACAAGCTGCTCAAATCGACGCTACGGTGTTGCTGGTGGGCGAAATAGGCACCGGAAAAGAATTGTTGGCACATGCTTTGCATCAGCTGAGCAAACGCTCGGGACGCCCGATGATAAAAATTGACATAGGCGGGATTTCTGAGCATTTGATTGAAAGTGAATTATTTGGACATGAAAAAGGCGCTTTTCCTGGTGCTTTTAGGCAAAAAAAAGGACGCCTGGAATTGGCAGACGGCGGTACGGTTTTTTTTAATGAAATTGCGAATGTGCCGCTGCGGCTGCAAGAAAAATTGCTGCGGGTGTTGCAAGAAGGAAAACTGGAGCGAATGGGCGGTAATGAAACTTTCGAAATCAATGTGCGCATTGTGGCTGCCACCAATCGCAATTTGGAGGAACTGGTGGCGCAGGGCTTGATGCGCAAGGATTTGTATTATCGACTTCATATTCTCACTATTCATAATTTGCCATTGCGGGAGCGGCGGGAGGATATTCCTTTGCTGGCACAGTATTTTGTTGAAAAATACAGCCAAAAAGCTGGAAAGCAAGTCGCGTCTATTGCTCCAAAGTTCCTACAACAATTAATAAACTATCCTTTTCCGGGCAATGTCAGAGAGCTTGAAAACATCATTGAACGAGCCATTATTTTATCAGATAATAAAACATTACAATTTGGAAATATCATATTAAACAATCAAAATACGGCTGCAGCCAAATTTAAAAGTCTGGAAGAAGCGCAGCGCGACCATATTTTAGAAGCCTTAAAGATGACCAAGGGGCAGATAACGGGCGAAAACGGAGCTGCTAAATTATTACAACTCCATGACCAAACTTTATATTCTAAAATGAAAAAACTAAAAATAGAGCGAATGGGTTATTTGGAAGATAGTAAAGAATAGGCATTTGTGATATTTCAGTATTTAGACAAATTTTTAATAAAATAAAATTGCAATGCTACCGCAAAAGGCTTAACTTGAGGAAAATTTTGAAAATCAATCCGTTCCGTTAATCATGCTACAAGTTCACACCTTAAAAATCCCAGATTTTTCCATCTGAGCCTACTTTCATCCTTCACTGAATGCATGCTAGGACTCTCAAACTCCTGGCAATATGGCAAATCAATTGCTTTATTCGGAATATGATCCGTTGCAGGCGCATATTGAAATGGCGGATTTAATGCAATTGGGCTTAATTTGGCTGGATGAAGAAGGTAGAATATTAGCTGTCAACGATCATCTGAAGCGAGAGCTGGGCTATACTGGTAGCGCAGAATTGTCGCAAAAAACGATCTTTCAGATTGCACCCTATCTGACGCTGATGGATTGGCGGAAAATCTGGAAGCAGTTGCTTTCCGACGAAGAATTGACCTTCCCTGCTGAATACATGACCCGGCAAGGCACGATTTATCCGGTGGACATGCGGGCGAAGCTGCTCACTTTGACCGACCGGCAGGTGTGCTTTTGTTTGATTGAAAATCTCATTATTTCCAGGGCTTACCAAGAATTGCTCGAAATTACCTCCATGATTACCAGAGTCGGTAGCTGGCAGTGGAATTTGTTGCAAAATCATTTATTGCTAGGCAAAGAAGTTTTTTCTTTATTGGAATTGTCCGAAAATTTCCAACCCACCGTTCGCAATATGATTCGGCTGCTCCGAAAAATTACGGATGCCGATGGGTATGAAATGTTTATGTCCAAATTGCGGCAAAGCTTAACCACAGGCGCTCAATTTGATTTTGAAATGAGCGCGGAGCTGCCTATTTCCAACCAACTTTGCCGTTTTCGGGTGGTCGGCGTACCCACTTTTAAAGAAGGTCAAACGGTCAATTTGTACGGGGCTTTCCAGGATATTTCAAATATTGCCTTGCGCACCGATCAGATGTACCTCATGGAATATTCGGTAGAAAATGCCCATGAATTGATTTATTGGGTGGAGCCGGATGGCAGCATGAGCTATTGCAACGAACAAACTTGCGAAACGCTAGGGTACAGCCGGGAGGAGTTGCTGGATAAAAAGTACATGGAATTGATTGCCGATTTCGATGCTGAAACCTGGCTCAATTGGACAGATTTTAAAAATAAAAAAATTTTTCAGGGAGAACTTTTATTAAAAGCAAAAGACGGAGAAACCATTCCCGTTTACACCACTGCCAATTACATTCATTTTCAGGAACGCGAACTAGCTTGCATTTTTACACGCGATTTGCGCGAGGAAAAGCGGCGCGAGCGCATCGCACAGGTGACGCAATATTTGCTCAATCAGGCAAATGATATGATCTATTGGTTTGATAATGATGGCATTATACAATTTGCAAATCAGGTATTTTGTGACAAATTGGGGTATCAATTGTCGGAAGTGTTGGGTAAACGCGGTAGATTCTTTTTCCCGGAAATCCCGACCGAGGAGGTCAATTCCGCTTGGAGTACCTTGTACGCAGGAGGCACTATTCTGGGCGAATATGTCATAACTGGCAAGGGCGATATTAAAATTCCGGTGGAAGCTTCCGTCTCGCTCACGCAATTTGAAGGAAAAGCCTACTGCTCTGCCATTCTGCGCGACTTGTCGGAGCGGCAACAAAGTGAAAAAGCCATCAAAGAACGCGACCGTTTGCTCAATATTACGAGCTATGCGCTGGACAAAACCAGTGAAATGATTTATTGGATTCGTATGGATGGCACTTTCATCAGTGTCAATCAAGCTTTTTGTGAAAAATCAGGATTTTCGCAAGAAGCGTTGCTGGAAAAAAATATCAACGATTTATTTCAAGAGGAATCATCGGACGTTTTGGCGCTGCGCTGGGAAAGAGTGAAACGAGGCGAAACGATCATCGGAGAAGCAATATTGACAACCAAAGATGGTCAACACATACCGGTGAGATTTCATGTGAACCCCACCGAACTCGACGGAGAGGCTTGCTTGTGTGGCGTGCTGGCGGATATTTCTGAGTTAAAACAGTTAGAAGCCGCATTGCAAGAGCGCGGGCAATTGATAGAAATGAATCAGGAATCGCTGAAGGATGAGTTAGACATTGTGTATTGGAAGCGCCCAGATGGCAGTTTGATTCACGCCAATCCCGCATTTTTTGAAAAATTAGGATATACTGCTGCAGAATTACCTCGACTGCACGTTGACCAATTGTATGAAAATTTTGATTGGGAAGCCAGTCTCCAACGCTGGCAAAGCGCCTTACGTGTAGGCGTGCGCACGGGGTCCTTGGTGCTGCTTACCAAAGACGGAAATCGTCTGGAAGGCGAGTACCAGGTGAGCATTGAACTTGTTTAAAATTAATAAAAAAGTTTAATATGAAGAAAAAGTGATGTT
>CAZFBN010000271.1:0-3281 GCA_964517145.1 uncultured Saprospiraceae bacterium
AAAATTCTCTTTTTCCCGTTTCTTTTTATTCCCAGATTTTTAGTTGGGTAGAGTTCAAATACTTCATCTGCCATTACAATAAATATTTAGCATTACTTATTTAAGACTACCGTTATTTTTTTTTAAATTAAAATTATTCTCCTAAATTCACGGACACCTAAACCGGAGTGTATGAATACCTACCAAACCTTGCTACTGCTCTGCCTGAGCACTTGTCTATTTTTTTCCTGTTCCAAAAACAAAACCATTGCTGACGAACATTCGACCGAATCCTCGCTCGCAGACTTGAAAGTGCATAAGGGATTGGAAGTAGCATTGTTTGCATCGGAGCCTATGTTTAGTAATCCCACCAATATTGCCGTTGACGCACGCGGGCGCGTGTGGGTGACAGAAGCTTATAATTATCGCAATGAATTGAATCCTAAAAATCCGGTAAAAACAAAAGGGGATCGCATTATGATTCTCGAAGATACCAATGGTGACGGCAAAGCAGACAAAAGCAAGGTTTTTTATGAAGGTACTGATGTAAATGCAGCGCTGGGGATTGCAGTGTTGGGGCAAAAAGTGATTGTATCGTGCAGCCCAAATGTGTTTGTTTTTACGGATGAAAACGGCGACGATGTACCCGATAAAAAGGAAATGCTTTTCACAGGGATTCAAGGAAATCAAGATGACCACGGAGTACACGCGCTTATTTTTGCGCCAGATGGCAGGTTGTATTTCAATATGGGCAATGCCGGCAAAACCCTGTTGAGCGCAGCGGGCGACAGCATCATAGACATTCACGGGCGAAAAATATTGACCAACGGAAAACCCCTGCGGCAAGGCATGACCCTGCGTTGCGAATTCGATGGCTCCAATGTGGAAGTGCTGGGGCACAATTTTAGAAATATTTACGAATTGGCGGTGGATCCTTTCGGAACCATTTGGCAAACAGACAACGACGACGACGGCAATCAGGGCACCCGTGTCAACTATGTCATGGAGCAAGGCAATTTTGGCTACACCGACGAGATGACCGGCGCTGGCTGGCAGGCACGTCGCACCAACATGGAAACAGAAATTCCGCTGCGACACTGGCATTTGAATGACCCCGGCGTAGTGCCCAATGTACTGCAAACAGGGTCGGGTTCGCCCTCGGGCATTATGATGTACGAAGGTACGCTGTTGCCAAAAGTTTTTCAGGGTCAAATGATCCACGCAGAGCCGGGTCACAATGTGGTGCGTTCGTATGTAGTCGAAAACGACGGCGCAGGTTACAAAGCAAAGATTGTCAATTTATTAGAAGGTCAGAAAGACCAATGGTTTCGTCCGGTGGATGTAGCGGCAGCGCCCGATGGATCCCTGTTTGTAGCCGATTGGTACGATCCGGGTGTCGGCGGGCATCAGGTAGCTGATCTGGATCGGGGTAGAATTTACCGCATTGCACCTCCAAAAACAAAGTACAATATTTCCAATGCCGATTTAAAATCACCTGCCGGAGCAGCGCAAGCTTTATTAAATCCAAACGCGGATATTTTTTATCAAGCCTGGACGGCGCTTGCCAATTTTAGTACAAATGCAGAATCGGAGTTGCAAAAATTATGGAAATCCGACAATGCCCGGCATCGCGCACTGGCGCTTTGGCTGCTCGGAAGATTGCAAAATGGCGATACTTATGTGAACGAAGCAGTGGCTGACGCCGATGAAAACATTCGCATTGCAGGCATTCGCGCTGCAAAATATTTGAAAAAGGAGACCATTGCCATTGCAAAAAAACTCGTGGCTGACCCTTCGCCACAGGTGCGTCGGGAAGTGGCGCTCTCCTTGCGCAACAGCACGTCTGTAGAAGCTGCAACTCTATGGGCGCAGCTCGCCGCACAGCATGAGGGGAAAGACCGCTGGTATGTGGAAGCCCTGGGCATAGGTGCACAAGGCAATGAAGACGCCTACTTCGCAGCTTGGAAAAAGCAGGTAGGCGAACATTGGAATACGCCCGGCGGTCGGCAAATTGTTTGGCGCAGCCGCAGCAAAGCCGCGCTACCACTACTTGCTGAGATTATCAAAAATACGAATGACTCAGCGATGCTGCCTTATTTCCGCGCTTTTGATTTTCATGCCGACGCATCCAAGCAACTTGTGTTGGCGCAAATTGCTACTCAATCGCAGGGTGCAAAAGTATTGTACGCGCTCAAGCACATGGATGCGCGCAATTTTAACATGACGCCAGCATTAAAAACAGCTTTGGACAAAACGATTGGTCAATACCAGGGCAAGCTCGAATTTGTAGAATTGGCGGAAGCATTTCAATTAAAAAACAAGTCGAAAGAATTGTTACAACTGGCAATCCAATATCCCGACAGTCTCATCGGCAGAGAAGCCGCGCGGGTATTGCTTCAGTGGAATCAAACGGGGCTCTTTCAACAAACATTTGCTAAAAATGACGATACTTCCACCGCCTTGGTCAAAGCGCTTTGGGCACAAATGAACAACGAAAATGCCATAGCGCTGATGGAAGATTTAATACTGGACACCACAAAATCAAAGGAACTGCGGCAACTCGCCGTGCGCACCTTCGCCGGACCCTGGGAAGCAGAGGATCAGCTCTTGGCATTGGCAGCTTCTAAAAAAATTCCTGCCGATCTGCACCTCGCTGCGGCTGGTGTTTTTCAAACTGCCTGGCGCAGCAACATGCGGGAAGCTGGTGTGAAGCACCTCCAATTGCCCAACTCTAAAGCGGGCGCTGCTTTACCTTCCATTTCCGTTTTAGTGGACAAAACGGGCGACGCCGCCAAAGGCAAGGAGGTATTTAAAAACCTTTGCAGCAATTGTCATCAAATCAATGGAGAAGGTGTCAACTTTGGTCCTGCTTTGAGTGAAATTGGTGATAAACTTTCAAAAGAAGCCCTTTACGCTTCCATTTTGTATCCTAGTCAGGGCATTAGTTTTGGCTACGAAGCCTACCGGTTGAAGTTGAAAAACGGCTCGGAAGCCTTCGGGCGCATCGTCTCAGAAACGACTGATAAAGTGGACCTTCAGTTTATGATGCAAAACCAAAGCATTGTCAAAGCCGACATCCTGTCGCGCACGCAGCTCCCTACGTCTTTGATGACCGAAAACCTGCAATCGCTCATGACAGAACAGGAGTTGGTGGATTTGGTGGCGTATTTGAGCGATCTGCGAAAAGTGCAATAAGGTTCACTGCGAAGTGCCCTGCGACTACCTATTGGAAGAGCGTGGCATCCTAATCTGGAACATTCCGAATGTTTTTTGCACGTGCCATCGTGCAATAAAGCTGCTTG
>CAZFBN010000272.1:0-3279 GCA_964517145.1 uncultured Saprospiraceae bacterium
ATTTTTTGGCCCTAATTTAATACTTTGCAAGTATTTTCACTTTGTACCACTTTTTTATTAATTTTAAACAAGTTCAATCTCTCAAATTTATCAGGATTTAATTATTTTCACTTTATAGTATAATTTGATTACTTTCAAAAATGTGATAGCTTAACTTGAAGAATTCTGAAACTATTATTATTGAAATCCGTAGTTTTATTCAAAACTACACTCTATGGATTTTGATTTAACTATTCTTATTGTAATAGCTTCAGTTTTTGGGCTAATTTTTATTATCATAACTGTGTCACAACGGACTATGATAAAAAATTAGCAAATACTGTTGAAAATAAAAACATAAGTATCAATGAATTAACCGAAGAAATTGGGAAAAAGGCTTTTGATATGTTTCAAGAATTCAAAGGGAAAGAGCTAGAACAAGTAAGGGCTGAAATAACTAAGATTGCTTATGGAAAAGCAAATGTAAGTTTTGAAGAATGGAAAGTAAAGTGGGAGAAAGAAATTCGTGAAGACGCTATTAAAAGAAGTCGTGAAGTAACTTTTGGCAAGATCACAGAGCACTTCTTACCATTTCATCCCGCTTTTGACTTTAATCCTAAAGATGTAAGATTCATAGGAAGTCCTATTGATATGATTGTTTTTGAAGGAATTACAGATGAGTTAGAAGAAATAAACATTCATATATTAGAAGTTAAAACTGGAAAATCAAAACTAAGTCAGAGGCAAAAAGCAATCAAAAAGGCAGTTTTAGAAAAAAGAATTTTTTGGAAAGAACTGAATTTTGAAGAGCTTGAGAATGCGATAAAAATTGATAGCATATCAGCCACAACAGATTTGTTTAATTATGAGATAAATACAACTAACCAAATTGAATTACAGGGCTTCTATATATCAAAAGATTGTACTGATGAAGAATATGAGAGTTTTTCTGGTTATGGCTATACCTTTGAACAAGTTCAAAATCTATTAAATGAAAACTTTTCATTAAAATTTATAGATAATCTGTTGTTGAAAAGAATACTTGATGCTTACGTGCATCATAGTAAAACAGATTTATATTTTTTCAAAAATCAATCTGATATAGAACATTTTATAGAGACAGGAGAAATAAAGAATTATTCCGACATTTATTACAATGATGAATGCATTGATTTTTTAAATGAAAATTTGTCTTTCCTTACAGAAGATATTGTATAATCAAGTAGCATTTCCCCCGCAAAATGCTTATTTTTGTATCGAAAACATAAGAAATGGTAAGCAATCAAGAAATATTAAACGATCTTAAAACGCACTTGCAGGAGCACTACCCAAAGGCGTTGCGCGAGGTCGTTTTGTTCGGTTCGCGGGCGCACGGGAATGCACAGGAGGATTCAGATTATGATATATTAATTATTTTAAATAAAAATTATACCGCTGAGGACGAAAATCAAATCTTAGACTTGTGTTATGATATTAATTTGAAATATGATATTTTGATTGATGCACATTTACTATCGGTACAAGAATTGAACACTTTGCGCGGGCGCCAACCTATCTTTATAAATGCTTTAGATACAGGAATTTACGCATGAACTTGGAAGAGCAGGAACGATTGGCTTTAATTGCTTATCGCTTGGAACAAGCGGAAGAAACGGTAACAGATGTAGCTTTACTTTTAGAGAACGATCGGCTGCGCTCTGCTGTTAATCGCATTTATTACGGCATTTTTTATGCTTTATTGGCATTAGGAGCAGCCAATCAATTTGAAACCTCTAAACATGCAAAATTAATCAGCACTTTATTCATGGTGGGCACATAGATACTAAATATGGTAAAATCGTCAATAAAGCTTTTAACCGGCGCACAAAAGGGGATTATGATGCGTATATTGAGTTTGACAAAGCGATAGTAATTGAAATGTTTGAGGAAATGAAAGATTTTATTACAATGGTCAAGAATTATTTAAATATTAACCCTTGATTTTATATTTAATTATCCCTATCCCACCGCCAACCACACCGCTACAAAATGACAAATCCCCGCTGCCAGCACAAATAAATGCCACACCGCATGATGATAATGATAGCGCTCCCACAAGTAAAAAAGCACCCCGAAAGTATATAATAATCCGCCAGCGACGATAAATATAATGGTAGGCGTGGATAAATTGACAAAAAAGGCTTTGCCGGCAAAGACCAGCATCCAACCCATGAGCAGGTAAATACCGGTAGAAAGTAAATCAAATTTGCCGGTGAACCAAAGCTTTAAAATACTGCCCACCAGCGTCAATCCCCATAAAATAATTAATATCGTGATACCGATTTTATTATAAACATGTAATAAAACAAAGGGCGTGTACGTACCTGCTATTAAAAAGTAAATGCTGATATGATCTAATTTGCGTAATAAAACATGTAAGCGCGGCTGATGATGAAAACTATGATATAAAGTGGACGCCACAAAAACCATCAAAAAGCTGATGCCATATACCACACTGCCGACAATTGCTGCCCGACTGCCGGTTTTCACGGCTTCCAGAATGAGCAGGGGCACCCCCGCCATGCCAAATAAAATGCCCAACGCATGAGAAATGCTATTCGCTACTTCTTGTTTATTGGTAAAATAAGGGTGATCGCGGTTAATCATTTCTTTTATTTTTAACACATAGGCACAGTAGAAACAACAAGCCGAATGATGGATTTTATAATTATAATATAATAGTGTGTCAATGTATTCTGCCACAAAAACACAAAGTCTCACCAAGCCTCTGTGTAAGTTTTGTGGCTTTTTCCAAAGGAATCCCTTCGGCGGTGCTTTTGTGGCAAAAATTATAATATTCTGATTTTTTATTGCTAAACAATTCTATGTAATAACAAGAAAATTCAAAATACTCGTTCCTTGCCGCAGGCAACACAAATTTAAAGTAATGAATCTGCAAAAAGCAGCATCTCCCTTATTTTTTCTGCAAAACTTCCAACGTCAGCAATTCATCATGCTTTAACGCCTTTGGAATTTAGGGTAAAGGCTTTCCTACTCATTTTCTAAATGTTAGGAAGACAATATAAATAAGCGTTGGCGAAGCCGCCGTATGCACTTTCAGCGCTAATCAAACCTATGAATTTTAAATCCACAGTCTCTTCTTTTCGTAGAACAGTTGTTGGGAAATGGGAGGGCAAATGGGGGAATAGGGGAATGAGGGGATAAGGGGGTGGGAAAAGCAAAATTTTTGTTAAACCAAGTTTCCGGTAAGAAGCTGTTAAAAATTAAAAAGATTGACATATAAGAGAAGCATCCTCAGGA
>CAZFBN010000273.1:0-3266 GCA_964517145.1 uncultured Saprospiraceae bacterium
GGCGGATTCTCTATTTTCAAACCACTTTGCTAAAATTTAAACATGCTCTAAAATTAGATGAAATATTGACTTTCAGTGAGCAAAAATTGATGACCTTATTCCAATCTGTAAGTTTAGAGTCAAATGGATATTCAGAGAATTTTCATTTTGATATAGAGTATAATGGAAGGAAATATAAGCCTGCCTTGACAAGACATTGGAGTACTACAAAGAAAGGCATAAAGAAAGTTTTAGAATTAAATCGGGTCTTAGCCACAGATAATAAACTTCGTTTCAAAAAATATTTACGAGACTTTCCAGTTAATCCGATTGGAAATATTTGGACAGATTTAATGGGTACATCAGGGCTTCAGTATGTTGTCCAAACGAATGATAAGATTATCCAACGCTGTCTTCTTATGTGTACTGACCCTGGCGACCTCGTGCTCGACCCCACCTGCGGCAGCGGCACTACGGCGTATGTAGCGGAGCAATGGGGCAGGCGCTGGATCACCATTGATACTTCGCGCATTGCACTCAATATCGCCAAAACGCGGCTGATGACTGCCGTGTATCCTTACTACCATCTGTACAGCGACGTGGAGGTGCACCGCCAGGAGAAAGACGGCAAGGTGTATAAAGACCTGCGCCCCAAGCCCGAAAGCGAGCAAAGCGGCGATGTGCGCCAGGGCTTTGTGTATGAAGAGGTGCCGCACATCACCCTGAAAGCCCTCGCCAATGACGAGCCTTTCGACACCGAAACGTTGTACGACAAGCCTTACGAAGATAAAAACCGCCTGCGGGTGACCGGTCCCTTCACCGTGGAAACGCTGCAAAGCTTTGAGCCGGTGTCGCCCGAATCGCTCGACGAGGCACTTCCTGCCAAAGACGAGGTAGAAAACTTTGAGGAACGCATCTTTGAGCATCTCAAGAGTGCCGGCATCAAGAATGGCATCCGCAATGAGCAGGCGGTGTTCACGCGCGTGGATCGCATCTCCTCCGCTTACCTGCACGCCGAAGGCTTTTACCAGAGCGCCAGCGGCGAGCGCAAGGCATACCTGCACATTGGTCCGAAATTTGGCACCGTAAGCCGCCAGGCAGTCAACGAAGCCGTGAAAGAATGCCGCAGCCGTGGCGACGCGGATTGGCTCATCATACTGGGATTCAGTTTTGAAAGCAATATTGACAACGAGAGCGTGACCACCAGCCTGGGCAGTTTTGAAGTGACCAAAGTGCGCATGCACGACGACCTGCTGCAAGAAGGCTTGCTGAAAAAAGACCGCAAAGCAGCGAGTTTTGTCACCATCGGCGAGCCGGACATCCAATTGTCAGTCAGTAATGGAACATGGGCAGATGGTAATAAAGGGAAGTTGGCACAAGTGGAAATACAAGGTTTGGATATTTACGATCCGATCAAAGACCAGGTGAAGCCACGCTCGGTGGCAGACATTGCCTACTGGATGGTGGACGACGACTACGACGGCAGCAATTTTGTGGTGCGGCAGGTATTCTTCTGCGGTGGCGACAACAATGAATTTGACAAGTGGCGGCGTGGTTTGAACGACCAGGTAAAGCAATCTGCCAAACGCAATGCCGAGCGCACTCTGCGCATCGAAATAGACGAAGAAGCATTTGAGCGGCTGTATGGTTTTCAGAGTCACCCCATCGAAGTGAAGCGGGCGGGGCAATGTATCGCCGTGCGGGTGATTAGCCAGTTTGGGGAGGAGAGTACAAAAGTGCTGCGGGTGGGGTAAAATAATTTGTTTTCATAAAACAATTTATTTAGATTTGCCATGCCGGAAGACTCCTTAATAAATCAAGTTAGACCCTTAGTTAGGGATGCTAAGATTAAAGAGATCGAAAATTTGTTATCAAAGTATGATGATAATGGTTTTGATGTTCTTATCTCCCGAATTAAAAGGATTTCTAAAGATAAGTCAAAAAGGAGTCATTTCGCCCCAAGATTTGAATCTTCAAATGAATACGCTGTTAGATGACATTCTCACACAAGTTATTGAATTTGATGAGAAGCAATCGCAGTCAAAAACAGCTAATATAACAAATCAAAAGACACAGGTTGATTCCATCGCTTTACCAGCAAAAAATTATTGGCAAGTGATCGAAGATGAATTCATTCATAACCTGGAAAAATATCTGTATATGAACCCGCAATCGCGCAGTACAAATTCGGAAACTGGTGTTCAGATTTTTACTTACTATTTTTTGGAGGAGCAGTTAGAAAAGTATAAGAATTTTATAACAGAATTAGATTCGCTCTCTTATTTTCAACATAATTATAGTAGAGCATTAATAAAAATAGTAAAATCAATAAACGAAGAGAGTTTAAAGTTAGGTACATTGTTAGATGACAGTGATAATACTCCTACAGAGATCAGGTGGGAATTAAAAAACACCTATGAATGTAGCCAAAAAATAAAAAATCACTTGATAGAAGCCATCCAGCATACTCAACCCAGAGTAGTGCTTGAAAAAGTAGATAAGATAGATAAGAATCTGCTTATCTTATCATTAAAACGCTTGGAAAAACTATTAGAGGAAAAAAAAGAGATAGCCAGTGGTTTTTCAATTAATTGAGCATGGAGGTTCTTAATCAGATAAATGCTTATAAAAAGCTGCTTCCTGAGCAATCGCCCCAAGAAGTCAATGATTTTCTTGCTCAATTAGGATACAAACTTCAGGTAGCCCGAAGGCATGAAATAACTGAGAAACATATCTTTGAAATTGAAGAACTATTAGCTGAGCTTTTTATTAATTTGAAAAGAGATCAACAACAACCGCAGACTTTAATTGATACAGTTGCGAATGTAAGGAGTTATGCTTATGACTTAGGTAATCATATTGAAACAAAAGAAAAATTAAATATGACCTTTTTCGAGAAGGTGTATGAATTAGGTAAAAAACTGGAAAATTTAGCGGAGTTGATTGGCGCTTTGATTTTGCCTATTCTGCTTTCTAATAATTTGCCTTGGGGATAGAGAATTTGATGTAATCTTAAATAATTTCTCCCACCTAGGGGAGGCGCAGCCGGCATGATGGTCAAATAATATTAAAAAGTGAATGTCCTCTTCCCCAACATCGCAACCAGAGGAAAGTAGAGAGTTAGGCTAAAATTATCTAACTTTCAAAAAATTTGGAAATGCGTCAAAGTAGTTTTACCGAATCCCAACGCTTAGCGATCCTGGCTGAGCAAGACGCTGGTCAATCCGTAGAAGTAATCTGTCGTAAACATCAGATTAGTCCGGCTACCTTTTACAAATGGAAAAAGG
>CAZFBN010000274.1:0-3254 GCA_964517145.1 uncultured Saprospiraceae bacterium
AGTAACGATTTTGAATGTGGATTGTGGGCAGTTCCCGTGGAATGGAAACTAAATCGACCAATTCTTTGTGGCAGGTATCCTTCGTTACCTGCCACAAAAAAAATTACAAAAATATATTGTTATTTTTTTAAAAAGTATAGAAGTATGTAGGTTTAGCTGTATATTTACCCCGGTAAAAAAAGGCTTGACCTAATCTGATGGGTTTCAATATAATATTGAGACGCTTTTACACCATTTAACAAACGACGACGACCTTTTGTAATAAAGATTTTAGTTTTAACTGACAAATCATAATCAGGCATGAGAAAAGTTTACGTGCGTTTTTTTCGCATGGCTTATTGATCCTTTCCATTCTCACCTTTTAGATTTGTCCACTTCGTCGTACTGCTTTTTAGTTTCAAACATCATTACACATTCTGAATTGCAGTCAATTTATTGCAACAAATCATAATCAGTAGAAAATAATTCGACCATGAAGAAAATTTACCTGAATCATTTTTTTACCACGCAAAATAAGATGCAAGGTGGAATATTCGCCTTTGCATTGCTTTTTGTATCTTATTGGGGCTTCAGCCAGTCTATTAGCGTAGCCAATGCTGGTTTTAGCTACACGCAGAATTTCAATACGCTCGCTACTTCTGGTTCTGGCAACTCTTGGACAAATGGAACAACTTTAGCAGGGTGGCATTTATTCAGACAGCCTGCCCCAGGTACTGCAATTACTGCCTACAACGCTGATGCGGGCGGCAGCAATACTGGCAATTTTTACAGCTTCGGTAGTACTAATGCTAGCGATCGCGCATTCGGCGGTACAGGCTCAGGTGGTACTTATTTTGGTTCGCCTAGTTCAGGAAGCATCGCAGGCTGGATTGCAGTTGCTTTTACCAACAATACGGGTTCTACCGTTAGCAGCGTTACTCTTGGTTTTGACGGAGAGCAGTGGCGCAATGGTGGCAATACGAGTGCTCAGACAATGGTTTTGGAATATGGCTTCGGTGCATCTTTCACTACAGTAGCTACCTGGAATACACCAGGAGGTAACTTCGACTGGGCAAGCGTTGTCAATACTGCCTCAGCAGCCGCAGTAGATGGAAATGTGGCAGGAAAAGTAAGTAGCAAAGGTGGCATGCTTAATAATTTAAATTGGACAAATGGTGCAACGCTTTGGATTCGCTGGGTAGAACGCAATGATAGTGGTAATGACCATGGCTTGGCGATAGATGATTTCTCTTTCTCCTTGCCTCAGGCAAATGTAGTAGCGGATCGCTTACAGTTTATACCAACTCCGCCCACCTCTGTTCAAGAGGATATGTCTTTTGATGTAACGGTATGTGCAACGGACGGAACGAACGTACAAACCACTTTTAATGGACTTATCAGTCTCAACACCAGTGGTTTATCAGCTTCGGTTTCTCCTTCTACAATGATAATGGCTACTAATGGTTGTGCGACTTTTACAGTTACGCCTACCACAAATGGCTCGCTTATGCTTTCAGCAAGTAGCGGCAATCTCATGCCAACACTACCAGCTTCTGTCATGGTTCTTGCGCCTTGTGCAGATTTAGAAATAACAGATGGAAGTTGTGCCCCAATTGTTACTTTTACAGGCTTTGGTGGTAAAGGCTTTACGCAAACGCCAGCAGCGGATCAACTTTGTTCTAACAACTGGGAAATTCTAGGTTTTTCCGATGGCAATTTGCTTTTTGGAGGCAGTCAAACAAGTGGTGACTTTGCTAGAAATGCTATCAATATGCCTGGTACTATAACTACCGGCGGTATCTATGCGCTGAACTATGATGGAGGATCGAATACCGCCATGTGGATTCAACCGACTTCTGATGATCTTAACTTTCCTAATGATGGTGGTTCAATTACGCTGAGAGTAAAGAATAATACAGGTAAAACTTTAAAAGATATTTGTATCAATTTTGATTTTCTTTTCTTCAATGACCAACCTCGCTCTACCATTGTCAATTTGGAGTATTCGTTAGAGTACTCAATGAATGGTACGGATTACAATATGCTGATTGACAATGCGACTCCAGTAGAGGCATCTACGCCAGCAACTTTACAAATTGAACCGCAATCGAAGTGCATTGCAAATTTGAATATTGCAAATGGTGAATATTTGTATTTACGCTGGGAATCAAGAGATGGTGATGGTCCAGGTGGTTCTACACGCGACGAATTTGGCTTGGATAATATCGCAGTTTGCACACCAGTTCCAATTGACATTACTGCTGTTGCAGCCTGCACTGGCGCTGAAAAAGATCAATATTTTATTCAGGTGAGTGATGTGAATGGTGGCGATGGCGGTCCTTACACCGTAACAGTGGAAGGTTTACAACCACAGACGTTTACAGGTTCTACGCTTACTTTTGGTCCGCTAACCCACTCCGGCATCGGCGGTGTTTTGAAAACAATTACGGCATCGGATGAAAGTGGACTAACTGGCAGTACGAAAGTTGCTGAGGTGGTATGCGGCTATCCTCAAACCAAGGCATTCTGCGATTGTGTGAATGATGAGCCTAACGGTCCATTCCCTGATGATGATTTCTTGAATGCGGGCGCTATTCTATCACAAGCAGCACCAGGCAGCTATGAAATTGATGGGGCTACGCAAGAATATATTTTGGTTCAAAATGATGTCATCGTAAAAGTTAACAAATCAGGTTTGTTCCAAAATCTTCCGAATGGCACTTATAGCGTTTATGCAATCAACTTCCGCAGCGATGAAGAAGTGACCATTCGTCCGTATCTTGATCCAAACGATCCAATTCAACCTATTTTGGATGGTATCAATGGTCAAGGTCCACTTGCCAATATTTGCTACATCACTTGCGACCCTGCAACTTACGATGTGGCTTGTGGTATCATCGCAGAAGATGTAACTTATACGATTCCGCCTTGTAATACGGGTTCCACCTTCTACTTCAGCTTCAATTTAGATGGCTGCATGGAAGATGAACTCGATCTCGATTTGTTGGATATTGATTTTGGAAATTTAGAAGATAATATTATTGCTAATGCACGTTTAGCAAGTGGCTTACCCGCTCCTCGCACAGAGTCAGCAGGTGAAAATTTACTCTTTGTAGAATATGCTTTGAATTTAACACCTGAAGACGCAGGTGTTTATAATGTTACAATTCGTCACAATGGCGCAGATGTAACGGTAAAAATTACCATTGTGTCTCAACCAGGCACCACGGACTACCGCAACCTATCGTGCCGGGAAACGGTGAATGTGACCCTGG
>CAZFBN010000275.1:0-3145 GCA_964517145.1 uncultured Saprospiraceae bacterium
GGAGGATCTCTCTTGGAACAAGCATATCTCAACCTTCTTGAGCTGGATGAGTTTTTTGCTGTTCGCCAGCAACTCAATGACATCATGGGAGGGATTTGGGCACCGGAGCAGCTTCTGAAGGAGCATGGCGACGTCGAGGAATGGATCGATGAAAGGACGACCGAGTTGGGTAGGCGGTTACTGCAGGCTCACTTGGATAAGCGATCCAACGACGAAACGAATCGAGTAAGTCTGAAGGGGGCAGACAGCATCGAGCGAAGCAAAAAACGAATCAGGAAGCGGGACTTGATGAGCCTTTTCGGTGAGGTGCAGGTCAACCGGCGTGGCTATGGCGCCCCTGGTGCAGGCAGCCTCTTTCCGTTGGATGCCGAGCTGAATCTGCCCGAGCGGAAGCAGTCACATGGCTTACAAAAGCGGGTAGCCGTTGAAGCTGCTCGCGGTTCGTTCGATGCTGCCGTCAAGAGCATTGCAGAAACAACCGGCGGGAAAGTAGCCAAGCTTCAGCTTGAAGAGTTGTCCGTCGAACTGACGCAAGATTTCGAGTCGTTTTATGAAACGCGAGAATTGGCTGTGGAGGCGACAACAGATCCGCTGATCATGAGCACCGATGGCAAGGGCATCGTCATGCGAAAAGAGTCGTTGAGACCAGCGACGCGGCAGGCTGCAGAGAGTGAGAGACACAAGATGAAAACACGCCTGTCGCGAGGGGAGAAGGCAAACCGCAAACGAATGGCGACAGTTGCGACAGTCTACAGTGTCGAGCCCTACGTGCGGACGCCCGAGCAGATCATGGGTGTGACGGAGCAATCTGTGGATGCAGAGAAGCCGAGGGCCAGGAACAAGCGTGTCTGGGCAAGTGTTTCCAGAGAAGCGAAAACTGTCGTCAATGAAATGTTTGATGAGGCATTCCGGAGAGATCCGCAGCAAAGACGGCC
Organism: uncultured Saprospiraceae bacterium; assembly: GCA_964517145.1. GTDB lineage: Bacteria > Bacteroidota > Bacteroidia > Chitinophagales > Saprospiraceae > JADJNW01. Next base: position 936 of record CAZFBN010000275.1, read on the forward strand.
ATGGGCTTTACTCTGCGACGGGCAAGACCAGCAGCTGAGGAACGTCTGGTCCTGCATTAATGAACGCAAAACGTATGGTGTCACGCTAATCATCGATTTCGTCCATGTGCTTGAGTATCTGTGGAAAGCAGCATATAGCTTCGAACCGGAAGGAAGCGAGGCAGCCGAAGCCTGGGTGTCCAAACGCGCATTGCAAGTTCTGCAAGGAAACGCAGGGCATGTGGCCGGCGGTCTCCGCCGAAGCGCCACACTGCGAAATTTGTCGCCGGAGCAGCGGAAGCCGGTAGATACATGTGCAGACTACTTGCTCAAATACAGCTATATGATGCGATACGACAAATACATCGCACAGGGCTTTCCCATCGCTACGGGCGTAATAGAGGGTGCTTGCCGTCACTTGATCAAAGATCGCCTCGACATTACAGGTGCCCGCTGGGGATTGAGTGGAGCCGAATCTATTCTCAAACTCCGCTCGCTACACTCCAGCGGAGATTTTGACGAGTACTGGCAGTTCCACAAAGAGCAATCCAGGCAGCGCCTGTATCTTTCCCATTACGCTCCGAAAGAAATCGCAGCCTGAGCCAATCCGCCCTAAAGAAGCTGCACCCATTTCAATTGGGCGCCGGACTAGCAATAATTGACTGAACTTCGGACACCAAGGATGCCTTAAAGATTTGGCAGGAAGCAAAATGTTTGCGTCGGTCTTGGAGATGACGACGAGCGTAGCTAAAGAATGGCATAAATAGCTAATTTAAGCGTCTAGCAGGCTAATCCATTTAGACGGCGCTGCATTATTTTATCAACAAACTCCTTCGTATCCCAGCCTCCGAGGACCAACTCCGAAACGTAGGCGACAAAGTTCTGCAGAACTTCACGCTCAAGCAATCGGCACTTATGACCGATGGTCTCTAGTTTCTTGGTTGGCATCTTAATCGGTGATGAGCTGTTGAACGCGAGTTCCAAAAACGTGTGCGCCGTGAAAGACAGCTCCCAGTGCTTTTCCACTGCTTGCTGTGTTCGTTGTTGACAGTCTTCCAAACCGAGTTCCTGCTTTTCGTCCCGAATGAAATGCTCGATGGGATCGCGGTACATGTAGAGCTGGACTATTTTAGTGGGTTGTGTCCAATTCATTTTGTTAGTGACGAGGAAAATAGGCTCCCCTTCTAGTTTTTCATTGTCGTAAGAAATCACCACCCTTATTTTCTTCCAATTGTGTATGATTAGGCATTTAGTAAAACACCAGTACGTACGGACTTCTCCGTGTCGTGTCGTCACGGTTACAGGTTTAAACACATCATTTGGGAGTGACTTGGCGAATGCAAGAAGGCTTTGTATGCGGCTTCCCCGCAGGCTCACCAAACGATTCTTCGCCAATCTAGAAACCCATGCTTGATTATGTTTCTCAATTTTTTCCGCCAATTCTGGCGTGAGCAGAGCGGCATCCAAGACATACGCATCTTTTCTTAGCCCCAACTCTTCTGTTTGATCCACTAATTCGCCAGCTAACTGCCACTGTTTGACATGGTTTTCGACATTTTCTTCGTAGGCAGCGACTAGATCGTTGAAGCAATCCCACTCATCGTCAGGCGCGTCATCGGCTGGTTTCACTTGATCCAAATAGAGTTCTTGCTGCTCCAGGTAACCACGATGATAAAGACGAGCTGCAAGAGGAATCTGTTTACTCGGGCTTACCCAGCTGGATACAACCAACCTTTGCGCTCTACCGAATGCGTGTTGAGCGTAATCGTAATACCAATAAACGCCGTAGATATTTTCGCCGGTATGGTGGATAAAGGTTGGATCAATCGCTATAACTGTCGGACTCTCCGTCTCTTTTGGTAGATTGTTTTTGATCCATTCTAGTCTTGCTGCCTGCAGTTTTTCTGCTGTCCACGGGCTTCTTGAGAGAAACTTTCTCAAGGCATCATATCCATCGCTATCTACTAATCGCTGATGAATTCCCGCGATTGTTCGATTGTCCGACACAATAAAACCGATCAGCATTTCTTTGAAGTGGTGTGTTTGCGCGGGATGAGTAAAGACTTCGGAAAATTGTTCAGCAAAGTCATTTAGAGACAAAGGTATCCTAGTAATTGGCAGCAACCGTCCCACTCCACTGGCCTCAACACCCGAATTAAAGCATGGAGTGGCCTCTTGAAAATAGAGGGGAGAAAATTAAATCTCATCGAGCATACTGTCCGAAGTTCAGA
>CAZFBN010000276.1:0-3141 GCA_964517145.1 uncultured Saprospiraceae bacterium
GGGCAAGTACCGACCAATTGATCTATCCTGCGGGGGCAACGGTACAATTAGACATGCATTTCCAAAATATTTTTGACCAGCCTACGCCCCCCACCGAAGTGCGCTACTTCTTGTCGCAAAATGCTACGCTCGATTGGAATGACCAACTCTTGGGCTTTAAATCCTTGAGCAATATTTTACCGAATGCGGGTTTCAACCTAAAAGATACGATGCCGCTTCCTTCAAATTTACTTTCAGGGATATACCACTTGATTATCGTCAGTTCAACGGAAGGTGCTGTACTTTCCAGCAAAACGGCTTTAACCACTATCAAAATTGTCAACGAATGATGCCTTGGAAAGGTCTTTTGATACTACTATTAGCAGCTTTTCCTTTTTTCGTAAATGCACAGTGCGATGATGACGACCCGCCCAGTGGCTCGATTTCTGCGAGTGAAGTCGGCTGCGGCGGTGGTCAAGTGACGATTACTTTTTCTTTGTCCGGCGATGACGATGATTTTGATGTGCAATACCGCATTGGTGGCAGTACTTTTTCGCTTTCCAATATTGCCGATGGGCATACGGTAACGCGTACCGTCACTACCTCTACAACAGCTACGCTGGTTAGCGTTACACAACGGGATGATGACGATGGCGATGTCTGCACGGTTACGATAAATCAAACGATCAATATAACGGTTGGCGCTGCGCCCAATCTCAATCTTTCGACAACGAATCCTGGTTGCAATCAAACTAACGGCAGGATCACGGCGCAAGCCAGTGGTGGACAATCACCTTATCAATTCAGTCTGAATGGCGGCACATTCCAAAGCAGTAGCATCTTTTCTGGTTTGGGGGCAGGCAGTTACAGCGTCACGGTCAGGGATGCCAGTGGGTGCGAAAATTCCGGGGGAGCTAATCTAACCGGCGGTACAGCGCCAACGTTGACGGTTTCTGTCACGAACCAACCTGGCTGCAATCAAAGCAACGGCTCGATTTCGGCAAGCGCTTCGGGCGGGCGATCTCCTTATCAATTCAGTTTAAACGGCGGCGCATTCCAAAGCAGCGGCATCTTTTCTGGTCTGGCGGCGGGCAGTTACAGCGTCACTGTCAGGGATGCCAATGATTGTGAAACTTCCAGGACAGCTAATCTAACCGGCGGTACAGCGCCAACGTTGACTGTTTCGATTACGAATCAACCTGGCTGCAATCAAAGCAACGGCTCGATTTCGGCGCAAGCCAGTGGTGGGCAATCTCCTTATCAATTCAGTCTGAATGGCGGCACATTCCAAAGCAGTAGCATCTTTTCTGGTCTGGCGGCGGGCAGTTACAGCGTCACGGTCAGGGATGCCAGTGGGTGTGAAAATTCCCAAAATGCCAATCTGGTGGCAGCCACAGCGCCAACGTTGACGGTTTCGATTACGAACCAACCTGGCTGCAATCAAAACAACGGCTCGATTTCGGCAAGCACTTCGGGCGGGCGATCTCCTTATCAATATAGTCTGAATGGCGGCACATTCCAAAGCAATAGCATCTTTTCTGGTCTGGCGGTGGGCAGTTACAGCGTCACGGTCAGGGATGCCAATGGTTGTGAAACTTCCAGGACAGCTAATTTGCAAAGCACTACAAATTTGACAATTAGCTTAAATGCTGTCTTGCAGCCCACCTGTGCAGGTAAGGATGGCAGTATTACGATTCAAACGACTGGGGGAATAGCACCCATTACTTACTCGATTGATGGCGGTGCATTTCAAAACAATGCCACTTTCAATGGCTTATCGCATGGGACCTACACGGTCACAGCGCGTGATGCCAATAATTGTCAAATTTCTACCACTGCGATTCTGAACAATCCGGCAGCCGGTTTGGTCAATGCCCAAATTATCACTACGAATCCGAGGATTTGTCCGGGTACAACACTTACGCTTTCTGCGAATTTGCCACAAAACACCACCGGACGCTGGACTGCCAGCAGCAATGCCGTGCAATTCGGCAATGCGAATAGCCGCACGACCACCGTTACTGCGAGTCAGCCGGGCGTTTATACTTTGACATGGACGCTTTCGGCACTGAATTGCCCAAATTACAGCAAGGCAACGGTCGTATTGAATGTTCCAGCACCACCCCAGGCAGAAGACGATGGCGTGTTTGAAATCGAAGCGACAAGTACGATTAACATTGCTGTTTTGAAAAATGACCTGCCCAGTCAGGACGTTCGCATCCGCATTTTGAAAACGCCGATGCTGGGTACAGCGCAGTTGTTGACGAATGACGAGATCCGCTACGAAGCATTTGAAGAAGAATCCGGCAGGGATACATTGATGTACCAAATCTGTCTCGATGCTTGCCCTACGCTTTGCGACACGGCTTTGGTGGTTTGGCAAATTGGCAGCGATATTTGTGATTTGGAAAACGTTGATCCGCGGGTTATTTTTCCGGAGGGCATCACTCCGAATGGCGATGGCTACAACGAAGCCTTAGAGTTCAAAATCGTAGATAAATTGGGCTGCCCGATTAATTATGCGCAAAGCGATATTTCGATTTTCAATCGCTGGGGCGACAAGGTTTTTCATCAAGAACCGTATGAAAATAGCTGGAATGGCAACACCGACGATGGCAAAGAGCTACCGCCGGGGGTGTATTACTACGCGCTGCGAGTGCGCCGCGAAGGCAAGAAAGACTATGTCCGCTTTGGAAATGTTTCGATTTTTCGGTAGTCTCAGGTTCTTCGCAAAAGAATATTCAAAAAACCAGTAACATTTCTTTTTATCAGCAATATGGAGTTGAAAAATAAATTCGATTATGAAAAAATTCCTATTGCTGGCGATCTTCTTTTTTATCTTACAAATTGTTAAAACCCAGGATCAGGATGTGGGCATCAACCTCCGTTTTGATGTATCCAAGCAATTCAATCTCAATAGTAAAATGCGCATTGAACTCCGCGAGCAATTGCAGCTCAACCCGGAGCTTAAAAATCTGAAAACCAAAAAAGACAGCGATATTTTCAACGAAATCGAACTATTTCCTTACGGCAATGACGAGGAGGAGGAAGAAAAGGATGATGACAACGAAGAAGAAAACGAAGCCGATGAGGAGGGATTTGATGAGCTGAACGATGCCCGCCAGCGTATCCGCATGGAATGGCGCAGCGCCACTACCGCCG
>CAZFBN010000277.1:0-3122 GCA_964517145.1 uncultured Saprospiraceae bacterium
GCCGGACTCTGGAATTTCTTAATCTGTTGATAATCAATTTGACGCAAGTCTATTACATTTTTATCAATCAAACATTCTACATTAGGATGTAATAAGAGGAAAGATGCCGGTAAATAAGTCGAAATTTTTTGTTCTAATAAGGTATTAATCGCTTCTTTTTTATTACTTCCTGTTATTAATAAAAGAATTTTTTTCGATTGCATGATATCACGCATTCCAAGCGTCATGCCGTAAGTAGGCTTGATTTCCATGGCGCTTGCCATAGCATGTTGCAAGGAGGTTGGCGACAAAGTCGCTACGTGCGCGTGTGGAGTCAATGTTGCTGCGGGTTCGTTAAAACCGATGTGCCCATTCTTACCCAAACCGAGCACGCACAAATCAATAGGACCTTGCTGTTCTATAATGGTTTGAATGCGTTCACATTCGGCTTTTGGATCAGTTGGATTGCTGGAAAAAGTAAAATAACGTTCAGAGCTGATATTCAATGGATTAACCAGGTTTTCCTGCAAAAAAGATTCACAAGTTTGGGCATTCTCTATCGGTACACCGCCCCATTCGTCGAGTTTCAAGAGGCGCATTTGATTGAACAAAGCCGGTTCTTGTTGATAATTTTCCGCCAGCATTTGATAGGTTTTTAAAGGCGAATTGCCGGTAGCCGCGCAAACCAACGCTTTTTTATTTTGTACTAAAGTCATTACAATCAGATCACGGGCGCGATCACTCATTTGCTCGTAGGTATCATAATATCGAATTTTCATTACATTTTATTTAAAAAATAATCATAAAAATTAAATATTAAAAATAAACTGCTGACATACTTGAATTACTATCAGTAGTTTATGATTATAAATTAATTTGTAATTTCCTGCACCTGACCGGCGATGCCGCCAATGGCAGTCAAACTTTTCGTGCCACATTTCATTGCCAACTGTACACAATCCACGAGAGGCTTGCCGAGTAGCCAATTGCGCAAAAAACCGGCATCAAAATTATCACCGGCGCCCGTGGTATCAGCAATTTCCAGATTTTCCGTGAAAACGTCGGGAATGCCGAATCGCGTGACTTTGTCGCCCTGAAAAACCGTGGCACCCTCTGCCCCGCATTTTATGACTACCAGATTGCAAATACCTGCAAGGCGCTTGCCCCTTTCTATAAAATCCTCTCGATCAGACAGATACAAAGCTTCTTCTTCATTCGGCAGTAGCACATCAATCAATGGTAAAATCGGTTTTACCCGAAACCAGTCATTTCTTGGTGCCCAATTCGTATCTAAAGAAATCGTAATGCCTTTCTCCTTGAGCTTCGGTAGGAAATCAATCCAAAATTCTTGAAATTGTTCCAATAAATAATAACTTGCGATGTGCCAATGCCGGGTATTTTCGATAAAAACTTCCTGAATATCAGTTGGTTGCAGTGCTTCAATGGAGCCCAGGTAAGTGAGCATGGCGCGATCTGCGCGATCCGAAAGTCCTACCCCTACTGCGGTTTTGCAATGTGGATCAATGGAAACCAGTTCTGTAGAGATACCTATTTTTTTTAATTTATCGAGTAGAATATGCCCAAACAAATCGTCGCCTACTTTGCCCAAAAAGCCGACTTTACCGCCTAATTTGGTGAATTGCGACGCAAAAATCGCCGCCGAACCGCCCAAATCCGCCGTATAATCATCAATAAACTGCTCCGCCTGCCCGTAGCGCGGGCGCACCCTGCCGGTAAACAGCAAATCCATACACAAATCCGCGACTACAAACACATCATATTTTGTATTCATTCTTTGTTATTTGATCCCTGTTTATACCAATTTTTATAAAATTTGTAACAAAAAAGAGTCATTCTAAGGATAAAAGCCTGTTTTTATTTAGTTTGCGTAATAATTATATCAAGGTTTTTTCCACAGTTTATACGGTTTATCTACTGTTGTTTCAAACGGCAGTTCTACCTTGCGCCCGGTGCCTGCCGATTCGTATGCCGCAAAAATCACTTCCAACACTGCCCTGCCGTCTTCGCCCGTCACCAAAGGCTGTTTGTCATTTTTGATGCAATCGGTAAAATGCGCGAATTCCTGTGGAAAGCCGTAATTCCAAGCTTCTTCGTACATCACATAGCTCCAGCCCACGGTATTGCCCGCTTTTTCCACCGCATAACCGATGCCTTTTGAACTATAGGTTTGAATGGAATTACCTTGTAAAACATCTGCATATGCAACACCCTCAGAACCATGTATTTCTGCGCGATCATCCATGCCGCCCAGCTTCGTCCAGCTTTCTTCTGCCATAGCCACCACGCCATTTTCAAATTCGAGAATGATAATGGCATTGTCATCGCCAATGGTCTTATCCGTGTGCACATAAGTGCCCATTTGCGCGTAAACCGACTTGATTTTCGGGCGACCGAGCACCCAACGGAAAAACTCAATGCCGTGGCAGCCCATATCCATCGTGACCCCACCGCCGGAGCGCTCCACATCCCAAAAATGTGGCGCGTGCGGACCATCGTGTTTTTCGGATTGTTTTAATAAAACCGGCTTGCCCAGCGCACCTTCGTCGAGCAGATTTTTCAAGCGCACATATTTTGGCGTAAAGCACAATTCCTCGGCGTACATCAGCTTCACGTTTGCTTTTTTACAAGTATCAATCATCAAATCGGCTTCTGCCAGATTCATACATAGTGGTTTTTCGCATATGATGTGTTTGCCTGCTGCGGCGGCTTTTAATGTAATATCACAATGTAAATAATTGGGTGCACCAATCACAATCACATCAATTTCCGGCATTGCCAGCATTTTTTCTAACTCCGTGAAATGATGCGGAATGCCGTGCTGCTGGGCAAATTTTTCGGCATTACCCGGCGTGGGCGACATCACTGCGATGATTTCGGCATCGGCTACACTTTTGATGGATTCGGCGTGAATGGTTGTAATGAATTGAGAACCAACGAGTCCGTAACCTATTTTTTTGCTCATATTTTAAATCATTGAAATGGGTTGTAAAGAAAGATCGTGCCTGAGCAAATGTAACGAAGCATGTTGAAATTAAAAAAAAATTAAGAAGGAAGTGCTTGAATTTTAAGACTCTACCCAACTATTTTTAGTCGGAAGCGATGCGCATCCGATCTTGTTGAAA
>CAZFBN010000278.1:0-3115 GCA_964517145.1 uncultured Saprospiraceae bacterium
CGGACTCTGGAATTTCTTAATCTGTTGATAATCAATTTGACGCAAGTCTAATTATTGAATTTAGGAAATAGTGCGGCTACCATCAATAATGAGAGACCTAATGTGGGCATTGCCAAATATGTAATCCTGTCCAAAAAGCTTTCTATATCATTAAAAATGAATGAATTATTAAGAATAAGTTTTTCAAATCCCCAAGAACTAAGAAGCATGATAATAACCCCTACGATCAATGACCACAAAACCATTCTAAAAGAAAAAAAAGGTGCCGCAGCGAATACCCAACAAATTAATGGCAATAAATGTAACAAGCTAAGAAGGAAACATAGAAACTGGTTACTTGTTAAATACTGTCGAGCATTTTCTACTGAGCGTACTACATTTTCCATTGAGTAGCTATAAGTAGGAATAATTAATTTTTTTGAATTACCTGTTCCTCTGGTATATAATCTATATTGGTCTTGTATGCTTTCGTCAATTCTAAATATTAATTCTTCAAATTCTATAGTTTTGAAATCTTTTTGAAACTTATAATTTTCTAGTTTAGATATATTTTTTTTAGAATAATAGGATGAATAGTCAGACATATATAAAAGAAATGTTAATAATGATCGATCTAAATGCTTTGATGTCAACCAAGACCTATTCGCAAAACCTAATAAATAAAGTAAATCTGATTTGTAAGCTGTGTAAGATTTGTTTGATTGGTATAATTGATAAAAACCATAAGAACGATATGATCGATACGAAAGAAAAGTAATATCTGAGTTTAATTTTTTTAAATTATTAGTAGAGGAGAGATTATTCACAGAAATTGTAAATAATTCAAAAGATGACTTTAATAAATCATCTGCATATGCGGGATTCCTATTTTCGAATTTTAACCAGTAATTAGAATAACACTCATTGTATCGATATTGAAGTTCATGTTTTTCGTGTTGCAAAATATTTTTGAATATAGCTTCCCTTCTTTGGAAGAAAGTATCTCCTTTCTCTTGATATACACTATCTTCTTCTAGCAGTACAAAACCATAGATATAATTATCATTTTCTCTTAAATATTCCATATCATTTTCCGTTATCCACATAAAAGCACTTTTTGTAATCAAACCCATATAAAAGGCAGTGGAAGTAAAAGCAAGAATAAAATATAACCCTATAGAATAGAAAAAGATATCCAACAAGGTTCTTACTAATCCACTTTTTTGAAGCGGAAATTGGTATTCTAAATACATCCAATAGAGAATTCCAATAATACAAAATATCAGAGGAGCAACATAATATATTCCTGATGCAATTTTAATTGGTTCAATTGGATGGACAACTGGATTTGAATATGATATTGGATACAATAACCCTAGCATAAAGAAAAAAGGGATCACAGCAATTGCGTAAAACAACACAAAATGAATCCGCGTGCGCCAGATCGTGGGCTGGTTTTCTAATAGAAAAGTGTCTAACCTCTTCAAAAATTTTGGTACCAGCCACTTATTCATAAAACTTGGTTTTAACAGATTGGCTAATATCGCGGTAGTAGCGCACGATCACGTTATGCTCAGCCAGGTACTGCAGGAGTTGGTAGCCGCTTACTTCCAGGTCAGTTGTAACAAAGTAAGTTATGCCATTGCTCCATATTTTTTGGTAGGGGAAATTTGCCAGTTCTTTTACAAAATCATTGTAAGGCATAGTCGCATTGATCTCAAAGATATTATGCGTTCTATCATTTCCGTAGCTTGCAATACTGCCCAGGTTTTCGGCTTTGCCTTCGCGCATAAAGATGATTTGATCGGCTACGGCTTCTATTTCGTGCAGGTGTTGGGAGCTAATCATAATAGCGATAGGGTCGCGCAGGCTTTTCGCTAGATTTTGCAAATCGGTCAGCACCGTTATCTGCGTTTTTATATCCAAATGCGCCAGTGGTTCATCCACGATGAGTAGCTGCGGCTTCCACACCAATGCTTTTGCCAAAGCAAAGCGCAGTTTATAGCCGCCGGATAATTGCTTCCAGCTTTTTTCCAAATGCGATGCCAGCCCTAAGCGTTGCACAATGTAATCCACCGCTTTTTGATTGGCGGCTCCTTTGATGCCGTGCATCGCCGCTTCATACTTCAAGTTATGCAGTAAAGAACCTTCCCATTTGGGCAATTCCTGCGGCACATAAGCAATTAGTTGTTTCAATCGAACCCAATTCAAGCCTTTCCCTTTCTGAAATAAAGGATAGCGCAAACTGCCTTTATCGTGCGCAAGGTCGCCCGCAAGGATGCGGAAAAGGGTGGTTTTACCGGTTGCATTTTCACCGACCAAGCCTGTGATTTCACCAAGTCTCAACTCTAAATGCTCTAATTCCAGTTTAAAACCAGTGCTTCGGTAGCGTTTTTCTATGTTTTTGGCTTCTACAACGACTTTATTTTCAATGATTTGCGCTTTGGCTAACTCAGCAAGATTGTATTGTATTTTTGCTATTGCAGGTTTCGTTGTGGGGGTATAATCTGAAACGATTTGGTCTGCAATTTTATCTAGTTGTGAAATAATTGCTTCTTTATCTTCCAGGGTTTGCGCTTCCAATAAATCTATTTTTAGTAAAATTACCTGGTTTTCTACTTCTTCCCTCTCGTTAAATTCTCTCGCAAAATCCATGAGCAAATCTGCACCACTGGCAGGATGCTCTCGCAGTACCTCTCGAATTTTTTTTGCTCTATTTTGTAGATCATTTATCATGCTTGTGCGAGGTTTGAAGTCATCATACTAAGCGTATTCAGGATTTTAACAGCAATTCTTCGTTTATTCAATAATTCATCGTCGTTGTTGACTACCCCCATTTTTTCCTTTTTTAATAAATAGTAAAATTCCATACTAATAATTAGCACATTATCTTCCTCTTCGGCACAAAAATCTCTAGCGAAGTCAATCAAACGCTTCACCGCGCGCTCCATGTCCGCAGCGGCGATGCAGTCTTTGATCTCGTTTCTTCTGGCTAATATGTCGTTTGCAGGAATCAAAAGATGAGCGAAATGGGTTTAGTGTTATGAAATATAATGTTGCTTGAATAGCAGCAAATATAAATATATCACTGGAAATTTTAAGGAGAGATTTCTTATTGGAAAAATTTAGCTTGAAG
>CAZFBN010000279.1:0-3111 GCA_964517145.1 uncultured Saprospiraceae bacterium
TTAAAATATTTAATATTCCTTGAAAACTTCGTCTGTTTATTTCCATTTTTCAATTTTGCCTTTTTTCCAATAGTATGGAATGTTTTTAATAATGAAAGCATTTGCCAATAATGGATTTTCAAGTTTTAAAGAACTTAAAAAATCGAAATTATAATCAATCACCTTGACTGGATTTGGTGTCCAGTTTTGTCTTACTCCTTCAATGATTAAAACTTCTTTGGTTTCCTTGTTATAGGTAAATGTAAAGGGCAAAGGTCCAGCAAATCTTCTTGCTTCCTTCCAGTCTGCAAAAGGGGAATGTTCGGGCAAAGAAATTTGTTCTTCTGTTTTGTCTATTGTGATTTTGAAATTTGATTTTTTCGAGGATATTTCTTTTGTGGTTTGCTGCTCAACTTGTTTTATGTCCGTTGTGGTGTAGTTGTAATGTGTAAATATGTTTCCAAAAAATTCCATTTTCGTTTTGTCAGTTTCTGATTTCAGAATATACAAACCGCGTAAACTTTTACCTACATTATTTGTGTAGCGAACAAAAACACGATAACCTATTAGAAAAAAGTCGTTGCCCATAAATTTCGGAAAACCTTTTGGTCGCAAGTCTTTTGTATGAACCATTGCAACTGCAACAAAAGCCCATTTGTCTTGAAATGTGTCAAGCTGTAAACATTCTGGAATTAGAGTTTGTAATTGTTCTTTTGGAACTGCAAAAGTTAAAACAAGCGAACTTTCAAAATACGCTTCAACTGCAAATGGATGGTCTTTTAAAAATGCTAGCATCGAGTTATTTGAGTTGTTTTTTGTTAAGATAAAATTCGTTGTAGTAAACAACTAAAATAAAAATAAATGCAAAGAGTGAGTTTAGTTTCCCCCAAAGCAACAAGTCAGGAACAAGGATAAATTCAAGTGTGTTCATTGTCGCAACTACCGCTATTTGTGCAATAGCATTTAACTTTGTCTTATAAGCACTTAAAATCCAAACAGCCATAATGATTTCTGAAAGTCCGATTAGAATTGTCAATAGCCTGGAATGGTCGTCACCTAATATTCTTGCAACAATTTGTTCGTGTCTTGGAACAAGATTTAGAACCTTACAAAAAAGTCCGTTTGCAATCCAAACTGTCGCAATACAATAGGTCAATATTTTGTGAATTCTTGTCATTCTCATTGTTGGTTGTGTCGTCCGCTACGCTTGCAGGTAACGGTTCTCAGCTATACGCAGGCAGGGGGATTTTAACACCGAACATCCCACGAAGAACTGAACTTAAATTTACCACTTTCCTGTCCTACGAAGCACGCCCCCCTGCTTGCTTATAGGTGATGTTGTGTGCTGTTTTACTCATTTTTTATTTCTCGGAAAATCAATTACAACGGCATAAATCACCAATACCAAAGCTCCCAAAGCAAACTCGATATGCACATTGTTTACTGCCAAACGAGTAATGTAAACCGATGATGCAAACCACGATACAGGAATTACAATGCGGGTAATTGTCCATTTGATATATTCCTTCATAACTCACTTGTATTAAAGTGTATTTTCTCGTCTCGGCAAATCAATTGAATGGCATCTCTACCTGAGTAAGCAGCAGGGGGCATACCGCCACCGGGAGTTACCCAGTGTCCGCACATATAAAAATTGTTCAATCCTTTGAAATGCTTGGGTAATTTCAGTTTTGCCGCTTGGGGTGTGGGCAACCAACCTTCATAACTTCCGTTGTGGTTGCCCGTCCAATTGTTGTAAGTGATAGGCGTAGCGGTATCTGTAAAATCCACCTTGTTTTTGATGTTGCCGAATTCTGCTTCCAAAGCATCAATCAAGGCATCGCTGATGTGTTGCCTTTCCTTTCGGTAAATTTCTTGCCCTTGTTCGTAAATATTTTTCCAAGATTCATAATCGGTGTCCACCATAGCCGTAATCAGTGTTTTGCCTTTTGGGGCAACTGTGGGGTCGAAATTATAAATTTGAAAGGTGATTCTTTCGTGGATGTAATTGCCAACTTTCAAAGGTTGTATCAAAGGGATATTCACGCCCACAATGGAAGGGCTTATTTCTTCAAAAGTTCGGTCAATGCCAGCTGAAAAATAAATGAGTGATGGAAAGGTTTTCAGGGTTTGATAGGTTGTTTGGGTTTTTTCATCTATATATTCTTTACCCAATAATTCATAAAGTACTGTATGCCCATCCGCTGCCGAGACAATATAATCAGCATGTATTGTTGTATTTTGATTGATTTCTATGCCTACGGCTTGATTTCTTTCAATTAAAATTTTCGTAACCTTTTTCCCAAATTCAATTTCCCCCCCCAAGTCCAAAAATCGTTTTTCCAACTTTTCTATAAATTTGCCCGACCCACCCAATGGATAGCCTGCCGTGCCTTTGTAGGCATAAGCCAACTGCATCAGGAAGAAAGTCATAGACATATCGGCTGCCCAAAAATGCTCAAAAGCTTTTCGCAAAGTTTCTGATTTGAACTTTTTAGCGAAGTCTTTGATGGAGATTTGGTTATATTTACCCATTGCCATTACAAAGGTCAGATTCGAGAGCAAGGCTTTCGTCCAGTCCCAAGCATTCAGCAACTCAAAGGCTTTGTCTAAAGGGAATGAATTGTTGGCGACTGTTTCAATGGCATTGACAAACTCAGTGATGACTTCTTCATCTTCGGGGGTGAGTTCTAAAAAGTGTTTTTTGAGCTTTTGTATGTCGGTGTAAAAATGGACTTCCTTGCCATTGAGGTCTTTGTATTCTATAAAACTATTATGGTTGTGAAAGGTGTTGCCTTCTATCACCCCCAGCTGATGCCAAAGCTCATATAGGTCTGTGCCGGGTGCAGAGCCTACCAACCAATGGATTGAACCATTGACGTAATAGCCTTGTCGCTCCCAAGACGAGCAAACCCCACCCGCTTTTTGTCCCATTTCGTAAATGGTCGCTTCAAAGCCGTTGATACGTGCAAAAATACCGGCTGAAAGTCCTGAAATGCCGGCTCCGATGATGGCGATATTTTGTGTCTTACTCATTATGTAGTTTTTAGGTAGGTTTGTCGTTTAAAATTGCACACAACGGTTGGCAGCTACGCAGTGCGACGTTAGGAGCATTGTCGTAGCTGCAATGTT
>CAZFBN010000280.1:0-3053 GCA_964517145.1 uncultured Saprospiraceae bacterium
TGAATTTTGGCACCTCGCACGAGCTGAACGTGGCGATTTTGTTTGATACCTATCGGTAGAACGGCAATTGCTTTATTTGAAAAAACATCTTATTTTTGAAAGAAAAAGCATGACCAAACAGCAAATAAAGGATTCTATTATCGAATTAATAGACCAAATTGAAGAAGAGGCGGTACTTGAAAATTGTTATACCCTGTTAAACAGTGTTTTACATTTGCAAGAAAATTACATCGTAGCTTATGCCCCCGATGGCGCTGCTATGAATGCAGCGCAATATGAAGCGGAAATTCTGCAAGCGCTGGAAGAAAGCGCCGACAAACGCATCGCGCATAAA
The DNA here is from genome assembly GCA_964517145.1 of uncultured Saprospiraceae bacterium. Taxonomy (GTDB): domain Bacteria; phylum Bacteroidota; class Bacteroidia; order Chitinophagales; family Saprospiraceae; genus JADJNW01. Next base: position 335 of record CAZFBN010000280.1, read on the forward strand.
GACATTCGGCAATTCATAGGATTGTGAGGCATGGAAGGATTATATGATATTGCCTGGACGGAGCGCGCCGGAAAAGACCTTATCCACATTCGGAAGTACCTTATCAATCATGCTTCAGAAAAAGTTGCGGATAAAGTGATAAGTGCGCTTATCAGTGCAACTGAAATCTTAAAAAAGCAGCCCGAGATGTACCCGCCTGACCCAAACATCAAGCAATCCAAACGTAATATTCGGTTTATTCGCAAGTGGAATTATCGCATTGTTTATGAATTTACAGGAGCGGAGGTGGTTATTGCAAGGGTTCTTCACAACCGGCGCAACTTGCAAAAACTTATGAAAGAGGATGTTTAGCACGAATAGAACATAGCCATTTTGTTTGACACCTACCGCTAAAGCGTTGAAATTCCTGTATCTTTGTGAAAAAAATGTAAAAGCAACGATGGAATTTCGGGAACGCTATCTCAATCCCTTCACGGATTTTGGATTCAAAAAGTTATTTGGCGAAGAGCCAAATAAAGACTTGTTGCTGGATTTTCTGAACGAACTGCTGCGCGAACAAGAAGGAAAAATCAAGAGTTTAACGTATTTAAAAAATGAACACCTGGGTTCGGGTGACGCCGACCGGAGGGCAATCTTTGATTTGTATTGCGAAAATGAACGCGGCGAAAAATTTATCGTCGAGTTACAAAAATCAAAGCAAAACTTTTTTAAGAACAGAACACTGTACTATTCCACTTTCCCGATTCGGGAGCAAGCAAAGCAGGCAGATTGGAATTATGAACTCAAATCGGTTTATACCATCGCCATTCTGGATTTTATATTTGGCGAAGACAAAGCTGATAAAGAAAAGTACCGTTATGATGTAAAATTAACGGATATTGAAACTTGCAAGGTGTTTTATGATAAGCTGACGTTTATTTATTTGGAAATGCCTAAATTCCAGAAGGATTTGGATGCTTTGGAAAACCGTTTTGAAAAATGGTTGTATGTGTTAAAAAATCTCAATCGGCTGGAGCGAATACCTGAAAAATTGAGGGAACGCATCTTTGAGCGCTTATTTGAAGTAGCGGAAATTGCCAAATTCAACCAACAGGAATTGCTATCGTATGAAGATAGTTTGAAATATTATCGGGATTTAAAAAATTCATTGGACACAGCAAGAGAAGAAGGAAAAATTGAAGGAAAAATTGAAGTGGTAAAAAAGGGTAAAGCAGCAGGTTTATCCATCGAAATGCTAATAAAACTAACCGGATTGACCCGACCTGAAATTGAACAAATCCTGAAAAGAAATTAAAGTTTCAAGAAAAACCCATCTCAAAATAAGCACTTTCCGATAGTAACATTTCTCCTTTTCTGCAATATACTCTGTATTGCAATACCAAAACCATGACCAGAAAAAAATTGCTGCTGGCTTTTTTTAAAGCGCACCGAAGCGGTATGCTTGGCGTACTGACGCTTGATTTTTTAGCGAATGCCGCTACATTGCTCTTGCCGCTCGTGATTGTCCAAACCTACTCCCTGCTGTTTGATTTCCAATCGGCGCGCGGGCGCTTGCTGGAAAGATTTGGCATCGGCTGGCAGGCGGATTTTATGGGTTGGTTGGCATTGCTTGTAATTTTAATTTTGATAAAAACAATCCTCGATTTTTTTCGAAAAAGTGAACAGGGCAAACTCACCGAAACCTTCTTGCACTGGCTGCGGCGGCGACTGTTTTTGCATCAATTGCGTATGGATTTGCGGCAGTACGAAGAACGCGGCGTGGGGCGATACTTACTGCGATTTAGTGGGGACTTGAGCAGTGTGCAGCAATTTCTATCCAAAGGCATCTTGCAATTTTTGTCGGATGTATTGCTCGTAGCGATGGGCTTGGCGCTATTGCTTTGGCTCGATGTTTGGCTTGGCGGGCTGGTGTTGACGGCGGCGCTGCTGCTGGGTATTTTCATTTTTTTAATCAATCGGCATATTGGCAGTCTGGAAACCCAACGGCGTGACCAAAAATCGGCGCTGCTTTCGTTTGTCAATCTTCGCTTGCTCAACATCGCTTCGCTCAAGGCTTTCAACAAGGAAACACCGGAACTCCAACGCTTTGACCGACGCGCAGGTAGGATTCAAAAACTGGGTTTTTTGTACCATCGCCAGGCGGCACTGCTCGAAGCCTGCGTACCTTTTGCGGTGTATGCGGCGCTGGCGCTGGCTTTTTGGTTGGTTTTTAATTGGCAACAAACGGGATACGTCTTCCAATCTGATAACATATTTGCTTTTATTCTCATTTTGCTGGCTTTGCGCAATACGCTGAGTCGTACCCTGCGAATTGGTTTGGTTTGGAAAAAAGGAAAGATTTCTTTGCAAAAAATCACGCAATTATTGCAACAAACCACTGAAACCGGCTGGTCGAAGCCTGAATTGGATTTCAAACTACCAACTTTGCGCTTGGAAGGACTCACCTTACAATTCCACGAAAATCCTATTTTTAAAAACGTCCATTTCATTTTACCACCTGGTGAAAGAGGCGTTATAATCGGTAAATCCGGCTCAGGCAAAAGCGCTTTGGTCAAGACCTTGGCAGGATTATATCTGCCCAGCGCCGGTCAAATTTACCTCGACGCAAATTCCACCTTTGATTTGCATCCAAAATCCCTACGCCGCCAACTGGCGTTCGTTTCTGATGCGCTGCCTTTATACGGCAAAACCATCGGCGAAGCCCTGGCTTACAGCCGCC
>CAZFBN010000281.1:0-2865 GCA_964517145.1 uncultured Saprospiraceae bacterium
TCGTTTTGAAAACGGCTAATAAAACTTGCACCAAACGATTTTCTATTGCAGAAAACGAATTAAATAACCCAGATACAATTCCAATATCATGTACCAATTAAAAACCCTGTTGACCACCCTTTTATTCAGCTTGATTGTCAATGCTTTATGTGCCCAATCTGAGCTTTGCGACAACTGCTACATTTGGGAATTTACCACCGATAACGGCGAAAGAGACCAAACCACCCGCCTCTTGTCGAATGACATCGAGGATATTCTCAGCCAGTACAGCAGTTGCAAAGTGTTACAGCGCTCGCGCTACGCCAAGCTGCAAGAACAAATCAACAATGAAAAAGCCATTCAATCCCTCAGCGGCGCGAATACTCAAATTAAAACCGAACTCAAAACCATCCAGGCAAAGCGCGTCATTTTTGGCTCGGTGAATCGCGATTTTCAGGGAAATGTAGCCCTGCGCCTTTCTTTTGAAAACTTGCAAACTTCACAAGTAAAAAGTAATACCGTTTTCCTTACCGGTGACGATTATTATAATTTTGAAAAGCGGAAATTAAAATTAACGGCGTTTATTAATTCTTTTGTAAATCCTGATGGAAAATTGCCAACGCCAAACCAAATTGATGGTAGAGTTACAAATCCATCAGATTTACAAGAATGTGATCCAGAGAATATGTCATATATCATAGAAAATGAAAAAATTAAACTAGGATTTTGCCAATGTTATTATTATAGTAATAAAATTACTTGTCCTCTGTGGATTACAAATAAAACGACTCAACCTCAAAATTTTGGATTTACTGTTTCGTACGGTCAGTCGCGTTCAAGATTGATTATTGACTATGGTAAGGATTACATTGCTTCTAGTGGTTCTATAATGTCAAGTTCAAGTAAAATGGGACCTTCCCAATCTATACCTGTTACGAAAAATGGAGTTCCCGCGTCTATTACTTTTGATAACATTCAAACAAAAAGTAAATTGATTGAATCATTAGAAATAAAAACTTACATAGGAACAAAATCTTTTCCAGATGTTCCCTTAGTTCACGGACCACCACCTTCAAAATAAATAATTTTTAAACTATCAATTTTATACACAACTAAATCCATTATTATATGCAGTTAATAAAATTTATTTTAATCATATCAATTTTTAGTGCTTTTCATAACATTACATCAGCCCAAGCCGAGCTCTGCGATGGCTGCTACGTCTGGGAATTTGTGAATGACAAAGGCGAACGTGACGAAACTTCGAGGCTACTTTCTAATGATATTGAGGATATCTTAAGTCAATATGCAAATTGTAAAGTTTTACAACGTTCAAAATTCGCAAAGCTATATGAACAAATTAACAATGAGAAAGCCATAATGTCTTTATCGGGAGTTAGTTCGGATATTAAAAATGAGCTCAAGACAATACAAGCTAAAAGAGTTGTTTTTGGAACTGTAAATAGAGATTTTCAAGGCAATATTTCTTTAAGATTATCTTTTGAAAACTTACAAACTTCGCAGGTGAAAAGTAATACAATTTTTTTGACTGGTGAAAGCGCTTACAGTTTTGAAAAAAGAAGATCTGATTTGATTAAATTTATTAATTCCTTTCTTTCATCAAATGAGCCTAGCACTCAAAAAACTCACTCTTCCACTAAATTTCCTAATTCTAAAACACCTCAAACCTGGGAAGGGACTTTTAAAGATCCTAATCTCGGACCTTACGCAATGATCTTATACATAGAATATATTAATGGCGATTATATAAAAGGAAAAGTAAACTGGCCCTCTCTCGAAAATGGCATTACAACAATGGAAGGCAGGTTAATAGAAAGACCAACCGATTTTGTTGAAGAATCCAAATGGAGATTAGTCGAAAAAATGATAGCAGGTAAAGAAGGAATTTGGTTTAGATTTGAAGAAACAAGTATTATATCAGGTAATATTGACTTAAATGGTGCTTATTATTGTCATATATCGTCTAATGGAATAATAAATGGTATCTGGTTTAGAAAAGATTCTACTATATCTTCTGGGAATTTTACTATTACTTTTGTTGATAAATAGTGAAAATTAGCTGAAATCAAAGACTATCTTCACCCCATGCCTACAACTTTCAAAATCAGCTCGGCGGGTGCGGTATCCAGATGAAACTTCCTTCCACATTTTTTCGTTATTTTTGCAAAAATGATTTATTATGCAAGCTATTCGCACCATACAAAAGCCAACCACCGGGGCATTGACCATTCAAATCCCGGAAGAATTTATTAATCAGGAGTTGGAAATTATTATTCTTTTGCCGCAGCAAGTGTCTGATAATCAAGATCAGGTAGCCGAGCACACCGAGCGCTACCTCATTGCGCAACAGTTTAAAGGAGATGCTTTGTACCCCGATTTCCTTACAAACAAATACGATATTTATGAGCAGTAGGTTCGTTTTTGTAAATAGCTTACATGTAATAATTCCAGCATAAAATTATTACAAACAACCGGTAATTTTGAAATATTCATAAAAACATTACATAGTTTACCTCGGCGACTAAAGCGTGCCGCTACTTCCAACCTTCCATTTTTCTCCGTATCTTCACCCCATGCCTACAAATCTCAAAATCATCTCCGCCGGTGCGGGGAGTGGAAAAACCTACCGGCTTACCTCGGAAATGGTGGAACTCCTCCAACAGGGTGTTCGCGCCAATGGCATTATTGCGACGACTTTCACGACGAAGGCGGCGGCGGAGTTGCAGGAGCGCGTGCGAGTACGGCTGCTGGAATCGGGTATGACGCGGCAGGCGGATGACCTCACCAATGCGCTCATCGGCACGGTGCATGGCATGGGCGTGAAGTTGTTGCAGCGCTTTGCGTTTGAGGCGGGGGTGTCGCCGG
>CAZFBN010000282.1:0-2853 GCA_964517145.1 uncultured Saprospiraceae bacterium
GTAAAAATTATTACGGGCATATATGGGAAATTTGTTTTTTTCTTAATTTCTTTTAAGACTTTACTGCCTGACAATTTCAATGTATCATTACATGATTCTTCTGTTACAAATAATCGTAGGTCTAATAAAATTAAATCATAATTGTTGTTTTTTATTTTTTCTATTATAATTTTAATATATTCTTCTTCTTTGAAACTTGACAGTACGTCCAGTTTGTTTTTTTCATTAATGTTATGAAGTAGTTTTTCCAATACTAAAGACCATCCTTCTTCTGCTTTGTCGTCAATTAAAAGAGTTTTAAAAGGTACAGAGGATTTCATACTCGACGCTAAGTTTTTGGAACGATGATTAAAAATAGAATATTTATATTTGAAAAATAATGAAGCTACCTTCTCTTTTGATTTAAGACTTAATTTATCACTTATGTCTATCCCGCAAAATTCAGATAGCCTTTGTGCACCCCATAAATTTCCTATTTCATGATTACCAAAAGTTTGAGGCTTATTAATTAATATTTTATTTAAAAACTTTTTATTATAACTTTCTTCATCAAACTTAACATTCTCAAGAATTTCTATGCATTTTTTAATTTTATTAAAATCTATTTCCGTAAGTGCAACTCCAGGGGTCGAAAAAATGAACGAGTAATCCGATAAAATTAAAATTTGATTTAATAAATCACTTGAAATAAATAAGATTCTACAATATCTATTATGTTTTAAACATTCTGACAGTCTTAAATGTAGAGCTAACTTTACCCCAACATAATCAAGGTGAGACTCACCAAGGCTGCATGGAATTATCAAAATATCTACTTTTTTAATATCTTTTATATTATTAATTAACCAATTATGTAAGTCTATATCTTTATATTCATTAATATTAAACACTAATGGCAATACAGATAATTTTTGGGCAAATCCAAAATATTTACTATCTTCAATAAAATATATATTCTTATCCACTAATTAATTTATCTATTTTAAGATTAATTTCATTTGTTATTTCTGTAATATTAATATCCTTGTTAAAACTTATTCCAATGGAATCTAAATCATCAATTAATTTTTTAAATTCGCTATCATTGTCTTCAAAATTGTCATAATCATTATTAAAAGTATAGATAGAAATTCTTTCTTTCAATGACATCAATTTTTCAAGCAAATATTTGTTACCATATTTTAATAATTCAAAAATAAACTTTCCTGAACTACAATATTCATCAATAAAGGTTGATATATTTTCATATAAATCTTTGTCTGAAATAAAATTATTTGATAAATTCGTCTCAGAACCTTTCCCACTAAATTTAAATAGTTTAATATTTGGAAATATTTTATCATTTTCTTGCAATTCTAATAATTCATCAAATAAAACCACTTGTGTTCCATAAGACTCAATTTTAAGGCTTTCGTGTATAAAAACTACTTTAAATAGTTTAAGCCTTTCAAGATCTAACATATTAAAAGAGTCTATATATTCTAATTTTTCCAATTCTATATAATTCTTTAATAGTTGAATATTCTTTTTATATCTTTCGGCTGTATTATCAATTATTAAAATCATAATATTATTTGTAGAATGTGAAAATGTTTGTAAACCCGGGTTCATATTCAAAAGAAGATTCCTCGGCGGTGATTTCATTTTTTTCTTCGTTTAAAATATCAATTTTGTATATTTTTCCGAAATTTTCAAATTCAGTTACTATTTGCCAGTTGCAAATTGACCATAGATTACTAATAACATTTTTAAAATCACCTCCTATAAGATTATACGGATCAATATCTTTTGTAACTTTTGAATCTAAATGTACTATAGTGATTATATATTTTTGTGGTTCAGGTTCTTTTTCTAAATCGATATAAACTATTATCTCACCATTAGCTTTTACTTGATATTTAATCATCTGCTCAAAAAGTTTTTTAAGTGCATTATAAAATCTAAAAATATCTGTATAAATAGCTGGGTTGTGACTATTCCCTTTAAATTTAGGTTTATTGAATACTTCCTCGAATTTTTTATTGTCATATTCTAAGTTTTTTATAATAGTATTAAACATATCTTCAATGTTAGTTTCATCTTCACAATTTGGTCTTCCAAATTTGTAGGATTTTTTGAAAAAATTAACTAAGTCAGAAAATTTATAATCTTTTTTTTGTGCGTCGCCAAATACAAATGGATATTTTTTGTAATAATTTAAAATTGACTCAACTTTTTTAACAATTGATGACAGAGATTTATCGTTTTTTATTGGGTGGAGATCGTTATTTTTATTTTTTTTAGCATAATCTTCATAAAATTCAATCAAATATTGAAATACATGTCCGAAAGCAACATTTGTTATCCTTTTTTCTAAATTTTTTACATGATCTTTACATTTTTTTATTTCGGACAAAATATCATCGAAATCTGTATCGTGTGTTAAAAATTTTAATGGATAATCACTAAAGCTTTTAAAAAAGTTTGATGTGTTTTGTGGAATATGGTTGCATTTTTTTTTGGTTTTTAACTCTGATTTGTAATTTGCTAAGTTATTATTTTTACTATTGCTATTTATTAGCTGTATACCAAATAATAATTTGTATTCATTCAAATATCTCTGATACAACTTATCATTTTTACCGCGTATTGAACCGATAAAATTAATCTTTCCATAAAGGGATTCTTGAAATTTAACACCAGGATATTTCACATTGTATATTTCTCCTGCTTTTACAAGCCCAACTTTCCTGCAGGTATGAAAAATCGCCCGTATTTCCCTGATATATGATCTTTTAATGTTAACTTTCTCATTAACCACTAAACCAGTAACTTCTTGACGAATATTTGAATGTTGAATTCTTTCTTTTGCGG
>CAZFBN010000283.1:0-2823 GCA_964517145.1 uncultured Saprospiraceae bacterium
TAATTGTCTAATCATTATTAATCGATTTTAGTAAATGAAATTTTAAACATACTCTAAGAATTAATTCACAGGGTTAACACGTTCTATCGGCATCTTATAGAAGAAAAAATCAAAACGCAGGAAATTTTAGGCTTTAAAAATTTCCATTTATTAAAAATCAAAAACCATGAAACAACTACGTTTTTTAAGCATTTTCGCGCTTTTGTTGACAGCCCTTCATCTGAATGCTCAAGTGACGGTCAATCCTAAAATTGGGGTAAACGTATCTGGCATTGATGCAAAACTGGAAGATTTTGACGCCGAAGCCCGCGCTGGCTGGAATGCCGGCTTGGATTTGCGCTTGGGCGATGGCTTTCTTTACCTGCAGCCGGGCGCGCATTACTACAGCTATACGGCGCGTTTGATTCAGAATTTGGATGATCCAAATGACGTGGAACTCAAGGATGAAACCACTATTCAAAACATCAAATTGCCGGTCAATCTTGGGCTGCGCTTGCTGGGCAACAATGACTTTCTGCAATTGCATGCTCGCGGCGGCATCGTACCAACTTACACCTTGGGCGTAAAAGAGCGGAACGGTTTTGCATTTGACAAAGAAACCTTAAAAGACTGGACATTTGGCGCTAACCTCGGTGTCGGCGTGGACGTACTCTTCCTCACCGTGGATTTGAATTATGAAATCGGCTTGACTGACTATTTTCAAGATGTGGAAGGCAAAAACAACGTGCTGACCCTCACGGCGGGTATCAAATTCTGATTAAAGGATGAGGGGATAAGCGGCTCCGGAATTGAAATCCAATCCCCTCATCCCCCTATCCCCATTCTCTCAATTTTTATCAATTTCAATCACCATTGCCACCGCTTCTTTCCCGTCAGTGGTTGCGTCAAACTCAACAGCGCTGCCGGTTTTAAATTTGACATTGGTGATGCGGCGATTGCTCAAAGCTTCCTTCAATTTATTGGAATAACCTTGCTGGCGACTCGCGGTGATCGCCTGATTCAGCGACTTGTAATCCAATTCTTTTTTAGAAACCAGAATAGCGATAAAATCTTTGTTGCCAACCTGATCCAAGGTCATCGAATAATCCTTTGGGAAAACCCGTGTACCCACGATACCGCAGTACGGCGAATGTTTGTCAGTGTAAGGAAACAATACATAACTCGTTCCATCTGTCTCTTGTCCAAATACATACGTATAACATTCGATTGAATTTGTAATGGCAACTTTAAATTTATCTCCCTTTTTCAGAGGCTTCACCGTTTTAAACGTCAGCTCATCTTTTTGCGTCAACGCAATTAAACTTTGTGACGCCTGATCGAGCAAGCCAAATTTCACTTGCATTTTGTTCGCATTCTGCTGATCGGTGTTGCCCATCGGATATAAGCCATAAGCCTCCTTTGTAAAGCGCTCAAAATCAGCATATCGTATCCAGGCAAGCCCTTGGTTGCCCCAATCTTCGCTCCAGCTATTCATTAATTGAAAAGAACCTCCTTCTTTATTATCATCGTAGCCGATCACACACATGGCATGCCCGCCAAAGCCGCGCATGCTGTAATCACTCTGCGTCGGACGCCACACTTCCCTTCCCAGCATTCCACTCATAAACGAGCCGCCCACCATCATCCCAATCACCACCGGTGCGCCTTGAGCAAGGTTTTGTTTGATGGCAAGAATATCAGGTTTGTAATCTTCCGCGCCCACCGTCAAGCGGTTGTAGCCTTTGATTCGATACTGCCGCCCCCGCTCAATTTCCTGCGAATTGGGCACACGCGAGCAATCCGAATCGTCATACCCAAATTGTTGAAATGGCATGGCTCCATTTTGCGACATCGCTTTCATCGCATCCAGCATGTATGCACCTTCGCAGCCGCTCAATCGGATTTGGTTGTACAAATACGCCGGGCTAAAGGACAATTGATTGGGGCTGTTGCCGCTGGCGCGCGCTTGCAGAATGGTGCGCGCCGCATAAGCGCTCGCCCAACCCACGCAGGAACCTTGATTGCCCTGGTGCAAGCGCTGCGGGGCATATTTTTCCAAGGTCACTCGTTCTGGCAAACGGTTTTCGCCAAAACCATAAGCCAAAGGCTCGAATACCTGCGCCTGGTCAAAGCGTTCTTCACTCAGCGAAGCGCCCATCGAAAACGGGTCATTGTTCACGTCATAATTGTCGTAAGCAGCGCCGCCGCCACTGAGCATTTGCTGACCGCCAAAGAAAAAATACCAAATCCCGCCAATAATCAGCAGCGGAATTAGCAATTTGGGTCTTTTGAATAAAAACAAGAGGATAAACGGCAAAATTTTTATCAGTCCGCCGCCTAATCCACCTCCACCACCGCTGCCACCCTGATTGGGGCGCTGTGGGTCTTTTTCCATTCTTACTGGCATAGATTTGCGTGTTTTTTGGTGTAATGATGGTTGAAAAATAGGGAAATTTCTACTTTTTAAAAACAGGAAATTTTTATCAGCGGATGCGATTTCGTAAATTTTCAAAATTTGGGCAATCTAAAAGGTAATTTAACTGCTGCAAAATCGTCAAGACGCAACGTTTTTTGGCAATTTTTCTGAGGTTTTCGTGGTTACATTTTTAATTTTTGAACAAGTATCCTGAAGTTTAAATGTTGACAATTGAGTTTTGAATGCCAAGCTTATGTAATTTGCAACAAATGTTGAAGCAAGCAAAATTCGCGCGCAGCGTCGCAGGGCTCGTATCCTTACAACAGCTTTATTGTTAAACGCTCCGTGTAAAATTATAAATTAAAAATGCTCAATTACTTTTTGATCTAATTCAAATGTATGCGCACGCTTTTTCAAAACATCAAAAC
>CAZFBN010000284.1:0-2759 GCA_964517145.1 uncultured Saprospiraceae bacterium
CCAAATATCGCCTTTTCCTATTCTATGTGCTTACTTTTGGTGCGGAAACCCTATAGCTTCGGCAAACTTTTGTTCTGTTTCTTTATCCTTTATTGCACAAAAATAAACTCGATAGCCGCCTTGCAGTTCTACAGGCTTGAATAAAATAGGAGATTTCATTCTAACAATAGCATCGTCAGATTTTATCTCATTTCCTTGTTTGTCAATATGTATTTTGGAAATAGTAGCCTGCCCCTTTGCGCCTGGATAACCGCGCCATGCCTGTTCAGTTGAAAGCCCAAGCCAATCTCTTACAATTTTGGATTGGGAATTATCCCAGTGCAAAGGAGTTGGCTCAAAATCTTCTATCTTTTCATTTTTTTTATATCTATCGTCCCGATTTTTATCATCCTTTCGATACTGCTGTTTATAAAGAAAACTATTGAAATACTTAGCCTTGATACCTCTTTTTTCCCAGCTTATCTTTTTATCAGCAGCATATTGCCATATTAATGGTTTCATATAAAACTCTTTTAAAAATCGAGTGCTCCCATCAGGCATACTAGCCCCATTTAAGCCAGATCGAAGTGTCTTATATAAAAGCTCTACCGTAGCAAAAACAACTTTTAAATCCTTAGTAGGAATGGAAAAGGAATAAAAGGTATTTGGAAATGAAATATTCTCAGGCAGGAAGTTTCCAAAACCTTTTGTTTGTCGAGTTCCAAAATTATGATAAAGAAAAAAATACTCCAATTGGTCTTTGATAAATGAAAGTAAATCTTTATTGAAAGAAAGAATAGTCAGTTTAATTAATGCTGAAGATTCTGTAAATCGTTTTGGATTATCTTCTTTAATATTAGCAAAAAAAAGCGGGTGCTTTTCTTCCACATCTCTGGATAGAATTTTTCCAGGGTCTATTTCTATTTTTATCTTGTAATTTAAAGCCTGTTGCTTTTCGACTCCACCCCCAATTTTCCATGCGTTATCAATATCTTCCCATGCTTTCCCTGTTTTTTGAATGAGAAATTTATCCAACTTCGGCTTGACCTCTGTTGCCCGCAGGGTTGCGCCTTCCTGGTCGTGCTGGAAGTGGATGATGGGGGTATGTTGTTTGAGGGTGATGGTTGTTTTAAACATGGTGGTTAATTTAGATTTTAGGATTTACCGAAAAGTCGAGGTCCACGGATAATAGCTATAATTATTATGATGAAGAAAAACGAAACTAATGATCCAATAAGCAAACTGGTATTAAAGTCTGGTTCATCTGGTAGATTAGAAAATCCGAATACCGCTGCTACTAAAGCTGGAGGTAGAAAAAAGGTAGCTATCCAAGTAAGCAACCCTGCTTCTTTACTGCTCTTCTCCCCCTCCAATAACACTGCATATTGATGTAATTCTGCAACTTCTTGTTGCAAGGCGGTGAGGTCTGTATCAATTTCCATGACCTCCCGCATTTTGTCATATAGCTCAATACCTTGTTCTTGGGGAGTAATTTCTCTGAAGTATATCTTATTAGTAAAATATAAGTAACCGCGATATATTTCGCGGATTACTCTTTTCTGGTATGAAGGGTTTTTATTCATTTTTATGACTTCAGAGACATTTGCGGCTTCTTCGGCAAAGCGCAGGATGGCAGCACGTTGCATCAATGCCAGCGCCATCATCTGGAAATACAAGAATTTGTGATGATTGATTAAGATATTTTCGGTAAACCACGATCTTTCCACCAAAGTCATGAAGGAATATCTTGAAACACCAAATAGCTGACTCTCGTACTGCCCAGACGAATTCCTGAATTCCAACCATCGGTCATAGGTATGCTTGTCAAGAAGCTGTTCTTTCATTGGGCGGCTGGTACACGTAGGACTTAAGGAGGGATCAATAAATAGATAAGTGTACCAAAAATCATTTTTTATGTAAGAATATTTATTTTTATGTTCGTTGTATCGGCGAAGTTTACGCATAACTGTTGGTGAGAAATAGTAACACTGCACATACATTCGATCATCTACCAAGGGACTTAGTATGATTCTGTTTCGGGAGCTATTTTGGCTGCTTTCTCTTGTACTAATAACAAACTGCGAACCAATCAATTTACTTATATGCTTAGGCAATTTAAAAGGCTCTCCGTTTAAATATTCTATATTTTCATAATCTGAAAAGTCTTCTTCAATTGGTTCTTCACTAAGACCTATTAACTTGATCGTATCTGCTAAAAAAGAGCCTTTAGGCGCATCAGTGAACTTACTCTCCTTCCAATCAGGAGATTTGTAACCTAGATATTGGGGATAAATTCTTCTTCCAAAATCATTAATACGAAGGATATCTGCTGGCTCTGACGTTTGTCTATTTTCTAAGAAAAAAGCCATAAATCCAATTCCTATATCATAAGTAGTCAGAAGAATATCTTTAATTATCAATTGATAATTAAAGTTGGCAGCATCTTTATCTTTATTTTTTACAGATATTTCATAAATTGCTTTTTGATCGTTTTTAGGCAAGCGGTATCGGAATCGGTAAGTCGTTTCCTGTTTATTAAGTGTAATGGCAAGTGCATCTCTTACATAGAACTTGTTTAAAATTGACGATTTTATTTAATATGACAGAGGCAATTCGACGCTACATTCTCTTATTCAAGAGTAGATTGTTGAATCTTCCAAAACACGAGAACGTAGGAGCTTAGTTTGAAAAGATATTACGATTTTTCATTAATTTTAAACAAGCTCATAGCCATGAAAGTAATTGTATTCATTGAAAGTATGATACTGGTCTATATCGTC
>CAZFBN010000285.1:0-2744 GCA_964517145.1 uncultured Saprospiraceae bacterium
CGCCGAAGTCGTATTCATACTGAATCCAATCTTTCTCTCCGTGTAGCAAATCCGACAATTTGAACTTCCGCTCATCGTGTACTTCAAAAAAATCCTCCTTGGAAGGAAGTCCGTAATGCTCCTCATCTTTGACAAATTGGTGCAAATGAGAATTAGTCCAGCCCATCGCCCCCTGAATAATGCAGTGCAGCAGGTAAAACGACGTATCCGCCGACACTTCCAGCCTGCGCCAGATGGGCGGTTTGGAATCGCGCAAGGTGATTTTGAGTTGGTAGATGGGCACTGGCATGGTGTTGTTTTTTGGCTAAGATAGCGCTGTTTGAGGAGAAAAGAAAGGGGTGGGGAAATTGTTTATACCCTTCCGATTCTTGAGCTGTGGCTATGCCAGGCAGCCGAAGATTCGGAGCGAACGAAGAATCCCGCCAAAAAATTACGGTACTTCAGCTAATCCCACCTCAAGCCTATCAGCGAATCGCCGAATTAACCTGCTTGGTATTGTTTCTGTATTATTATCCATTATTGTCCCAGTATTTACAGGGTCTCTGTCAGGACAATCTCCATCGCTATATTCGTCAACATGCCCTAGCATATGTCCATATTCATGAGCTGCGACATTGCCATTATCATTTGTATGCCAAGTAGTCATATTTGACCTCGTTTGTGAAGTTCCTATACGAATTCTAACAGTATGATGCTGATCTTGATTTATCCAAAGCACTTCAAAAGTGAATGGACAGAAAAGTTCGCCTACCCGATTGGTCCCCCATTTGTCACTCCAAAATTGCTCAATAGTTTGTTCCCAAGTTGTTCGCAAATTATTGATGGTAGCATTGCTTATGCCGTCATCTGGATTGAGCCTAATACGAATAAGTATATGAGACCAAGTTTGTTGATACCTTGCTGTCCAATCGAATATACATTCTGATACAGAAAAACTTATTGCCTCTCTAGCAATATCCTCAAGTCTACTTCTCAAAGAGGAATCACCTTCGGTCAAAATATCATTCCTGACTGAAATATTTCCGGTAAGATTAAGATATCTTCTTGAGACTCCCTTTACGCTTAAGTGATTCATCTTTTTTCTTTTTTTAAATTTAATTTAACCTGATTTACGAATTGTTTTAATTCAAGCAAAGCCGGTTTTCTTGCTTTTAAATTTTCCTCTGGTTCATCATCAAGAAATATTTCTCCTTCAAAGTATAAGGTTTCTGATCTGTTTTCAAAAGTTAATCTAATTGATCCGACAAGAGAATCTGGTACAAACTTAGGCTTTTCAAATGACAATAATTCATATATACAATCCTTTAAACAATTGATGAAATCTTCTTTTTCTTTTTTTGAAAAATAACCTGCATTAGTTTCCTGAGTCCCGTGCAATTCATCTTCATCATTAATAAGAATCTCTTCACCATTCTTTATTTCAACTGTACTAATAATTCTCTGTGTAGGAGGCCCCCCACTCACTTTTAGAATTACCTGAAAATCTTGCAAAGGTAAATCGTCTTTGATTCGGGTGTTTACTTGGTCAATAATTTCTCTTGCATTCATATGAAAGTGCTTTAATAGAAGGTTAAAAAAGGAAAATTAAAAGTTATTGTAGTGTAATTATAATTGGAATTATTCCAGTCCCACTATCAATTCCTTTTAACGCTTTCCCAATTATTGCACCATAAGACTTAGACTGATCAGTTGCTTTCATTGCATGACCTAGAGTTGGGGATGTAGTAATTAAATCGCCTGGTAGTATTTTTTCATAAGAAGCATCAACTTTGCAGTATGTTTTGCCAATAAGGGCTAATGAAATTTTATTTTCATCTTTAAAACTACTTCCCAAAATTATACCTGGTTTATAACTACCCGCACCTGAAATTACACCAGCGACTCTACTATCGTAAGCAACACTACTTGTGGTAAGAACTTCATTGTCGATTATTAAAACTGTACCAGGCGAAGTCTCAGTCCCATTAGCAATATAAAATTCCTCTGCACAATCAGCACCACTGAGCCTTATATCGCCAGTTTGAGCATCCAAATGAATTCTTGTATTTCCATCAGCATCTCTAAGAACGACATCTCCGTCAACACCATTCCCCCCAGCCCAAATATTTGCTCTACCTCCATCAATATGAATAGTTGCCTGATCCCTGTTATGATTATCTCCTTCGGAATTGAAAAGAAAAATATTGCCCTCTTCATCATTCCCACCAAAATAACCATTTGCATTATGCGCTGTCAATCGAATTCGATCTTGACCTTGCTTATCTCTTAGATAAAGATCTCCATTGATTTCTGCACCAGCCCCTCCTGCAATAATCTCGCCATTGTTTGCATTCAGAGAAATTGAAGCAAAAAATTTATCCCCATTAAACCCTTTTTCAGGATATAAAAATAAGTTACCTTCTTTCCCTCCACCTCCAAAATGACCTTCAGCTTTTGATGCATGTAAGCTAATTTGATTCACACCTTGGTTATCTCGTAAATATAAATCGCCATTAATATTTGCTAAAGCTCCTCCTGCAATAATTTCGCCATTGCTGCCATTTAAAGTGATTGATGCCTGCTCTATTGTATCGTTGTCGCCATCGGAATTAAAAAGATGAATATCTCCATTCTTGCCATTTCCACCAAAATACCCTGCGGCATTATGGGCTCTTAATCGAATTTGATTATGTCCTTGTTCATCCCTCAGATAAAGATCCCCATTAATATTCCCTAAGTTCCCTCCTGCAATAATTTCCCCATTA
>CAZFBN010000286.1:0-2743 GCA_964517145.1 uncultured Saprospiraceae bacterium
TCGATCCTCAAAACGACCTCGCGCAGATTCGCTCCATCATGGAACGCTCTACGCGCTTCCTGTCCCTGAGTGCCTGGGCGGCAATCATGGCGGGCATTTACGCGCTCATCGGCGCGGCGGTCGCCTATCGCATCATTTATTATTCGCCCACGGTACGTTATCAGTCGCTCACCGAAGGGCTGCTTTCGCCGGGTGCCTTGCCGTTGTTCATCACCGCTATCAGCGTTTTTATTCTGGCAGCGGGCACGGGCTTGTGGTTGAGTTACTTCAAAGCAAAAAAAGCGGGGCAAATCCTCTGGAACCGAGCAGCGGTGCGGGCTGCGGTGAATTTTGCCATTCCGATGGTAGCAGGCGCTGCGTTTGTTCTTATTATGTATGATCGCGGTTATTATTCACTTTTGGCAGCATCTACGCTGGTTTTTTATGGATTGGCATTAATAAACGCCGGCAATTTTACATTTAGTGATATTCGTAAACTCGGCATCTGGGAAGTTTTAATCGGCTTGCTAGCTGCTTTGTTTCCCAGCAATGGAATTTTATTTTGGGCATTAGGCTTTGGTGTACTGCATTTAATATATGGTACAATTTTGTATTATAAATATGAAAGATGATGTGTTTGGGTGTTATTGTATTAAAGTGTTTAAGTGGAGCCGTCTGAAATATTAACACAATAACACTAAAACACCATAACACATTATAAAAAGTGAAAAACGTATTACAAGATTTAAATAAAGCGTTTGAAAGTAATATCCGCCTGGCAATTATGTCTGCACTGGTGGTGAATGATTTTATGGATTTTAACGCATTAAAAGAATTGCTTGATCCATTACAAATTACTGACGGAAATTTAGCAAGTCATTTAAAACATTTAGAATCGGCTCAATACATTGAAATAGAAAAATCATTTATCGGTAAAAAACCGAATACCAAATACCGCGCCAGTGCCGAGGGCAGACGCGCCTTCGAGCAACATTTAGAGGCATTGGAAAAATTACTCAACAGTGCCGGGGTGCTTGCACCTGGAAAACCGGCGAAGAAAAAAAAGTAAAAATTTTTTATAGATAAACTTTGTTTTTCAAAGAACTTTTTAAAATTTAAACCATATGCAACCACAAGAATTTTCTGGTTTTCAGCGCTTTAGCAATTGGCTGAAGCAGTCGCTTTTTGTAAAATTAATTTCCATCGGATTCCTGATATTATTACTCATGATACCGAATGTAATGATTCAGGAGTTGATCCGCGAACGGCAGGTACGGCAGCAGGAGGTGATTCAGGAAGTGAGTAATTCCTGGGGTGCGCCGCAAACCATCATCGGTCCGGTGCTCACGATTCCGTACAATCGCTGGGTGGAATATGAAGACGGCAAAAAGAATGCGGTGCAGGAAGTAGCGCATTTTCTGCCTTTAAAATTGGAAGTAAAGGGCGACGCCCAACATCAGGTACGTCAGCGCGGCATCTTCGATGTGATTCTGTATCAGGCAGATATGACGTTGCAAGGCGTTTTTGAACAACCGAATTTTGAAAATTTACACATTGATCCGAAGGATGTGCTCTGGGATCAGGCGAAGCTTTCGGTCGGCATTTCCGGTATGAGTGGCATTAAAAGTATCATTAATGTGAATTGGGCAGGTAATACTATTCGCATGGAGCCGGGCGTAGCAGCGCCAAAATTACTAAATGCCGGGGTGAGTATTGATGTTCCGCTAAATGCAGAAAGCAAATCGTATCATTTTTCCGTGCCGATTAAAATAAATGGCAGCGATTATTTAAAATTGGAGCCGATTGGTAAAGAAACGCAAGTAAATATTACATCTGATTGGAATTCTCCGAGTTTTGAAGGCAATTTTTTACCTGATCAACGCGATATTACATCCAATGGCTTCAAAGCGCAATGGAAAATTCTGGATTTGAATCGAAATTATCCGCAAAGCTGGAAAGGCGAGGCGTTTCAGTTTGGCAATTCCACATTTGGCGTGCGTTTTATGAAGTCCGTGGATGAATATTCCAAAAATAATCGTTCCGCTAAATATGCGATTCTCGTTATTGGATTAACTTTTTTGATTTACTTCTTTTTTGAAACAATCCGTCGTTTTCACATTCATCCGTTCCAATATTTTTTAATTGGTTTAGCGATCAGCGTATTTTATTTACTACTTTTATCATTATCCGAGCAAATTGGCTTTAATTTTGCCTACCTCATTGCAGCCATTGCAACGATTGACTTGATTGTGATATACAGCGCCTCCATTTTAAAAAGTACCCGGCTCGGTATTCAGTTGGCTTTTATGCTCGTGGCGATTTATGGCTTCATTTTTATTGTGTTGCAACTCGAAGACTACGCCCTATTGGCAGGCAGTCTGGGCATTTTTGTTGCGCTGGCAGCCGTGATGTTTTACTCCCGAAAAGTGGATTGGTATAATATTGGAGTGAATAATGAAAAAATGAATAATGAATCCCTGGAAAATCAAGTGTGAGTTTGAACTTTATACTGCTAGTGTGGCATCCTGTCAAGGCGGGATGCTGCACTTATTTAGTGAAGAGATCGATTTTCATTTTCAAAGTTTCGCAGCTGTATTGTTTTATATTTCCATATTTTCTTTTTCAATCAAATACTTTCCATAATTTCTGATGTGGGTTATCAGTGGTATCACTTCCCTGCCTTTTTCGGTCAATGAATACTCCGTTTTCGGCGGCACCACCGGAAAAACCTCCCGATGGACATAGCCGTCTGCCTCCAGTTCCC
>CAZFBN010000287.1:0-2736 GCA_964517145.1 uncultured Saprospiraceae bacterium
TTTTGCTACATCTTAAACGCTCGCCAGATGGGTAAATCTAGCCTGCGGGTTCAGATTATGAAACGATTGCAAGCTGATAACTTTGCCTGTGCTGCCCTCGATCTTTCCGAGATTGGTAATCGGCAAACGACCATCGAGCAATGGTACGCAGGCTTTGTTTATATGCTAGCTAATCAGCTCAATCTTTTGGATAAAACAGATATTCGCTCCTGGTGGCGGGAACATGCCTTGCTCTCGCCGGTCCAACGCCTGGGGGAATTTATTCATGAGGTAGTTCTGAAGCAGATCTCGCGATCGATTGTCTTGTTTATTGATGAAATCGACAGTGTTCTAAGTTTGGACTTTGCCATTGATGACTTCTTTGTGCTGCTGCGGGCCTGTTATAACAAGCGAGCTGATCAGCCAGACTTCCAACGCTTTATTGTTGTTCTCCTGGGGGTCGCGACTCCCTCGCAATTGATTCAGGACCGACATCGAACTCCTTTCAATATTGGCCAAGCCATTCCCTTAAAGGGGTTTCAATTACATGAAGCCCAACCGTTACTTTTTGGGCTGGCAGATAACATCAATAATCCCCTGGCGGTTTTGAAGGCCGTGTTGGATTGGACGGGGGGCCAGCCTTTTCTAAGTCAGAAGCTTTGTAGGTTGATTCGCACCGATGTTAACTCGATTCCACCAAACAATGAAGCGGCCTGGGTGGAGCATCTGGTGCGATCGCACTTGATTGAAAATTGGGAATCGAATGATGAACCGGAACACCTGCGTACCATTCGCGATCGCCTGCTAAATCAACCACAACGGGCTGTGGCATTGCTGCGTCTGTATCGGCAAATTCTCCAGCAAGGCCAGATCCCTGCCGATGATAGCTCCGAGCAAAGAGAACTGTTGCTCACGGGGTTGGTGAATGAGGAGACCGATCAAAACGGTACTTCAGTTTTAAGAGTGTTCAACCGGATCTACCAGGGTGTCTTCAATTCGAGTTGGTTGGAACAGCAACTGGCAAGGCTATGCCTTTAGCTAACGCTGTGAGCTTGAGTCGGGGATTCCACTTGATCCACTCCCACGGCTAGAAGCGCGTGGGATTCAGGACTCAGGCAGGGATAGCAGGCAAAGCCTGTCTGACATCCCCTAATCCTATGGCTGAGACCCCAGCCATTTTGATATTCACAGCGGCGTTTTCATCACGGTCATTCTCCGAATGACAGGATGGACAACGCCACCGTCTCACTGATAAATCCAACTCATCCAGGACGTGACCGCAATGAGAGCAGGTCTTGGAACTGGGGAACCACTGCGAAACGTAGACAATTCGCTTACCTTTCTTTTTAGCAACCCATTCCAGGATGTGCATGAACTCGCGGAATGCTAAGTCATTCACCTTACGTCCCCAAAGTCGCTGCATTCCCTTAAGGTTCAACGACTCAAACCACAATACGTCGAACTGATCTGTCAGCTTGTGAGCCAACTTCCAAAACCAATCCTGACGACGATGGACAACGTCCTGATGCTTCCTACCTAGATTCAGTCGCGCTTGCTCCCGATTGTGGGAGCCTTTCATCTTCCTCGATAGCTCACGGTTTGCCTTTTGGATGGCAGAGAGGGATTGTTTAAGAAACTGGGGAGATTCAATCTTGAAACCTTCAGAGCAAGTGAGGAAGGTTTTCAGCCCAAAGTCAAATCCAGCGATTCTACCCGTCTCGAATTTGGTTTGAGGCTCAATGACATCGTCAACCACCACGACTAGAAGCAACTCTCCTAACGGAGTTCGCTTCACTGTCACGGTTTTGACCGTCCCTTCTATCTCCCTGGACTTCCAAAACTGAAATACCCGTTTGCCTATTTGAATCCGATTGCCACCCAAAACCTTGTAGCCAGCTTGCTTCAGGGTGAACGACTTGTACCGCTTTACCTTCTTGAACCCAGGTGGTCTCCCTCCTTTCCCGTGATGCTTAAAAAACAACTGATAGGCTTTCTCAATCCTTTGGCAAATATCTTGCACCGCTTGAGAGCCGACTTGCTGCCAGAACGGCTTACGCTTCCGCAGTTTGGCAATATGAGCCTGAAGTTTGGCGCACTTCAAGTGCTTACCCCACATCCGGTAGTACCGTTTATGGAGGGCAATGCAGTGGTTGTAGATCACCCCAGCAGCATTAATTGTCCGCTTGAGGTATCGATTCCGCTTGTGAGTGTAGAGCTTAAACTTTAAGGTTTTCATGCAATCAATTGTACTACAATATGTCTATGAGTAGCAACTATAGACATAAAACAACAAGCGTTACGCTGATTAACTATCACTTTGTCTGGATTCCACGGCGAAGGCGAAAGGTATTAGTTGGAGATGTCGAATCACGACTGAAGCAGCTAATTAGCGAGGTTGCAACTGAATTGGATTGCGGCGTGATTGCATTAGAAATCATGCCAGATCATGTTCACCTGTTCCTGAATTGTCCCCCGACCCTTGCGCCCGACCAAATCATGTTCAGGATTAAAGGGCGTTCGTCCAGAGACTTGAGAAAGGAATTCGAGCATCTTCGGAGAATGCCGTCGATGTGGACTCGCAGTTATTTTTGTGTGTCGGCTGGCAATGTTTCGAGTGCAACAATTGAGCGGTACATCGCAGAACAGAAATCTAAGTGATAGTCTGACTGCTACCGCAGTCTTGAGAGGGGTTCGTACATCCCACGACTAAAGCCAGTGGGCTTTGCTCCCCCTCTCAGACTCTCCCCGCTACTGTAA
>CAZFBN010000288.1:0-2726 GCA_964517145.1 uncultured Saprospiraceae bacterium
AGAATGATTTGACTGCACTAAAGGACGAACAAAAGATTAGTCCGGATGTAGTTTTCAGAGACCCTTATGTTCTCGATTTTCTGGGATTGAAAGACACCTACTCAGAAAAAGACTTGGAAACGACCATTGTAGCCGAATTGCAGCGATTCATTATTGAACTCGGCAGCGATTTTGCTTTTTTGGCCCGTCAAAAACGCATTATTATTGATTACCGCGATTACAAAATAGACCTGCTGTTTTATCACCGCCGGTTAAAATGTTTGGTAGCCATTGACCTGAAATTGGGTGAGTTTGAAGCCGAATTTAAAGGACAGATGGAATTGTACCTGCGCTATCTGGAAAAATATGAAAGGATTGAAGACGAAAACCTGCCGATTGGGTTGATACTTTGTGCCGGAAAAAACGAAGAGCACATTGAATTGCTGCAATTAGACAAAAGCAATATCCGGGTTGCAGAATATCTCACCGCTTTGCCTGAAAAGGCTTTACTTCAACAAAAGCTGCATCAGGCAATTGAAATAGCCAGGTCCCGTTTGTTAAATGCCCAAAACAATAAAGATGAATAAACAACGGAAAGATTGGGAACGAATATTTGAAGACCATTTTTGTCATCAGTTGGACACAAAATGGGGCTACCGCATTTTCCGTGACAGCGAAATTACGGTGGACAAAGAAAATTGCATCCATTGGGACAGACTTGAGCAGTTTTGGGAAGATACCCAACGGCAAACCTTGCAAGCTGTAAAATCAGAATTGAGCTATGACTGGAAAAAGGATTTAGGCAAAAAGATTACAGAACAACTTCAAGAAAAACCTTTGTTTCAATTGCTTCGTGACGGACTGAAAGTAAACAGTCAGCATACACTTGATTTACTCTACTTCAAACCCGAACGCAGCGATAACAAAAATCAGGAAGGACTGGCTAAGAAAAACATCTTTAGCGTTATCCGTCAGTATCATTTTACCAGTGCCGCCAATGCCCGTCAGGCAGAAGACGACCGCCAAAGTATTGACATAGTGGTTTGTTTGAATGGCTTTGCCATCATTACCCTTGAACTGAAACACACCCTTGCCAAGCAAAATGTGTTGGATGCGGTAAATCAATACTGCGAAAGGGACACCGAACGCCCTATTTTTCATCGTGCATTTGTTCACATAGCCGCTGACGATGAAAAAGCAAAAATTGCCACCACGTTCAGCAAACCACCAACCAAAGACGATTTCAGGGAGTTTAACACAGGTCTGCTAAATGAGAAAATTAAAGGTGACGATTATGCCGTACAATATCTGTACAATGAAATTCTGGCTCCGGAAAGTGTGCTTAATTTTATTGAACGTTATTTGTACAGGAGTAAAGAGGGCTGGTTTTTCCCGAGATACCACCAACAACGTTGCGTTAAACGCATTTATGATGACATTACGCAGCATTACAGCAAAAAGAAAGAACTGAACTTACGCTATCTCATTCAGCACAGTGCCGGAAGCGGAAAGAGTAACACCATTGTTTGGCTGGTGCAAAATCTGCGAAACCTGCACGTACAAAATCAAAAAGTATTTGACCATATCATCATCTTAACACACCGCATCAACCTTGACGACCAGATAAGCAAGGACTTTTTAAAAGCCATTGGTCAAACGGGAGTAGTAGCTTATTGCAAAAAGAGCAATGATGTTCGTTTAGCATTAGGTGAAAGATTAGAGAACTATAGAAATCCGGAAATACCTGTCAATGCTCCTGTAATCGTTACCATCCTGCACAAGTTTTCATTTCTGAAAGACCTTGCCGACCAAACTGGAAAAAATATTTGTTTCATTATTGACGAAGCACACACCCATCAGGAAGGAAAACTGTACGAAAAAATGGTAGATTTGTTTGATGAAGCTACAGGGCAAATCATTCAGCAAAAAATTGAAGAAGAAGAGGACGAGCAGGAAGCTCTGATTGATGAAATTGCCAGAAAAGAATTTCCAAACCTTTGCTTCATTGCAATGACAGCAACACCAAGTGATAAGACCATTCAGCATTTTGGAAAAGAAGGTCGTGCCTTTGATATATATACGATGGACCAAGCCATTGCAGAAGGTTACATCATGGACGTGGCCAGAAACATTATCACTTACGAA
Source organism: uncultured Saprospiraceae bacterium (assembly GCA_964517145.1). Classification (GTDB taxonomy): domain Bacteria; phylum Bacteroidota; class Bacteroidia; order Chitinophagales; family Saprospiraceae; genus JADJNW01. The sequence continues at coordinate 2,125 of CAZFBN010000288.1, forward strand.
ACTCTATACGAACTCAACTACAAATTACCTGACGACCAGCAGCAGAACGAATATCCTACTTTGCAGGTTTACCGTGCCCTTAAATTGAAAGCTTTTGAAGATGATGAAGTAATCAAAGAAAAATGCAAAATCATTGTTTCCATTTTCAAAGACCAAACAGCCGATAAAATTGAAGGCAAAGCTAAATCAATGATTGTAACTTCCAGCCGTTTGAGTGCTGTGAAATACAAACTCTATCTGGACGAAGAACTGAAAAAACGGGGTTTAAAATGGAAATCGTTGGTTGCCTTTAGCGGACAAATTAACCATAACCGCACGTTCTATTCGGAAACCGAAATGAATAGAAGCAATAATCCGAAAAATGTAAAGATTGAAGAATGTTTTGAAAAAGATGATGACATTCGTTTTTTAATTGTTGCTAATAAATTCCAGGTGGGTTTCAGCGAAAAATTGCTGCATACCATGTTTTTAGACAAAGCCCTGCAAGATAGAAATGCTGTGCAAACCATCAGCCGGCTGAACAGGATATATCCGGGGAAAAAATTCGATACACTCACCGTTGATTTTACCAACTCGTACGACAAAATCATTAAGGCATTCCG
>CAZFBN010000289.1:0-2708 GCA_964517145.1 uncultured Saprospiraceae bacterium
GCGTTTACTTGCTATTAGATGTGGAAAAACTTAATTTTTAACAGCTTCTTAATTTCGTGATTTTTTATGCCAATAGCGAAGCAAGCCAGCAACGCTCATCCAGGAGGGATTCGCATTTTCGTATTGTGTCAATTGTTCTTCTTCCGTCACGCCATTTGCCACCAATTCTTCCCGAACATATTGCATAAATAATGGTGTAATTTCTTCCACACTTTTTGCTGCTTCAAAATAGGGCTTCATCCATTCAGCGCGATCTAAAAGTCTCATTTCCAATGTATTCAAATGATTTTCTACATCTGTAAAAGCGCCATAATGCGTTAAATAAAGCGTCTTAACATTTAGTTTGCGTATCAAATCCAGCGATCGCTGCCAATCTTCAATGTTGATATCCGGCGGCGGGCAAGGCGGCATCACAATGCCATCACCAATGCGCACGCCCGCAACGTCCCCGCACAACAACGCATCGCCCATTTGCCAGGCAATGTGATGCACTGCATGCCCCGGCGTATGCCAACCAATGATTTCTTTGCCACCGATATTAAATTTTTCACCATGTGATACAATTCGCAACTGCTCTTCTGGAATACCCTGCATGTCGCCCCACAAATATTCCATTTTATCCTGATAAATCATTTTAGCAGAATTCCACAGTTTTTCAGGATTGCGCAGATGTTTTTGTCCGAATGGATGCACGTAAACGGTAGCGCCTTCTTTAGCAAAAGCCCAGGCTGCACCCGCATGATCGAGGTGAATATGAGTGAGAAACACATGTTTTACATCACTAATATTATAATTTTTATCGGCTAATGATTTTTTTAAATGCTCAAAAGTAGAGTAGGGACCCGTTTCTACCAGAATAGGACCTTCCGTGGTTTCAATTAAAAAAGAAGCGATGGTATCCGTATGGTTTAAGAATTGTAAATCAAGTGGTTGTATCATTTTTTGTGTTATTTGTTATCGGTTATTTGAATTTGTATTGGTTCTTTTGGTTGTCAATTTAAGATAAAGTATGATGCCAGCCAAGGCTGAAGTGATGCCATTGGCGAGAATCATCGGCATATTTTGAATAGAAAGCCCATACGTAAACCAAAGCAAGGTGCCTGCAAAGATCATGAGGAATGTACTCAGCGAAAGATCATGGGTAGAGCGGGTTTTGATGGTTTTGAGCGCTTGGGGCACGTAGGCAGCAGTTGTTAAAAAAGCAGCAGTATAGCCGATCATTTCCATCCAGTTCATAGTTGCGATTTTTGCTCAAAATAGTGTAATTTTTACACGAATGACAAATTATTCAATTTTTCTCTTTTGTTAATTTTCTTGAAAAAAGATGGCAGTTAAATCCTTAAAAAGCTTATCTTTCGCGGTTATTTTTAATGTACCTAAAACACATCATCATGGAAACATTAGAAATCATCATTGGGATGGTTTTTATTTACTTGTTGGTCAGTTTATTAGCAACCATTTTACAAGAATTATGGGCGTCTTTGACCTCTTTGCGCGGCAAATTGTTGTTAAAAGCCATTGCCAAATTGTTGGAAGTCGAAAATCGCTCCACTGTTACCGGAGAAGCCAAAGACAAGCTGTTTAAGGAATTTCGCAATCGGGTGGAAAACAGCAAAGTGTATCAAAAATACAGCGATCGTTTTCTGGGCTTGAAGCAATTGCCCTCTTATTTGTCTGCCGATCAGGTGACTTCCATTATTCAAGAATTGTTGGAAAAAGATACCAAAATGCCTGCTGAGCCTGCCACGGAAGGTGAGCGAAGCTTAACCTTTGCGCCTCAAACTAGCTCACAACCGACGCTGCTTGCAACAATGGTACAAGACGATTTGCGTAAGCAACTTAATATTATTTACAATCAAAGTGCAGCGTTACCCTTGCCAGGCGAGCGTTCTTTAGGAGATGGCGGGGACTTGAAAGCCCAGGAAACGCTTGTGGCGAAGGCAAAAGATGCTTTTAAACAACAATATGATGAGATCATGGATCGCGCCACCGATTGGTACAAGCGTGGCATACAGTGGAATTTAATTATATTCGGATTAATTTTAGCGGTTTCTTTTGATGCGGATACGTTTAAAATTTATAATAACCTTACACTTTATCCTGATGACCGTCGGGAACTACTGCAATTAGCGCAGGATTTTACCGATCAAGAACGCTTTAATACTTACATCCCTCAAAGAGATACCAATCAAAATGAAGCTATTCCTGAGGATACCGCCCGATCAGCGGATTTGCGTTTACTATTAGATTCTCTTATTACAAACGAAATTCAGAGTGTACCGACTCCATTAGGCTTGGGCTGGGACGATAACTCCCGGTATTTAGTTTTTGGTTATGAAAATCCAGACCTCAACCCAAAAGATTTAGACAAGATTAAATCCAACGCGACGCCCTGGCTCTTTTTCCAAAAAATAATCGGCTGGATCGTGACCGCACTGGCTATTTCGCTCGGTGCACCATTTTGGTTCGACCTGTTGAAAAAATTGATTCAGGTGCGCAATGCAGGTACTCGACCGCAGACAGCAACGGAGCAAGCAAAAGATGATGAGCCGTAATTTGCTGATAATGAGGTTGTTTTAAAATGAAAAATAGGTCAGCGCATTGGTCGTTAGCTGACCTATTTTTTTTAGAAATATTAATATTTTTCTACAAATTGAATAGGGTTTCCGCACCAAAAGTAAGCACATAGAATAGGAAAAGGCGATATT
>CAZFBN010000290.1:0-2541 GCA_964517145.1 uncultured Saprospiraceae bacterium
GTGCTGTCTTATACCCTTTGGCTTTATACCCATCAGCAAGGGTGCTTCTGGCCAAAGGGGTTTTAGCGCTTCAATCAGGGCAAACACAAACCCAAAGGGTATTACAGCTAATGACAGGGGTTGCTCAACTCGGCGCACAATAGCTCTATGGTCGCGCTTCACTTTAGCCTTCCAGGGATCATCCCAGTCTCACCACGGCCTTTTGGGTCTGGTCCTTGTTCGCCAGATTCAGAAAGATTGGCAAGGTCGTAGCGGATGCAAAGTGCTGTTGCGGACAAAGAAAATTAACTTTTGACCCGCAAGGTGTTTCTGTAGAGTCAATAAGGTTAATATCTGCTTAAGTCTAGGTTAAGGAGTAGGGATGAGCAGTAAAGATGAATTTTTATACCCTCGACGGCCCTACCGGGGAGAGTTTACCCCAGAAAACTTAGCCTTTAACGCTAACCTCCAGGAGTTCAGCCAACGGGTAGGGTATCTCTGTGCCTTGGAAACTGGCGGTAAAATCCCGCCTCTGGAAGCTTATGAGCGCATTAAGGAGCTTTGGCATCAGCTCCAGCAGAGTAAGAAGCATCTGCACATTGGCGAGGAGGGGGACTCCCCATCAGGCGGGGGAGGTAGGGCAAATGCTGACGCTTAAGAGGGAGTCGTACACGGTTGGTCCCACAGCCTCTGCCCTGATGAACCTGGCAGCTTCCCCGTCACCCTGCAACCCAGCTCTAACAGAGCAAAAGCCCCAGGGCGTCTGTCCGTGTTTCGACTCCTAGGGCTTTTGACTTCGATGCTCACTCCTCACTCCCTAATCCTGCTCCTGCCCCCCATCAGGAGCAACGGAGGTTGTGCCAGATCTTCAAGTGGCCCCGTGTTGCCCCTGAAGCTACTGTCTTCACGAGGCGAGACACCTGTCAAGGACTCCAGGTTCAGCGAATGGCCACACTTTTCAGCAAATTTTTGCGCCCCGATGGAGCAGGCTGCTCCGGCTCCACCAGCGGCTGCGGCGAGGGCTTGGCCGCTGAAGCTGTCGCCTGGGGTCGGGCCAACGCTGGGGCAATCGTTGGTTGGGCAGCCTGAACTGCTGGTGCGGAGGTCGCTTCCGACTCCGGTTTGGGCTCTTTCGATTTGCGCTCAAACACTTGGATGCCAGCGTTGAGCAGCTCAAATCCCGTCTCCGTTGCAGGCCCCAGTTGCCCAGAGATCACCCCCAACCAGAGGTCAAACCCGTGGTTCGTCAGCTTCTTGAACTGTTTCGGTTTGACTCGTACCGTCAGGATGCGATCGCCATCGGCCAGGTAAAACTCCACCAGTTGCTCTGGGGTGGTCCGGTGAGGCGGGACTTCAGTAATTTTGCAACTGACTTCGACTTTGGCAGGCACAGCCATGGCTCGAATTTCCTCAGGCGAAAGGACAGGGAAAGGAGCAGGGGGTTGAGCCCCAGGTGGGGCCGAGGGCTGAGGTTGGGGTGGGGCTGAGGGGGCTAAGGATTGCGATCGCCGTTTTCCAGTCTCAGAGGCGTGGGAACGAGCAGCCCTGGAAGCCGGGTCCAGAGGAGGAGCATGATAGACCGAAATCGTCTGAGGATACCAGCGGGGTGGCGGGGGGAAGGGTCCTTCAGCCGCCGTCACCACTAACCCTGCCTCCCGCAGCTCCGCTTGCAACTCCCAGAATTGGCCCTCCGGCTCTGGTGCAGCCTCCCACACCAGGTCCAGATACGTGGCTGCTGACTTGTTGTTACTCCCTCGTCCTGAAGGATTGCGATAAATAGCCAACGTGGGTCCGTGAGGTCTGGCAATCCAGCAGCCCTTGAGCGTAAAGCCCAACTTACTCTCGCCCTTGTCGCAGCGCAGCAACCGGAAGCCTAATGTCCTGTCCCACCAAGCGGGATAAGCCCAAAACCGCTGCAGCTCACCCTCGCGCAGGTGCTGGAGGACCTTCTGGGTGTAGCTAATCCAGTAGTCTCGTCCCGCAATCGTTATTCGGGGCGACTCCTCCAAGTCCTCAAATAGAGTGACACATCCTTCCACGGTGCCAATGGCCTGATAGGACCGGGAAGGCTGGGGGTCTGTTACCGTTGACTCTGCTAGCTCCTGAGGAGCAACCGTTTCGCGGACAACATCGGCAGGATCGGGTGCAATCATGGTCGCTTGGCTTGGCCTCAGATCATCATCGCCGGGAAAGCAGGCAATTTTTTAATTATCGCTTCTTGGAACAACAACTGCAGCTCCAGGTTCCCCAGTCCATCAACTTAGGGCTAGGATCATGCATCTAGTTGAGCCGCGTCAACCCAGCCTCCTCCGTGGACAGGAACAAGGCTGTTTCCCTCCTCTCAAGGTTTGATGGTCGTGGCTGGGCTCCCTGAGCTGTTGTCTGGCGATCGCTCCTCTAAGGGGCCACCTGGCGCAACCAGGTCTCCTCCCAGATGAAGGGCTCAAAGCCATTGTCCAGCTTGACGAGGGCCTTAAAACCGCCGGTTTCCGTCTGCCCGACCGCCTGAAGGAGGCCGGGATACCAATCCCCCTGACCCGCCATGCCCCACCAGGCGAGGAC
>CAZFBN010000291.1:0-2527 GCA_964517145.1 uncultured Saprospiraceae bacterium
CCGGGCTTTGGTGTTGACTAACCCCAAAGTGGGAGCATTCCCCAATGTGTTCAATCCATCTTGCCTAAATCTGTCCAGTTTATTTTGCCTGAATCTGTTCAGTTCATCTTTCTGCTTACAGGCGTCCAGTTCCAGGGCAGCAGGTCATCGATATTATTGACTTTTCTGTTAATGGTCACGAAAAAAGTACCAGGAAAGGTCACCAAAACAGTACCACTTCGATGGTTTAACTTGATCTCTCACAAAGAGAGATCCCTATGTACGGAGTGGTTATGGAAAACACCATACAGACCTTACTGGCCCAAGGGCGCAGTGAGCGCGAGATCCAGCAGGATCTAGGTATCAGCCGCGGCACGGTGCGGCGAAAAAAAGCCAAGATCCAAAGTGGCCAGGAAGGCCAAGGCTATCACCGGGACAAGAAGCTGGACGCCTATCGGGAGATTATCAAAGAGCTGATCGACAAAGAAGGCCTCACGGCGGTATTGGTGCATCAGCGCCTGGAGCGGCATCACCAGCTAAAAATTTCCTATCCCACGGTTCGGCGCTATGTGGCGGATTTACACCGCACGGAGATATTCGTTCCGTTGCACTGCGAGCCGGGCGAAGAAGCTCAGGTAGACTTCGGCTATGTGGGGCTGTTCGAGCACGAAGGCCGGCAGGTCAAAGTCTGGCTGTTTTGCATGGTGCTTTCATTCAGTCGCTATGCCTACTACGAACTGGTGCTGGATCAGCGGGCCGAGACGTTCATCGGCTGCCATATTCACGCCTTCGAGTTTTTCGGCGGCGTTGCGGCCAAGATCAAGCTGGACAACCTCAAAGCCGGGGTGCTGGAGCCGAACTGGTACGAGCCGTTGCTGCAGCAGCAATACTCGGAGTTCTTGTTGCACTATGGAGGGGCCGGTATTCCTTGCCGGATTTATCGGCCGCAGGATAAGGGCAAGGTGGAGAGCGGCGTCAAGTACGGTAAGAATAATTTCATCCGGGGGTTGACTCACCGGCAGTTAACTCGTGCCCGGCAGGAGTTGCGCCAATGGATCGAGGAGACGTGCAACCGGCGCGTGCACGGGACGACCCACCAGGTGCCGGCCAAAGTATTCCAGGAGGTGGAGCGGGAGGTAATGCTGCCCTTGCCGGTGCAGCGCTATGAGATCTGGCATACCGAACAGCGCACCGTCCATAAGCAGGGGCATGTTGTCTTCCGCTACAATTACTACTCGGTGCCCTGGCGCCTGGAGCCCGGAGAAGAAGTCCTGCTCAAGAGCAACGAGCACCTGCTTCGCATTTTTAAAGGCGCCACGGAAGTGGCCGTCCACACGCTGCTGAGCGGGCGTGGACAGTATCAGACGCGCACCGAACATCTGCCGCCCGAAAAACAACCCAAAGGAGAAGACTATTACCGGCAAAAGCTGGCGGTGATCGGCACGGCGGCGCTGGGCCTGCTGGACGCGCTGCTGGCGCACGATACCCACCACTGGAAAGAAAAAGTGCGCGGGATCCTCAGCCTGCAGCGCCACTACCCGCCCGAGCAGATCGAACAGGCCTGTCAGCGGGCGCTGGAGTACGGCTCCTACAGCTACCTGAGCGTCAAGAACATCTGCCAGCGTAAGCTGGCCCCCCTGCCGCCCCCCGAACCCCTGCAGCTCGGCGGATGGGGACATGACCTGCAACTGTACGATCAACTCACACAACCTTAACCTTTATGGATGCATTACAAGACAAACTCAAGTACCTGCGTCTGGGCGCCATTCGCCAAAGCCTGGACCACCATAACCGCTATGCGCTGGAGCATCAGCTCTCCTACCTGGAGTTCTTCGAGCTGCTCATCGAGGACGAATGCGTCAACCGCCGCTCCAACGCTTACCGCCAACAGTTGATGAAGTCGCGCCTGAACCAGAGCAAAACCCTGGACAGCTACGATTTTACCTATCAGCCCGAACTGGATAAGAAGCTGATCCAGGAGCTGGCTAGCTGCCGCTTTATCGGCGAACAGAAGAATATCGTCTTGCTCGGCAAGCCCGGCGTGGGCAAGACCCACCTGGCCAATGCCATCGGGCTGCAGGCCCTGCGCCAGGGCTACAAGGTCCTCTTCGCTCACGCCAACTCGCTGCTCGACAAGCTGCACCAGGCTCGTGCCGACGGCTCTTTCCAGCGCCTGTTGGCTAATTTTATCGCCGCCGACCTGCTCATCATCGATGAGTTGGGCTTCCGAAAATTACCGCCCAGCGGCGTGGATGACTTCTTCGAGATCATCCGATGCCGTTACGAACAGCAACCCACCATCTTCACCTCGAACCGAAACTTTGAAGACTGGGGGCTGATCTTTGGCGATAACGTCCTGGCTTCCGCCATTATTGACCGCATCGTCCATCATGCGCATATTATCCGTATTACCGGTAACAGCTACCGCGTAAAGAATTTTTTGCCGAAGGAAACTCAGATTGATTAATTTTGAGTGGTACTGTTTTGGTGACTTTTCCTGGTACTTTTTTCGTGACCATTAACATTCAAGACTTCCACCACTCCATCG